>JAIOSB010000027.1 GCA_021107795.1 bacterium
AATGTTCAACTGAGCTCTTATAGATGAATGGAGATCTGTTAACGGCCACTTTCCTTGTTTTAGTTGGTAGAGGAATTGGTCCTGCGACCTTAGCACCAGTACTTACCGCAGTTTCAACAATACTTTTAGCGGCTTTATCTAAAACTACAGAATCATATCCGTTAAGCTTCACTCTGATTTTTGCATTTACGTCAGCCATTCTATCTTAAAGAGCTAAATTAAACTTTATTAATTAGAAGGAGGTCTTAAGACCTCCTTCTAAACCACTTACTTCACAATTTCTGTAACAACACCTTTACCTACTGTTTGTCCTCCTTCTCTAATTGCAAATGTTTGACCATCCTCAAGAGCTACTGGAGCAACTAAGGTAACGCTAAACTGTGTATTATCACCAGGAGCCACCATTTCAGTACCTTCTGGGAGTGTTACATCACCAGTTACATCTGCAGTTCTGATGTAGAACTGTGGCTTGTATCCACTTACAAATGGAGTATGTCTTCCACCTTCTTCTTTGCTTAGGATATATACCTCAGCTTTAAATTCGGTGTGAGTTTTTATAGATCCTGGAGCACAGAGAACTTGACCTCTCTCTACATCCTCTCTCTTAAATCCTCTTAAAAGAATACCTACATTATCACCAGCTTGAGCATCTTGCATGCTCTTGTTGAACATCTCAACACCAGTTACTGTAGTTTTCTGATCTTTCCTACCCATTCCGAGAACCTCTACCTCTTCAGTTAATTTGATAGTACCTCTGTCAATTCTTCCTGTTGTTACTGTACCTCTACCTTCGATAGAGAAAACATCCTCGATAGCCATAAGGAATGGCTTCTCGACATCTCTTTTAGGAATCTCAATGAATGAGTCTACAGCTGCCATAAGTTCTTTTGCTGCAGCAAGGCCTTCTTCTTCACCTTTCTCAGCTGCTAATGCACTACCTACAACAATTGGAGCTTTCTCATCAAATCCATACTTCTTGAGAAGATCCCCAACATCTGCTTTGATAAGTTCTATAATTTCCTCATCAGCACCAGGGAATTTGTTGATGAAAACAACAATCTTAGGAACACCAACCTGCTTTGCAAGCAATAAGTGCTCTTTTGTTTGTGGCATTGCACCATCATCAGAAGATATAACTAAAATTGCACCATCCATTTGTGCTGCACCTGTGATCATATTCTTAATATAATCTTTATGACCAGGACAATCTACTAATGCATAATGTCTGCTCTCTGTCTCAAACTCTACGTGTGCAACAGAAATTGTCAATGACTTTGCTCTTGAATCTGGATCCTTATCAAGCTTGTCAATCATTTTACTAGCCTCTTCTGAATGGGCATTTAGGATACCTCTAACCAAAGTAGTTTTACCGTGATCTACGTGTCCCAATGTACCGATATTCATATGGGGCTTTGTTCTTACGAATACATCTGCCATGAATATTAAAATAAATAATTTATATATATAATATGTTTATTAACATACTTTAAGATTCTCAAACTGAGAACCTGCGCTGAATGTTATCAAAAAGTTGGTCTTTTTGCAAGAGGTTTCCTTATTTTACCAAGAAAAGATTCTCTCTAGAAACCCTCCAAGCATGGCATGGTCTGTCCTATAATATAGTTTTTGCAAACAAGAGACCTAATTATCACCATACCTAAGGTGTTATATCTCCTTTCTGGTGTGCACGGACTTGTAAATATGTGGAATTAAGAAACCCTGTCGTAAAGCCTATTTAAGAAGTTTCTGAGATTTTGAATTTCTCGTATTTTTTAATCTCAAACAATTTTCCGTTGTCTATCATCAAACCATACAGTAAACCAAAAGCACTTGGATTTAAAACATGGAAGTTCTGATTAGTAGCTCCATAGTGTGTATGACCACAGATTAGGAATCTCTTTTCCCCTGCCCAATTCCCCTTAATATCATCTATCTGACATTTAAACATATTGAGGAAACTCTTCCCTACAATTTTAAAACCGTAATATTGAATCCAATACCCATATTTTTTTAGAAACTCCAAGTTCAAATCGTCTACCAGTCCATGCCCATGTTCAAAATGTAGATTTAGCCCATCTAGATCTAAGTCTATTGCTTCTGACTGAGTTTCGGAGAACAGATTTGCGTTATTATCAGAGCGTTCTTTGGAATCATGATTACCAAAGATGTAATGTGCACCTTTTGACTTTAATAATGGGAAAAGCTCTTTCTTCCAGTCAGAATTAATAAATTCTTCGAATGTACAAAGTTCACTGTCCCAGAAATCTCCACATATTATTACTTTATCTGCTTTCTCACACCAGTATTTTACCCAATCGAAAAACTTTTTATCGTACTTTACTCGAAGATGACTGTCGGAGAATACAAAAACTTTCATAGGATTAATATATATTGTAGAGTTCTATACATCACTTCCTGAGAGTTCTTCTGTTACACTCTTTGGCACTTCTGAGTATTTCTCAAACTCAACATTTGCACTACCCCTACCACTAGTAATTGATCTCAGTTCACTTGTATATCCGAAGAGTTCTGCTAGAGGGACAAATGCTTTAACTAGAGTAATTCCATTCCCAATACTCTCAGACCCTTGGATTTGACCTCTCTTACTACTCAAGGATGCGGTTATATCTCCCATATTAGCATCTGGCATTTCTACTTCTACCTTCATCAAAGGCTCAAGGAGTATAGGTTTTGCTCTCTTACATCCAGATTTGAAGGCCATAGATCCTGCAACTTTAAATGCAGACTCTGAAGAATCTACTTCATGGTAAGAACCATCATATACCGTTACCTTTATATCTACTACTGGATATCCAGCGACTACACCAGATTTCATAGATTCTACTACACCTTTTTGTATAGAAGGTATGAATTCTTTAGGGATAGATCCTCCTTTAATAGCATTAACAAATTCGAATCCTTTACCGGCCTGATTAGGTTCCAATTTAAGCCAACAGTGTCCATATTGTCCCTTACCACCAGACTGTTTGACATACCTACCTTCACTTTCCTCACATATATTTTTAATTGTCTCTCTATATGCTACCTGTGGTTTCCCTACATTCGCTATTACATTAAATTCTCTCTTCATACGGTCTACCATAATTTCGAGATGCAATTCACCCATTCCAGAAATAATAGTTTGTCCCGTCTCATGATTAGTTTCTACTTTAAATGTAGGGTCTTCCTTTGCAAGCTTAGCAAGTGCTGTACCCATCTTCTCTTCATCAGATTTAGTGGCTGGTTCAACAGCTTGAGATACAACTGGTACCGCAAATACAATTTGTTCAAGAATAATATGCTCTTTCTCATCACAAAGTGTATCTCCCGTTGTTGAATCCTTAAGCCCTACAATTGCTCCAATATCTCCTGCTCTCAACATATCTACTTCTTCCCTGTCATCAGCATGCATTAATACAAGTCTACCGACTCTTTCTCTTATCCCTTTAGTTGAGTTGTAAACATAACTTCCTGCCTTAAGAGTCCCTGAGTACATTCTAAAGTAGGATAATGTCCCAATATGTGGATCACTTACAATCTTAAATACTAAAGATGAGAATGGTTCATTTTCATCTGGTTTTCTTTCAATCTCTTCTTTAGTTTTAGGATCAATACCTTTAATAGCAGGAACATCAAGTGGAGATGGCAAACAGATAGTGATGTAATCAAGAAGTGTCCGAGCCATTGCAGATCTACCATCGCCTCCCATTACAGGGTACATATCTCCTGCAATAGTAGCTTTCCTAAGTGCACCATATAACTCATCTACTGTAATTTCTTCTCCTGCGAAATATTTCTCCATCAAACTGTCTTCCTGCTCTACAAGTTTCTCAAGCAAAATCTCTCTATATTTCTTCACCATATCATTCATTTCCTCTGGGATTTCTCTCTCTACTAATTCTGGAGAGTCTATTCCATCATATTGATATGCCTTCATCTGTATCAAATCTACATATCCATTAAGTTCTGTCTCTCTTCCAATTGGGAGATTAATAGCAGTTGCTTTTGGACTTAACCTCTCCTTAATTGTACCAAAACTCTTTTCGAAATCTCCACCAATTAGATTTATCTTGTTCATAAAACAGATTCTAGGAACATTATATTTGTTTGCTTGTCTCCAGACTGTCTCTGATTGTGGTTCTACACCTTTCCTCCCATCAAAAAGAACAACAGCACCATCTAATACCCTAAGAGATCTCTCAACCTCTGCTGTAAAATCTACATGGCCAGGGGTATCTATAATATTGATTCTGTGATCCTTCTTTTTATACTCCCAAAAACATGTAACAGCTGCTGACATAATAGTAATCCCTCTCTCTTGCTCTTGCTCCATGAAGTCTGTAGTTGCAGCACCATCATGTACCTCTCCAATCTTGTGTGTTTGTCCTGTAAAGAAAAGTAGCCTCTCAGTAGTAGTAGTCTTTCCAGCGTCGATATGAGCAATGATACCAATGTTTCTCACTAACTCTAAGGGCATCTTAATATTGTAGGTTTCCATAAAAATATAACTAAATTATAAGTAAATCACTTTTCATAAACAGAAAATAGTGTACGATACGCATTATATCAAACTATTCTACCTGTGCCAACAATTTCTCAACTTCAATAGAGACATTTCCTTCTAAATCATACTCCAAAGCACTCTCAAAATTGCTTTTTGCCGACACTTCATCACCACTATCTAGATCAAATACCCCTTTCATCCAGTAGTACTGGGGATTGAATCTGTCTAAAGATAGAAGTATTTCTAAATCAGAACTTACACTCTCTAACTCCCCTTTATCAAGAGCATTCCTTATACTCCAGAATAGATATTCTTTTTTCTCACTATCCTGCAGACTCATCTCAGAAAGTTTCCCAAGATAGTAGTTTAACTTAGCATCATTTTGTGCATTGTAATATAATTCCACCCCTATTAAATACAACCAATCCTCTTTGATATCCTTAACAATATTAGAGTACACTTCTTGAGACTTGGTGGTTTGATTAGATGAAATAAGGATGTGTAAATACTCTTTAATCAAGTCTTCTTCTAAATCTACTCCTGAGTATCCCACAGCCCTATCGTAATATATGATGGCATTAACTAAATCATCTTGATGGTAGTAAGCTCTACCCAACATCCAGTATTTCTGATTTTCATATCCAATTAAACTTACAGATTGAAGTAAAACCTCCACTGCTTTTTCATAATTACCACCATCAAGATACGCTTTCCCTAGAATATACAATCCATCTACATATTGTGCTAATCCTTCAATCTCTGACTCCAGTATAGAGATAGTTAGTGTAGGATACCCATTATTAATATATATTCTCCCCAACTTCGCCTTGTTAAATAGTTCATCCTCATCAAGAGAGGTAAGTACAAACATATATTCATCAAAGTATCCACTCCATTCCGTATTTATTACAGTGTAATCATCTAATATATTTACAGCTTTTGTATTATCCTGAGAACCTACTATATATGCGTAAAGAAGAGTTGCTTCGTCAGAGGTGACATCATCATATTTTTTCTGTAAGAGGTCTTTTGCCCTATCTATCTTCCCATTGAGTACACAAGATTTCGCTAGACCTAGATTAACAGTAGGATTACTATTTAAAGATGCTGCCAGTTCATAGTTGATATTTGCATTGTAGTAGTCCTTGCTATCGTAATATTTCTCAGCAATACTTGCATATATCAGGCTACAATCAGAAGAGGATAATGAATTCTGAGATTTGTTAGCAACTTCTAAGGCTGAATCAAAATCGTTTTTTGCTAAATATATGTCTATAATTCTCGAGTATGCTTTACCGTCTGTATGCACTATCTTTATCGACTCATTGTACTTTGATATCGCTTCTGAGTATTCTTTGGCACTCAAAAGAACATCTCCCTGTTCTACTATTTGTTCATATTGTTCAAGCTCAGCTTGTGTAGGAGGTCTGAAGTAAAAATATGCAAATACACCACCTGCTACAAGGAGTATACCCATTATTATGGAAACTATTACCAGAACTTTCTTTTTCATACTATTTCTAGCATAATTTAGAGCTAGATAATTGTCAAATTTAACTTACAAAGTAATCATGATATACTCGTACACATTATGAAAACTTCAAAGTTAGTAATCCTAACTTCTACAATCTGTCTTTCCCTGCTACTTCCAATTATTTTAATAGGTGTTAATCCTAAATATACCTATGCGCATGATACAAAAGATGTTGTTGATATTCCTACTGTTTTGTTTGATTTGAATACTCAAGAGGTAAATCATGTGTTTGATTTGAGTCTAGTCACTGTAGTTATCAATGGAAGGCCTACACAGGTATTGACAAAGAGAACAGATGTTTTTGATTTGTTGAGGGATCTTGGGGTAGTGGTAGATAATAGTAAGAGGATTGTGAGTATTTCTCAAGAGGTGCAATCAGGGAGTGTAATTAGGGTAATAACTGTGGGGACAGTTGTAGAGGAACTAAATATTGACATACCTTTTGAAACAGAAAGAATTAATACAAAGGATATTCCATATGGTGATACTTTGGTCTCACAAAAGGGTGTACTTGGTATACGTACACAACAGATAGAGAAGGTTTATGAAGATGGGAAGTTGGTATCAGAGGTTATTCTCTCTGAGGTTATTACTAGAAAGGCTAAGGGAGAAATCATTAAGGTCGGAGTATTAAGTTATGGTATTGCGGATTTAGAGAAGACTTATGGGTACAATTGTACACATTGGAGGGGAGTTGTTAATAGTGGGAACTATACAGAAAGGGAGAAGGAGTGGTTAAACTTTGTAATGTATTGTGAGTCTGGTTGTAATGCAGAGAGTGATAAAAACTCCGTATACAAAGGTCTTTACCAATGGAACCCAAGATATTGGAATATATTCTATCCTAAGGATAATATTTATGATGGTTATGCTCAAATTGAAAACACTATAATAAAAATTAGAAAGGGTGCAAAGCTTTACTCATACTGGCCTGATTGTCATAGAAAGTATGTAGCTAAGTATGGGGAGTATGATAGATAGCTAAGAATTCCAACTAAAGTACTCACAAATATCCTGTGGTATTTCTCCTAGAAACCTAGACGGTATTTGATCGGAATAACCTTCTCTACTCCTTCTCCTCTCTGCAAATATCATATACAGCTTCTCCCTTGCCCTAGTAATCCCTACATAACAAAGCCTTCTCTCTTCTTCCAACCCCTTCTCATCCGTAAAAGATCGTGAATGAGGGAGTATTCCCTCCTCTACTCCTATCATAAAGATATAATCAAACTCCAAACCCTTAGATGAGTGTAATGTCATAAGATTAACATTCATACCACTCCCATCCTTATTCTTATCCTGCTCCTGTTCAATCAGCGCTATCTCTTGTAAGAAAATCTCCAGTGATTTATCACCATACTTAGTTACATAGGTATTAGCCACATTCTTTAGCTCTTCAATATTCTCTATCTTGTACTGTGCTTGTTCAGTACCATCATCTATAGATTGTATATATTTTGTTTGAGATAGGACTCTCTCTATTACCTCTAAGGCATCTTTGCCTTGTGAACTCACATATATACTACCAAATACAACCACTACAGACTGATATTTATTTATATCCTCTATATATGGCTCTACACTCTTAATTATCGTCTTATCAAAACTCGTACTCTCTCTAAACTCAGGATTATTCACAAGATATGCACCAACCAGTAACTCTCCAAGAGTACACTGCACCATCTTAGCAATATCATGTAACTTAGCCACACTCTTCGGACCCATCTTACGACTTGGTACATTAATCACTCTACTTAGACTAAGTTCATCCTTTAAATTCACTACACACCGGAGGTAACTAAGAACATCTTTTATTTCCTGCCTATCATAGAATCTAAAACCTCCAACCAACTTGTAAGGCAATCCATTACTCAAAAGCGTCTCCTCTATCATTCTCGATTGGAAATTGGTACGGTAAAGCACCGCTATAGTTGATAGGTTGACTCCTTTTCTTCTTAACTCATTTATTTCATCTATGACATACTCGGCTTCTTCCTCCTGATCCCTTGCCTGATATACCGTTATCTCATCACCATTCCCTTTGTCCGTCCACAACTCCTTCTCTATCCTTGTATTATTTTGTCCAATTACAGCAACTGCAGCCTCTATTACATTTTTCGTAGATCTATAATTCTGTTCTAGTTTAACAACTTTCACATTTTTAAAATCTGTTTCAAATGATTGAATATTTTTAATATCAGCACCTCTCCATGTATATATACCTTGATCGTCATCTCCTACTACACAAAGATTTTTGTACTTTGCAGATAGTAATTTAATAAATTTATACTGTACTGCATTAGTATCTTGATATTCATCTACCATGATATATTTGAATTTCTCTTGATATTTGCTTAATATTTTCTCATTCTCATCAAGTAACTTCACACAGAGGTAGAGTAGATCACCAAAATCAACACTATTTTGTGCAAGTAATTGTTTTTGATACTCCGGATATATTTGTGCAACAACATCTTCGATGTAACCACCATAGTGATTAGGAAATTGTTCTGCAGATATGAATTCGTTCTTTGCACTAGATATGAAATATGCTATCGATTTAGGCTTTATCTGTTTTATATCTATATCTCTTTCTAAAAGCAATTCTTTTACTAAATTCTCTGAGTCGGATGAGTCATATATTGAAAAGTTTGATGTTAGTCCTAATTCTTTCGCATTCTGCCTTAGAATCATAGCCCCTATTGAATGGAATGTACCTATTACAGGTTGCAAACCTTCTTCCACCCCTATATCTTTTAGCATTTCAGCTACTCTTTCTTTCATCTCTCCAGCGGCTTTCTTAGTGAAGGTTACTGCTAGTATATTTGTTGGATTGATAGATTTTTTTGATATGAGGTATGCTATACGGTTAGTGATAACTCTGGTTTTACCAGATCCTGCTCCAGCAAATACAAGTAGTGGTCCTTCCGTATGTTGTACTGCAATCTTTTGTTGTGGATTAAGCCTAGACAGGATTACATCACCATTGTTCATGTGACTAGTATTCTAATTAAGATACAATTATATTTCTTTGGCATATTTACCATATACCCAACCCTCTTTATCTTGCCCAAAGAGTATTTGATACCAACCTTCCTCTTCTTTTACTACAATATATACCTCCCCATCGTTCGCAACATCTATTTTCTCGCAGCTATACCACCTACATTCCCTTATATTCACGAACCCAAACTCTGGAGAGACCATTTTTACTAATGTATTATCACCTTTGGTTACAGTAAACTCAACCACAAATTCAGAGTCTGAGAAGACTTCCTTCTTGAATTTGTAAATCTCGAATGTTTCTACATTTTCTCCGGGTAATACCTTAGGATCTAACTTAAATGTCATCTCTATACTTTCTCCTGGTAGTACATATCTGTCAGAAGAAATATGTGTTGGTTTACTAAAACTGTCCCACTCCCCATTAAGAGCATATATACTTTCTTTAGAATCTTTCACTGATATATATATTGGGTATTTATCAGAAAGCCATACAAAGTCATTTCCATTCTTTATAGTTACTTTAACTTGCAGTGTATTCCCTATCTCTACAGCCTCTTCATATTCTACACTCTCAATCTCAGCTACATACTCCAAGTGTTCTCTCTCACTAACCTTCCATTCTTCTAGGCTATCACCAATTGATGACTTAAACAGGTTGTTGGATTCCACTAGCTCAAGTTTTGAGAGAGTGGCTTCTGATTCTACGATATTGAAAGAATGGCTGTCATATTGAGTAATTCCATATTTGTGAGATAGGTCATTCGCAAGTTCTAGAATGGAGGATTTTGCTTTACTACTTACTTGTGCATTATTCGATAGATATGCTACTACAATATATTTTGCATCTGTAAGTTTTAAAGTATCTACATTTTGTGTACTGAATATATCTCCATTTTCATCAATTGCGTAGTGGAAAGGTATATTTCCTAGTTTCAGTTTTGTAATTGAGTAGTAATATGTTACATCAAGGTAATCTTCTGTACTTAGGTTTAAGGTGTCGTAACTTCCCTCAACTTGCGTAAAGAGGATTTTAGTTGGTTGTTGGTATTGATATTCTACACCAGCGACTAGAGAAGTATCAAAATCGGAGTATGATTCTTCATATCCTAATATTGGAGTAGTAAATATTGCAAGGAAAAGGATTGTTAGTAAGATATTTTTAATTTTCATATCACATTGTACCAATTATTCTACACTTTTGACATATTCAGGATCAATTGCATTCATGAATCCTACAAAAGGTACACTAAAGAGTTCTTTTTCATATTCAACATCACATACTCCTGAGATTTCGTAGGAGTAGTATAGGTAGTTTTGATTACAATTGACAAAGTAAAGGACTGGTTCAACCGTATTGATAGAACATTTTTCATATTTTAATTCCACATCCATTGTCTCATATGAAAACTCGTCAACTTCTATCATTCCAGTTGCATCAATGGTTATACTTTTAGGATATTGAGGAGAGGAGAGATATAATTCTAAAACATTGGTTTCCGCTATCATGGGGACTATATATTCCGATTTCTCAATTTGTGCTAGTAATACTCTCGCAGTACTTAAATATCCGTTTGTTAAATAGAAATAGTCAGAGCTACCCGAGCCTACTTTCACCTCTTTTTCATCGATAATTCTATTAACCCTATACATCCTAAAATTTTCTCCTTCGTCTATGATAGGGGTAGTATATTTAATTGAAGTGTCTAAGTAAGTCGATATGAATTCTTCTATGGTGCCAAATCTTATCGCTTCAGGATATTTCGTAAGATTTATCATAAGGACTGTAGTGTCAATATCATATCTTAATACCTCCGCATTATCTTTCTCCCATTTTACAAAATTCATATCAGAGGTCTTTTGCAAACTACTATCTATTTCAAATGCAAATTGGTCTAGATATTCTGGGATTGTGTTAGATTTACAAATATAGAGGGGGGAATCTCCTGATTCAAGTTCCACATCTATTCTAAGATTGTATTCCTTGTAATCACTGAGGTAGGGATTTGCATCTACTAGCTCACTTTCTAATACGTTTGGCTGGAGTAAAGAGTAAAGAAGGAATATTCCTGCAAGAAGCATTGTTACTACACCTACCACTATTAAGATTTTTAATGTTTTTTTATTCATAATTTTTATTAATTATTAAGGACGACAAGGTGGACATTTTGATTCTGATTGAACTCCATTTACACAACCCATATCCACTAAGAAAGCGATAGGGTCAATATATTGACCGTTATGTGTTATTGTAAGGTGTACATGAGCTCCTGTCCAGCAATAGAAAACCCCATTCTTATTAGGCCTGGTTGTCCCCAAAGGATCATCAGCAACTATCTCAGCTGCATATTGGTAGATATATGCGACTGGCTCACCAGCTTTGTAGTTACGACCATTTCCTGGAGGTATTAGTTTGGTATGCATGAGATTAAACACATTTCCCTGACCATCACTGAACTCTATATTCCACCCAGTAAAACCACCGTCAGTACATCTCCATGCAGCCATGCTTGATAGTTTTGCTGTACAGGTAGAGGTGTCACAATATTGTGGAGCGAAGAAAAACTTCATTCCTGCTAAGTCTACTGGGTATAGATTTGTAATATTCTTGTGAGAACACTTTGTATTACTAAATCCCTGAGTACAACGATATTTGACATCACCAAATGGACAGCTAGAATTGGTTGGTGCAGGGATATTGATAGGAGGAGGAACAAAGTTACCACTAGAATACAGATAGCCAGAGCTAAATCCTCCATATCCTCCAAAACCTTTATTTTCGTATATGGTACCTGGTATTTCTCTAGAATATGAATCTACTGAGGCCCTATTGCTATACTCACTTGAAGCTCCAATTAACAATATTAGTCCAAATACCCCGACAAAAGCATAAACAATTACCTTTATCGACAACTTCGTAACTCCTTCCATAACCCAAGCTACTACCACTGTCACGGCTGTACCCAAAGGACCTGCAATTGCAGTACCTGCAAGACCAAATGCTGCGACAATACCTTGAGATATAGCACTTGATAAGGCAGCTCCTCCTGTTGCCTTCCATGATGTCAATAAAGCCATAGCAGCTTTGTCTTTTGTAAAGAATTTAAGCTTAGAGAGAACAGAGAATACACCCTTTCTTATACCCGTTTGTACTTTCCCCAAGGTTTTTTCTTGAAATAGACTCAACATCCTTGCAGGTGTGCTAAATATAGCTGTAACTTTAGACCATTGTTCAAGTGCATTTGATATTTTCTCAGCTTTAAAAAATTTTTTAGCAAAAGCACTGTTTTCATCCCCTAAACCTTTTAGAACATAGCCCAATATATTTCTGTATTTAGGTTCTTTGGCAAGCAATTGGATTTGTTCCGTAGAATTAAGTTTTTTGTATTTTTTATAAAATTTCCAGAATTTAGGATCTTGCAATTCTTTGAATACTCCAGACTTAACACTCCACATTTTCTTGATTTCTATTTTTTTATTATCTGCCACCCATGCAAACCCTTCTCCTGTAAACATAGATTTTACCCAAGTTGCTGGGTTCATATAGTAAAATCGAACCATACCATCGTTGTATGCATCTCTTAAATTTCGCTTATATGAAATCTCTGCTGATTTTGATTTCACAAATTCTACTTTATTCCACTTCCCCTTGCCAATTAATATTGTACCCGCATTATCTACTGGGCAGCCATAATATCCTTTAATAGGGTTGTAGAAATCCCCATTGAGAATAGCTTCAATTCCTCCTGGTCCAAAAGTCTGTTTCACCCCATAATAAAGACCCTCAGCTGCTCCAATTCCACTCCACAATTGAACACTATTCAAAGATCTTCTCGTCGATCTTAATTGTTTAATATTCTTTTGAGCTACAGATATCTCAGCTCTCTTCTGTGATTTTGACAATTTGCCATAATCTATAAGATTACTACCTGTACCAAATGTCTTCCCACTTCTAATAGCTTTTAATCGGTCTCTTAACTCTTCCTCGTTAGATCGGATATTGCTCTTTGCTCTCTTCAATTTAAAAAGTATTCCCTCATCTTTACTTCCATCAAGACTCTCTGCTCCCTTCATAGCCCTAGCATCGAGAGTGTCATACTTTTTCCATAACTCTAAGATATTATTCGAACTTTCTAGCTTATTATATTCCACCAATTCTTTTGCTGTTAGTTGAGACTTCGTCCTGTTACCTAACAAATCGTTTTGCCTTTCTTCAAACTCCAGACCTAAAAGGCTCCTAAATGTTTCAGCACTAGAAATTGTGTCGGTAATCTTATCTATATTATCTTGAGTGTCTTCCCACCGTTTACTATCCGTTTTCTTGTTCAAATTCTTCAAAGAGGCTTCTAATGCATTAATACCTTCCATACCATTAAGAGAATTAATCTGATTGGTTAACTTCTCCTTCAGCTCCTTTCCTTTCCTTGTATTTTCATCCACCTTGTTCTTTCTTGCAATTAATTTTCTAACGTCAGTCCTACTCACATATCCATCTTTTCTTAATTCTTCAGAGGCTCGTACAATCCATTGCCTATCTCTAGGACTTCCCGAATCTTGGGCTGCCTGTCCTACTGCTCTCTCAAGGGTATTTTTAAGATCCCCATACCCCTCGAATAGCCCCATCTTTTTGGCATATGTACTCCCTGCTAAATATCTCATAGCCTCACCAGCCCATCTGATATTCTCCATTTTAGATATGGTTTTGTTTGTCTCAAAGAGTTTGTCTATGAATTCATCAGGCTTCTCGAAGAAATCGGGTAACCCACTTGCTGTCAGCTTGACTACAGGTATACGACTAGTCTGTACTCCCACTTTGATAGTCGGATCAACCAGTCCTTGCATAGCTCCTAGGAATTGATCTCCCACAAACATCCCTGGCATAGCCAATGCATCTACCAAGGTTTGTACATACTCAGAACTTGCTTGACTATCTGCTGTTGGTGGAGGTCTTACTGGTTTCCTTTGCTCTGGAGGTAATTCAGATTGTTCCAGAACAAAACCTAGGATATCTGATACAGATGATATTGTTTTATCCTTACCCTTATATCCAGCCATATATTTTTATTTACTTTATTAATTTCCCTAACAATGGAATTCCGCCCAAAGCCTGTTTTGCAGCTTGTGCTGCATCCCCTGCATCTTTTGAGGTCGTAGGTGGTAGTAAAACTTTAGCGTATACATCTGCTTTAGAAGCTATAAAGATGACGAAGATTTGTAATACAAAAATTAATAATCCACCAAGCAAGTCTTGACTCTGATCAATTTGCGCTGTTGTTTGAGGAAGTGTGAGCTTATCCGGTCCTGGTAGCGATAAACCACCATCGCTTACAGCATAAAGAACTCCTGGGATATTAAGAATTGCAAATGTAATCGGATATACTAACACATTTCTCATAATACTTTTCATCCAATTGATAAAACTTGCACTTTGACCTGGAATAGCTGACATAGCAATTTGGAAAGGACCTGTTATTACAGCAATTAGAATACCAATATATGCCTTTATTAAAGTTAGAAAAACCTTAAAAACACCGACTGTCACTACAGCTAAAATAGCCAATACCAAGATTAATCCTACAAGTCCAACGACGACACCTGTAAGAGGGGCTGCAATAAATCCAACGACAACACCTATAGCTGCAGTTCCACCAACAAGACCCAGTAACCCACCCTTACCTCCAAAGTCTGCAAATTGAGTCATTTCTTCAAAAAGGCCTTCCGGTGTAAACGCCCTAAATATACTACCCAAACTTTCCAGTGTAATAGGGTCACTATATTCACTACTACTAAAAATATCTACTAGAAGGACCATCATGAGCCCTCCAATATCTATTATCACTCCCGCTATTGCAAAACTAAAGGTAACCCCTATTAACGCAAGAATAATGTTTGGTAGAGTATTCCCAAGAGTCACTAATGTCTGTCCTCCTAGTTTACTTCTAAACATGATCATGAATCCAACAACTATCATGATTAATATGAAGAATACATAAGTAATATTCCTAACCTGTGACCATAATCCACTGATACCAGTATTAACCAACTCATCATATCCTGAGTCAAATCCACTAGTTGTAATACTTGCATACACAGAACTATCTGCCTGATAACCAGGTACCCACTCTTCTGCCAAATGCGCATATACATTAACAAGAGGTTGTGATTCGTATAAAGCATATACTCCATCGGATGTCATACCATATATACCTCTTTTCATGTCAGGCGATATCGTATCTGAGTCCAACATTGCTTGATAGTCTGAAGATATTTCTGGTGCTAGATAAATAATTGCATTAACCACTGCGGTATTGGCACTAACAGCCTGTGACCTAGCAGAGTTATACTCATCTCCCTCTGCCCCCTGCCCCACATTCACAGCTTCTACAGTAGATCCATATGATCCACTAAGGTCTAAACCTGTGTATTCTTGAGCATACGCATTAGTAGATAAGAAGAAGAAAGCTATAACAAGTACTGACCAAAACAAATCTTTATTAAATCTATTTATTTTCATAGGATAATTAAAAAATATTAAATATTACATCTTATATACAGGATCTGTTCTATTCTCACTCTCCCATACATGAAAATTCATATAATCCATTCTATCAGGAAATACCTCCTGAGGCATATTATCATGTGACTGAAATTCTAATTCTTGAGTAATATAGTCAATATCCCAAGCACAAGAAAGAGCCTTATTACCATATCCTCCAATATTTGCATAACAAGTTGTTAAGACATAAATCTTCTGTGACTCATCAGCATTTGGAATTGAAAAACTTCCATTTCTTAACTTATTGAACTCCGTTACACACTTTCCATCAATACAATCTGCTTTACTACCCCAAGGAGACTCCATAATTACAACAATACTTGCAGTATTTATACAATTCTCATCTGCACCACTTATGCTAGAACACCTATCTGCATCAAAGATATTCATTATTTCCTTAAAAAACGATATTACAATTTGCTTAAGACTTGGAGTACAACCTATCATCTCTGTATCTAAATCCATATTGATAAATGTAGTGTTCGTATCACAATCATCTATACCATCATCTTCTTGCTCTGGAATATTTTCATAATATCCTGGATAATTCTGTGATTGACCCAATACATATGATCCAGACAAATATTTCTCTGGTGTCGGGTTAGAATAGTTTCTACAAGCTGCTCCACAATCATTAACTTGATACTTAGAGATAGAGATTTCACTTGTACCTGAGCCTTTGGCATTAGCAGTACCTTCAATGGAATAATTAATACCAAAAGATTTCGTTTTAGAAGCTTCCCCAGCATCTATAATAGCTTGTGTCTGAGTCTCTCCTGGGTACATATTCCCTGCAACCACTTCTTTATTAATCATCTCTCCCGCAGGTCTTAGTGTCCAGTGTTCAGTACCATCTTCTTCAGTAAATATTTGCCTAACAGATGAGTCCATAGTTGGAGATCCATTCAAAAGAGGTGGTACTTCGATACTAGTAAGAGAAATCGAAGCCTTTCTATCTACCATATCCCCTATACTCAGTTCTCTATCTTCTTTACCCATGTCCGCATCGAAAGAGAAAGTCCTAGCACATACTTTCTCGGAGGAATAGCTGTAGAAAGGAGTTACACATACATCCTGTTCTCCTAAAACCATTCCTGGTTTAACCTCTCTAATCGGTTTGAAATTTTCATCTATTTCAAAGAACAAAGCTTGTTCCAATTGCCAGTCCTCTTCATTGGCCTCTACTTTCTCACGAAGTACATACTCTTGAGTATCAGCTTGGATATGAGTAACCCTTTGTGTCTTGTTTATAACAAAAACCCCAAACAAAATAAGGAAAGATAAAAGAAGGACAGGTTTTCGCGAATACAATTTCTTTGACATAGTACAATATACATCGAAAAGAAGATGTATTCAATTGATTAATCTATAAGAATGCCATAATCAGAAAGTAATGGGATTGAACTGTATGCTGAATTACTTGAATCAGAGACAGAGACTTCTACTTCTTCAGAAACAGCTTCTCCAACAGTCATTTCTGTAGCTGAAGGGTTTGTGAAATATTTAGAACTAAAGTTAACGATATCATCATTACTTTTATCGAAATATCCGCCCTCTGCATCTCTTGCTCCACCAATTGTCAAAATCCAAGACCCTTCACTATCTACTAAGGTAGATATCGGGTAGCTTGTACCACTAGAACCAATACCGTCATTGTCCGTAAAGGTTGCAACAACAAGAGCATTTTTATAATCCACAACCTCAAGAATACCTACAATGGTCTCAAACTGTGGAGGGCTGGATTGTGTAGCAAAAGTTTTTACTTCACCTTCATATTCATATACATCTTCTCCCGAGTATATTTCAAAAAAGTATGTTGTCTCTGGTTGTAATTGTGCAATCTCAATACTATGCAAGAAATATTCTCCTTGAGACGCTATACCATCTCTCTCATCTCTCCCTTTATTAGACAAATCTGATGTAGTAGTTCCATACATTACATAGCCTTGTTGTGATTCCTTAGAGAACCATATTATCGAACAACTAACATCCGTAAGATTTGTAATCATTACACTCTCTACTCCATATACCTCCGGTTGAGAAGGCACTACTCCACTATTTGATACCATATCAATCCAAGCTAAATCACTCTTAAGTTCGTATAGGTTATCGGGAGTTTCATCTTCAATTTTCTCTTCTTCTTCTACCACAGGTACTACATATGAGTCTTTTTCTTCAATTATCATATCAGGTTTTTCACCTTCTTCTGTAGCTACAAGTTTCGTAGCGTCAGAGATATAGGTATCATATGGACTTCCAAAGATTACAAGCGTTTCCGTTAGTTTCATACTAGAATCAAAGATTGTCCCATATTGTCCTTCTACCACACCTGCATTCCCAACACTTGACACTCCCAGTATTACTAAGTCTGTTGAGTCTAACAGTGTATACATACTCTTATCCTCAATACTTCTTAACGATGAGAGATCCACTAACCAGTTCCCATTGCTAGATGGAACAGTTGCTACTGGGTATGTCGTTTTGTCCTTGGGGAATATATATATTAGGGCATCGTCATCACTTATATCAGAGAGTTCTCCATGTACGGGTGTAGGGGTTGGAATATCTGCACTAATATTGGCTGTAGTAAAACTAAACTCTTCCCCTTCTATATCTGTGTACATATCTTCTCCTGATATGATTTTAAAATCATATTCTGTATTTGGTTCTAAACTTTGAATTTCAACGTAGTGAGTATTTCTCTTCTCATTTCCCCTCTTATCTATCACTGGATTTTTCTCAGTTCCATTGAGTACAGGGATTACCGACCCTATTACTTCACTTTCAGTAGTCCATGTTACTGTGATGGAATTGGTAGTAAGGTTTGCAAGTATTGCATCTTTGGGTTGTGTATTTACTCCTGCATTTGTAAACCATCGTGCACCACTGTATATGGCAAAGAGTGTAAGAGGAATACCTAGTACCAGCGTAATTATTGTAGTTAGTTGCTTCTTTTGGTATGGAGTTATGTACATAGCTCTATATTACATTTATTATTTCTATTAGACAATGGGGAGGGATCTTTGACGATGTGGATAATCGAGTTCATCTTTTATTCATAATCAATATGTAGAATATTAGTATGAGTCAAGAGGATATTACATATGTATTTATAGATGCTCAGAATCTATATCTGGGTATAAGAGATCTAGGCTGGCATATTGATTATAGAAAACTCAATGTTTACCTGAAGGAAAAGTATCAAGCTCAATGTCTTTATATGTATATTGGATATCTGAAAGGAAATCAAAAGCTCTATACCAAACTTACACAGGCTGGTTTCGATATTATATTCAAGGATACAGTGCGATATGGAAGAAACCGGGTTATTAAAGGTAACGTTGATGTAGATCTCACAGTAGATGTAATAAGAAAAGCATCCCTATACAACAAAGCCATTTTTATAAGTGCGGATGGGGATTTTTGTGCACTTTACAACTACCTTCTCAAAGAAAAAGGGAAAGAAATTTTAATACTAATCCCCAATATTTATAAATATTCAAAGTTACTATTAAAATATAAGGGTAGACTAAGATTTATGAATGATTTGAGAGCCAAGATTGGGGAATAAAAAGGGGGAGTGTTGCTTGTAAGACGAAACTTACAACCTTCCCTCCCTCGTGATAGCTCATTATAATAAATATCTACGATAATTACAACACGAGCAACACTAATTCATATCATGTTCACAATCAGAAAAGGCTTTTTACTTCTTCATCCCTGAGAGAAACTCTGTAAGCGTAGTTAGTAATCCTGATATTTGTCTAACAGGTTGTATTACTGCTTGGTTTACTTCTTCTACAGTCCCTTTTGTAGTACTTACCATTGCTTGAACATCATCAAGTATCACATTCGTCTTAATTAGTGTTTTGTTTGCTTCTTCAATGATCTTTGTACTACCCTGAACTACTCCTCTGGTATCTTTGGTAACCATACCTAGTTGGTAGAGTATGAATGTAAAGAATGCTACAGGTATCCCCATAAGTATCATCCAGTATATTGATGGTATTGTGTCGAACATATGTATAGTGTTTTAATTAATCTATACCTTAGAATATCAGATATCCCTAGTTATTACCACATTGACCATCTAATTCACCATCTGGATGCCATATTAATGATTTGCATGTACTGTCTTCTGGTTGAAAGCTAGATATTCTCACAAAGTAGCCATTTGATGTAGTTATTGGATAATCAAAACCATATTCTGTTCCCTCAGAGACTTGCAACCCCTCAAACATACCTTTTGATACAGGCCACCATGTTATATTATCTGCAGTTAAGCCTGAGATTCTATTCACTGAGTCAATGAGTGTACGTGCTGTAAATGCTTTAGTATACCCACTTACTCCGATTAAGTTCCAACCAGGTATAAAACTTACAGGTACATTCGTATTAATATCAAATCCAGGAATAGGTATTCTACTATTCCTAGTAGCTACTATCGCATATCCAAAGCCTGGTAGTAGAGGGAAGTCAGAGCCGGCAGGAGTTCCTGATTCTGTAGACTTACTCATAATCCCTCCCTTCCACGATCCGTTGGAGAAGTATGTTATCTGACTGATTACTTCAAATTGGCTATTAGCTTCTTCCAATAGTTGTTCTGCAGTGTAGGATTCCCCGACATTCAGTGCAGGATAGAAATCGAATGATACTAGGTTTAAGCCCTCTTTCAGCACTATATCATACGCATTAGATACTTGATTGACACTTAGTTCCAGCACACTAGATGATACTAAGTAGTCTCCATTTGCCACATCAAATTTCCCGTCATTGTTTATATCTTTATAATATATATATTTATAGTCAGCATTATAGTATTGCACGACGTTCTCACTATCTGGTCTAATTACTTCATAGTAACCATCTTTAGTCACACTTAAAAACAGCTCTTCCGTCTCTTGGGCCGACACTTTAGGTGCTGAGAAAGAGGCGATTTCCTGGAGGATATTATCCAAATTTAATGTACTAGTTTCAGAACATTCTCCAAACGGTACAATTTTATATCCAGCTACACATCCTTTACCAACTTCTTGTTTTTGTTTTACTCCAAACCCACTATCACAACAGACATACCCTTCTTTAACATACTCTGTATCGAATGTAGCTGTACCACCTCCTGTTTTTATAACTGTATTAAAACTCTCACCATATATGGTTTCTAAATCAGCTTTCTGACCACAGGCATTAAATTGAACCTCTATATCCCCTTTTGAGGTCAGGCAGTAATATTGAAGACCCTCAATTTCCTCCAAAGGTAGTAACCAACGATCGTCAAAAGAATCTTTATTAAAATCTCCGAGACTTTGCTTTGTTGGAGTCGCATAAGGAGTCTCGACTGATGGCCCAGAATAGTAATAATAATCTCCATCATCATCCAGATATATGTAATCTCCATTCCAAGTAGGACTACCAACGTCATTTGCTATCACAAGATCCTCCGTTATAGTCTCTCTTAAAAAGTACGAGGCAGAGACACACTCTTTATTACCGCACTCATCACAATTGATAATATTTCCTTCATCCTTATTGAAACAGTACATCTCGTTTTCCAAATTAACAGATTTCACTACCTTATCAGCACAATACTCATAAAAGTCTACCGTTTCATACTCACATTGACCAATTCCAGTTGGGTAGTAATTAGGGATATATACATAGCTAGATTCCTTTTTTACATTATGACAACACTCTAAGGCAATCACTTCTCCACTATCATTAGTTACAAGAGGTGCGAAATCTTCTGCAGACAGATTCCCTGATAATGAAGATTCCTCACCCTCCTCATTTGAGACGCTAGGTTGGCACTGAAACCAGAAGGATTCGCAGGGTGTGCCGTAATCGTCCTGGCTGGGACAGTTTATGAGATCATAGTCTGTAGTATAGTCTGAGCAGCGGAGTTTTCCCTCCTCCTCTTGATCTACACTTTCCTTCGGTTTAGGAGAAGGTAGTCCAGGATTATTACCCATACACTCGCTTTTCTCTTTATCCCAATAACAACCTCCATAATAATTCTCATTACAAACAGTTTCTGTAGTATAACCACTACAACCAGTTATCTCAGGACCCTCTACTACAAGTTCTATCTTGTCCTCAAGAAATCCCATAATCTCAGCACTCCCCTGCAAATCTCCAATAATATCTTCATATTCCGACGAATCTACAACGTCGACATTACCTGATACACTGTTTTTAACAAGTTCTCCATCTAATAAAGTATAGAGATTCCCTGCAGCATCTACTACTTGATCCTCTCCTATAACCTTCTTTTCTCCATCAACCTCAACCATCTGCCTACCCCTCTCCATACACCCCGCAGGCTTTGGACAAAGAGCTTGCAATCGGATATTAAATTGGCGAACTCCATTCCATAGACAAGTCTTGTAACAAGGACTTGTTGGTGCACAACCACCAGCAAGAATAGGTCCATAAGAGACTGTTTTCCCTTCACTGTCCTCACACCTTGCCTCATCCCATGCAGCATTGACATAAGGTATAAAGGATTCTAATAAATCCTCTGCATTATTCTCAAAATCTATATCCTCTTCACTATTACCCAAGATACTCTCTACAGGAATATCATCTGTTCCAAAGGTTATCATATAGCACTGCTTTGGAGTAAAAGACTCATATTGATAACAAACCTCACCATTCATACCATTTATATCATCAAATACAGAACCATTTAAATCTCTAAAAGCCCCCTTATCAATACTCCACCCACCCTCACTATTAGTAGAAGCTGAAAGTAAATTAGAAATCAAAACATTACTCTCATCTACTACCCCTACAAAAACCATAGAATCTTTAGAGTCATCCTCATACAACAATCCTCCCGTATCAAGCTTCATACCATAAATCTTCCCATACATTGGATTAGGGACCACCATCTCGACAACATCCTGTATAACAGTTGTAACAGAAAACTCACTGAGAGTATCAAAAGCATATTCATATGAGTTTGTCTTACTACTAGACCATAGGAGTGAACCATTTGATAATACAAAATTGTAAATCTTTCCTTCTTCAAGACCTGAAACAGTAACATGATGAACGTAATATTTATTATTCTTTACCTTGTATTCATTCAAACAGTCAATACTATCTACACCACTCTCAAGTGCATCATTATTCAAATCTTCAACACAACTGGCCTGGGCTAAAACAACATCTCTATCATCATATGCAAACCTAACACCATTACTCCAGTACATTACAAATCCCTGTGTAGGCTGATGTGTTAGCCAGGATATAGTTGCAGAAGATGCAGTAATATTGGTAACCCTGACATCATATGCTTGGAGCTTATTGCCCTGTACAATATAGTAAACTAGATAAGAGAAGGATATTAGCACAATAACTGTTAAGAGTCCCAATCCAAACATCTTGCTTCTTTTCATATTCAAAACCCTAAGATTATTACTCTAAAGATATAAAGAAACAGCCAATATGTCAATATAATGATATAATCCTCCTATGCAAACATATTACATACCACATAAACTAAAAATTGGAGATATCACTCACCTATCCGATAGTGATAGTGAAATGATTATTTCTCAACAGAAGCTACATGAGCAAGACCTTGTAGAGATAGAGACATACGACAAGGTATTCATTGCACAAATTACATACATTGAAAAAGGGAGTGTAGAGATAGAGATTGTAGAGGAAAAGGGGGAGCGAGTTACAAAGGAATATCCAACTACCACTATTTTACAATCACTCTCCAACGATTCTAAGTTTAATTACTTCATAGAGAAGTGCGTAGAGATAGGGGTAGGGAGAATAATACCAGTAGAAAGTCAATATTCGCTTAAGAAGAAGAAGAAGGCAGTTAAGAGTATAGGACTTTGGAATAAGATTGTGAGTGATGCTACAGAACAGTCTAGAAATACAAGACCTACAATAGTGGAGAGTCCAATCAAGATTTCTGAGCTTAGTAACGATCAACTGGGAGATTGCATTAAGATATGTTTAGCTACTGAGAATGTGGAGTCAATATATCTGAATGAATATATCCAAGGTATAGATATTAGGAAAGATATTGTAATTGCCATTGGTCCTGAGAAGGGGTGGTCTTCTAGTGATATTGAAATATTTAAGAAGTTAGATTTCGATTTTGTTAAACTAAGGGGTAATATATTAAGAACAGAAACTGCGGGGATAGTGATAGGGAGTATAGTTAAATATTTGAAGGGAGAAATATAATGAAGAAGAAGAGAAGGCGTAGTCCTAAGAAAACACATAGGAAGAATTACAAGAAGTCTAGGACTCAGACTTTTGATAGGAAGTTTTACTCTAAGGAGGATATATTTATATCTAGAATGGCTAGTATATTACAATTACCTAAGGGAGAGACTAAGCATCTTTTCTATCATAGGGCTAGGACTACCATTAGGTTAAATCATCTCATAGCTGATCCTAGAAAGACTTTTAGGTTTCTTACTCAGACTAAGGGTTGGGAGCTTCAGAAGATTAATGGTTTTAAGGATACATATTTTGTGAATGGTATAGATAAGTCTGTAGTGTCTAAGACGGAGGAGTATTTGCATGGGGATTTCTATATCCAAGATTTAGCTAGTATGTTATCCGTATATGTTTTAGATCCACAGGAGGGAGAGAAGGTTTTAGATTTGTGTGCTGCTCCTGGGAGTAAGACTACTCTCATTTCTGCATTGACGGATAATAAGGCAGAGATCACGGCTAATGATTCAGATCTTTCAAGGGTTAGTAAGTTAAAGAATGTTCTTCATCAGTTTGGTAGTAAGAATGTTAAGGTTACGAATTTAGAGGGTATGTTGTATGGTAAAACTTTGCCTGATCATTACGATAGGGTTCTTCTGGATACCCCTTGTAGTGGTGGTGGTAGGGTTTATTTAGCTAGTAATAAGCCTTTGCGTTTTTGGAGTATTAAGAGGGTTAACTTTTTTACTACTATACAGAAAGGGTTGCTTGATTCTGCGTTTAGGGCTCTTAAGCCTGGTGGTACATTGGTGTATTCTACTTGTACTTTAGAGCCTGATGAGAATGAGGGTGTAGTTACACATCTTTTGAAGACTTTTAAGAATGCGAGGGTAGAGAGTATAGATTTTGTAGAGGGTTTAGATGTATTACTATCTAAGAACATTATACCTGGGATTACTAAGTGGAGTGGTAAGGAGTATCATCATTCTTTAATAAAGAGTTTAAGGACTGTACCATCTCCAGAGATGATGGGTTTTTATGTTGTTAAGATTGGGAAGGGGTAGAAGGAAAAAGCTTTTAGCTTCTGAGTATAGATTTGAATTAATTAAAACATAATCCATTACTTTTATATCTTTTTAGACAGTTTTTCTATTCTTTTAAAATACCAGTCCGTATTTATTCCCCATTTATTTGCCTCTTCACACATTCTAATCGCATCTTTATAACGTTGCTCATATTCAAGTAACATAATTGAGCGTTGAAAAGCAGGAACCGTTTTAACCATAGAATATCCATTCCGCCTGTCACTTATTGCCATTTGCCAGAATAGCTCTTGACCCTTCATACAAAGCCCCCAGAATTCATCTCTCAACTTTTGAGAGAAACCTTCGTGTTTCAAATTCCTCCATTTATTTTCTATTTCATCCAAATTGTCAAAATATGTTTGGTGTTCCATAGTTCCATAATTCCCTTTATCTATTTGTTTGGTGGTTTATTAGCAGATTTTAATTTCTCATCTAATGCCTTCTTTTTCAATTTTGTTAGAGTAGGTTGGACATAATAAAAATCAAATAATTGTTCAAGAACATCTAATATCCACTCAGTTTCTCCCTTTTCTACATCTATAATTTGACCACTATTAGTGGATTTTATAGGATGTGATGCGAAATTCCCAATATTTCTGACAGCATCAATAGCTTCACTGAGATGGCTTGGCAGTGTCTCCATAGCTTTCTCAATTTCTTGACTAAGATTATTTTTTGATATACCTTGTTCATGCAACATACTCTGCAAACATCTTCTCGCAAGTGCTGCTGATGCTTTTGAACTTAAAGGTTCTATTAACGAAGCCTCATTGAAATCCTGACTTATATCTGTTGGAACTTCTTTTGGAGCAGATGGTCTCATTGCACCTAAGGGACAAATCATTTGTTCACCAAATAATATTATAATTTCTTGACAAGCAGTACACCTGCAAGTTCGAAGCAATTTGGTTTTATCTTCCACCCCATTTATTAACTCTCTATTAGGAAAATCGTAATTATGTGGGTACTTATAATATTGAACACCTTCAAAACGATTTGAATTTTTACAATATGGACATATTCCTGTCTGATTTCTTGCAACTACCATAATACTAACTCATAAATATATCTAATATAATCCTTCTTAGATTACCCCCATCTTACCAAATTCCCCTTCAAAAGAAAAAGAACCCCACATGTATGAGGTTCTTTCTATCTTACTACTCTGTAAGAACTCTACTCCTTAGCCTGTTTCATACTAAGCTTTATCTTCCCATCCCTTGCTATCTCTACTAACTTTACCTTTACCATATCCCCTTCCTTTACAACACTGTTTACATCCTTTACAAAATCATCTGCCATCTCTGAAACATGAACTAAACCAGAAGTACCAGGATTAATATCTACAAATGCACCATAAGGCATTACTGAAGCTACCTTACCCTCATAGATTTCTCCCTCTTTTGGTATAAAGTTGTACCTAGCGATATATGACATAGCTTTCTCCAGCTTCTCCTTGTTATCCGCATAGATATTCACTGTACCATCATCCTCAATACTAAGCTCTGCACCACTCTGCTCTGTAATCTCCTTAATATTCTTACCCCCTGGACCAATTAATTCCCCTATCTTATCTACAGGAATCTTTGCACTAGTAACCTGTGGAGCTGTTGCTGAAACCTCTGGTCTAGGTTCTGATATTGCTTCCTCTATCTTATCTATCACCTGTAATCTACCCTCTTTACACTTCTTAAATGCCTCTTCTACAATCTCCATACTTAAACCCTTCATCTTGTTATCCATCTGTACAGCAGTAACACCATCCCTTGTACCTATTACCTTGAAATCCATATCACCGTAGAAGTCTTCTACTCCTTGCATATCTGTAAGGATATTGATAGATTCATCATCTCCTAGTACAAGACCACAAGCTATACCACCTACAGTCTTCTTTATTGGAACACCAGCTGCCATTAAAGCTAGACTAGATCCACATGCAGAAGCCATAGAGCTTGAACCATTCTCACCTTGAACTTCAGATACAATGATAATGGTGTATGGGAATTCTTCTTTGGTAGGTAATACAGGAATTAGTGATTTCTCAGCTAACATTCCATGACCAACACCTCTTCTACTTGGTATGAGCCTAATTCTACCTGCTTCACCATATACATATGGTAAGTCATTGTAGAAATGCATGTAGTTCTTCTCCTTGTTTCCAAGCATATCATCTACTAATTGTGCATCATCCAATGTACCAAGTGTAGCTACTGAGAGCACTTGCGTGAGTCCTCTTGTGAAAAGTCCTGTACCATGTACTTTAGGAAGTAAGTCTATTTGAGTGTCCATTTCTCTAATCTCATCTAATGCTCTACCGTCTACTCTAATGTTTTCTTCTTTTACAATTCTTCTAAGTCCCTTCTTCTGCAACTTATCATATGCTTCTGAGAGATCTTTCTTAGAAAATTTTCCTTCAAATTTAGTGAAGACTTCTTTCATAGTTTCTTGGTGTTGACTCTTCTTTGCATCCTTAAGATTTTTCTCTGCTTTCTCACCCAAGAATTCCTCTAGAGATTCTAAAAGATTTTCTGGTAGTACTTTAGGAGTATATATTTTCTCCTTTGGACCACCTACTAGTTCTACAAATTTGTTCTGTGCTTCTAACCATGGTTTCATATCCTCTAAACCTCTTCTCATAGATTCTACTACTGTATCATCTGCGATATCGTTACATGCTCCATCGATCATGGTGAATACTTCTCCATCTCCTGATACGATGTAGTTCATTGGGTTTTCATCTGATACTGTAGCCATACTCTTGTATACTGATCCTTCAAGACCAACATTTACACCTGCTACTGGACCTTCAAATGGGATATTTGACATCACTAGTGCTGCTGATGCTGCGTTGATTGCAAGAAGTAGAGGGTCGTTTTCTTCATCATATGACATGACTGTGATGATTATGTTTACTTCGTCCATGTAGTCGGAAGCAAATCTAGATCTAAGAGATCTGTCTATCATTCTAGATTTCAGTACTGCTTCATCAGATGGGAATCTTTCTCTTTTTACAAATCTAGAACCACTGATTTTCCCTGCAGCGTAGTATCTTTCAATATATTCTACAGAAAGGGGGAAGTAGTCCATATCACCAGTGGATGGGTTACTATTTACATTTACTGTAATTGTGGTGTCTCCCATTTTGGCAAATATGGAATTTTGTGACTTTAAGGCTAATTTACCAGTAGAGAAACTACATTTCCTACCGTCAATCTCAAACTCGTGTAACTTTTCGTTAAAAAGCATAAATAAAAATATAAAATTTATATATCAAAATATAGCTTACTTAAAAGCTGTGTTCTGTGAAAGTTATATCAAGAAAGAGGAGAAAAAGAAAGTTAAATCTTTATCTTCTTTGTGAAAGTCTTGAATCTGTCAGCTTCATTGACCTCAAGATATTGAAGCAGTCTTCTTCTTTTTCCTACTTTTTGGAGTAAACCTCTTCTAGAGTGGTTATCCTTCTTATGATCCTTGAGATGTTCGGAAAGTTTCTGAATTTCTGATGTGAGGATTGCAACTTGAACCTCTGGGGATCCTGTATCTCCTTTATGAAGTGCGTATTTCTTTATTATTTTTTGCTTGTCAGTTGTGGTAAGGGACATAGTTATCTCTAGAGTAACATGATATTAAACATATTACAATGACAAAAAGTCATTGTACAAGAACTCGACATTGTACTTTATTATAGGCTATCTGTCAACAATATTGGTATATTATTTCACTATCTTGTAACAATATATCTCATCTCCTTCTTCTGCGTCAACTGAGACATCCAAAATCACTCCACAGTCTGTGCCTTTGTCTACTTGTGTAAGGTCCTTTTTATTAATCTTTAATGACTTAATTCTTCCTTCAGCAAGGATGTCGTCGTCGCGGACTATATAGCATTTACAGCTTTTCTTCAAAACACCTTCTGTGACCCTATTACCTAGTACTGTCTGACCATCGGAGAGGGTAAAGATTGCTTTGATTACAGCCTTACCTATTTCTTCTTCAGTTTCTCCTGGCTGAGAGAGTAAATTCAATGCTTCTTCAATTTCATCTATTAGTTTGTAGATAATGGCGTAGGATCTTACTAAGACTTTGTATTTCTTTGCTAATTCCTTTGCATTTCTTTCCATTCCTACTTCAAATCCTAGTATTATTGATTTCGTGACATGAGCTTTCTCGATATCTTTGATGGTTACATCCCCAATTCCTTGGTCTATGATATTTAGTTCTGCTCCTTCTACCTTAATTTTGGCTAATGATTTCTGAAGTGCCTCAAGAGATCCTTCTGAACCACTTTTAATCATTACAGCTAGTAATTTCACTTCATCTTCTGGTTCATTGCTGTCCATCTGAAAGAATTCTTCAAAGGACACTTCTGGATCTGGTTCTGCTCCTTCTTCAGTTGGCTTCTCTTCTACAACAGTTTCTTCTTCTACTTCTACGACAACTTCAGGAGTTTCTTCATCACTTTGAATGGGGTGTAGTATTTTCTTGTCGTTTTCTTCTAGTATGTATATTTCAGAACCAAGTGGTAGTATATTTGAAAGTCCTAATATCTTTCCTCCACATCCTGTTTCGAACCCTTTTATATGTTCACCTTCTTCCGAGATGAGGCCTTTTACTCTTTCGATTACGATTTCTTTGTTAGCTTCATAGCCTATGAAATCTCCTTTTTTGATAGAGCCTTGGGTAACAACTACTGTTGATACATTCCCTCTAGATTTCTCCTTTACAGATTCTAATACAAATCCTTTAGCTAAAACTTTGTCTAGTAATTTCCCTCTGTTTTGTAATCCTTCCACTTCTATTACTAAATTAATCATATCTAAAAGGTCTGGTATTCCCTTGCCTGTCTTACCAGAGACTTCTACTACAGGGATTTCACCTCCCATTCCTTCTACTGAGATACCTTCAGATGCTAATTCTCTTTTTATCTTTTCAATATCGGTATTTGGTAAATCGCATTTGTTGATAACGACAATTGGTTTAGCTGTAGAGTCTTTGATAATTGCAATGGATTCTTTTGTTTGGGGTTTCACACCATCATTAGCGGCTACAATTAGTAAAACAATGTCTGCAATACTTCCCCCTCTTAGTCTCATCAAATCAAAAGCTTCATGACCTGGAGTATCTACAAAGGTAATTCTTTCGTCTTTCTCACAATCTGGTGCTACGGTAAATACTGAAATCTTTTGTGTAATACCTCCAGCTTCACATTCTTGGACATTAGCTTCTCTAATTTTATCAAGTATTGTTGTTTTACCATGGTCTACATGACCAAGTATTGCAACAATTGGTACTCGCTTATTTTCATTTTTCTTCTTCTTTGTCTTACCCATGGCGAGTATTAAATGAATTAAATTACTCTTTCTTCTTTACTACTTTCTTCTTTTTCACTTCTTTTTTCTTCTTCACTACTTCTTCTTTTACATCTTCTTCTTTCTTAACTTCTTCTAAGACTTCTTCTTTCTCTACTACTTCCTCTTTTACCTTTTCTTCTTTCTTAGCTTCTTCTGATGTTTCATCTTTCTTGACTTCTTCATCAGCCTCTTCAACCACTTCTTCTCCTTCAGGACTCTCTATATCAATTTTCATCTCAGTTAGCTTCCAAGCTAGTCTTACATTCTGTCCTTCTTTACCAATTGCTAATGACAACTGATCTGCATCTACTATGACTGTTGCAGTTTCATCATCAATACTTACATCATTAACCTTGGCTGGACTCAATGCATTTGCAACGAACCTTTCTATATTCTCATCCCACTCGATTATATCAATTTTCTCTTCACCAACCTCGTTCATAATGTTTGCAATACGAATACCTCTTTGACCTACACATGAACCAATTGGATCAACACCCTCTTGGTGAGAAACAACTGCTATCTTACTTCTAGTACCTGCTTCTCTTGCAACAGCTTTAATTTCTACAATACCGGATTCAATTTCTGGGACTTCAAGTTTAAAAAGTTCTACTAAGAAATCTGGGTCAGCTCTAGATACTAAAACTTCTCCATCTTCGATACTCTTGAGAAGCACTTTATATCTCTCTCCTATTTTGTAATATTCATTACTAAGTTGCTCTTCTTGTGGCATCATTGCAGTAGCTTTACCTATTTCAAAGATTACTTGACCTCTTTGCATCCTTTGCATTAGTGCAGTAAATACCTCTCCAACCTTATCACTATATTCGGCCAATACTGCATCTTTTTCAAATTCACTCATTTTCTGGAGAATAACTTGCTTTGCAGCTTGTGCAGCAATTCTACCCAATTCCTCAGAAGGAAGTTCAATTTGAACAGTATCACCTACTTCTACATTAGGAGAAATTAGCTCAGCTTCAACAAGAGCTATCTCTATCTCTTCATCTTCTACACCCTCCACAACAGCCTTGTTAGCAAAGAGTTTAAATTCTCCAACCTCTCTATCTACCTCCACTGAGAGATGCTCTGCTACAGTATTTCCCTCATCATCTCTGGTTAAACCATATTTATCCTTTTTGTAAGCTGCTAAGATTGCAATCTCTAGTGCTTCAAAGATTTTTTCTTTGTCTAATCCTCTTTCTGCCGCTATCTGGCTTATTGCGGATATAAAGTCGGTAGTCATTGCCATATCTATTTATCATCAAAATTTAGAATTCTAAGAAAAGTTTTATAAAAAAAAGGTGAGACTTTCATTCCTCACCTCTTTCCTCATAACTTTCAAGGAAAGTATAGCAGAATACGATATTCAAATCAAATAGCACCAAGCTCTTCCCACAGCTTCTTTTCGCTCCTAGACAACTTTTTAGGTATTTCCAGCTCAATTCTTACATATAGGTCTCCCTTCATACCATCTTTGCCTAGTATCGGAACACCCTTTTCACGAATTCTAAATATTGATCCACTCTCCGTACCCTTAGGGATCTTAAGCGTCACTTTCCCATATGGTGTATTAACCTTAATATTCCCTCCGAGCACTGCTACATGAATTTTAATACCCTCCTTCGTATATATATCACTACCCCTTCTCTCAAACTCTCTTGACGGCTCTACTTCGATTTCAATATACAAATCCCCAGAAGGAGTACCCTTAGGACCTGCATTCCCCCCACCTCTGAATCTAAGCACCATACCATCATATGCACCTGCCGGTATCTTAATCTTCTCATTCTCGCGATTAATCTTAACACCTGTACCACCACACTTTGAACAATTCTCTTCTGGGACTTCACCACTTCCCTCACAGTCATTACAAATACCATTAACTGCAATTGATCCTAATATTGTTCTCTGTACTTTCTGAATCCTCCCACTACCACCACAAGTCTTACATACTTTCATCTTCTTTGTCTTACTGCCTGTACCACCACAATATGAACAGGAGATATCTCTCTCAATATTTACTCCAAATGCACCTCCCCTGATTGATTCATCAAAATTAAGCTTTATCCTATATTTAATATCTGAACCTCTAACCCTAGTTTGCTGTTGACTACCACCAAAATCAAACCCTCCACCACCTCCGAAGAAAGTATTGAAGATATCTCCCATATCAAACGGTGTACCTTGGGCGTATCCATTAAAACCACCATATCCACTACTACCACCAAAACCAGCAGTTCCTGCATGACCATATTGATCATATGCCTTCCTTTTTGATTCATTAGAAAGAATCTCATACGATTCCTGCACCTCCTTAAACTTGTCTTCAGCACCATCCTCCTTGTTGACATCAGGATGATACTTCTTAACAAGCTTTCTGTAAGCTTTCTTAATTTCATCTTGTGTAGACCCCTTATCCACTCCAAGTGTTTTGTAATAATCTTGTTTTTCCATACGAAAACCATTTTAGCAGATAGGAGAGGTAGTTGCCAAGCCCGTGTGTTAGAATAGGTTATGCAAAGCGAGTGGAATATTCCAGAAGAACAGCCCAAGAAGGTCAGGAGAGCAAAGATTATCATATCAGTAGGACTTTCAATCCTTGGAGTAATAATAATACTTTCCCAAGCAATACCTCTCACTAAATCATATCTAGATGGTGTCATTGAACAAACTCGAGTAAAACTTATGAAAAACCCAGTACCTGATTCATACAAAGCATATATTGAAGAGGAATTTGCCTACTACGATCCAAGTAAGAGTTACTTCGCAAATTTAGAGGATAGGATAGAGGGGCTAACGTTTGAAGGTATATATACATACGATCCAAATACAAATACACAAAAGGAGATCATTATTGATGATGAATACTCAAAAGATATGTACATATTGATTGAGAGCGTAGGAATTGAAGATATCATAATCACATCAAATGTAGAAAGTACCGAAGAAAAGGTATATGACCAATATCTTAAAAGAGGTGTAGCACATTTCAAAGGAACACCCTTACCAGGGGACGGGGGAAATTCATTCATATATGGGCATAGCTCAGTAGAAAGCTTCTTCACTAGACATCAGAATTTAGCAGAAACAATATTTACTAGACTTGAGGATGTTGATATTGGAAATGATGTATATATCAAAAGAGATGACAACCTTCTACACTACATCGTAAGGAAAAAGAAAATTGTCGAATCAGACGATTTCTCCATACTGAGCAATCAAGGAGACAAAGAGACAGTAACACTAATGACCTGTTGGCCTCTTGGAATTGGAACAAAACGACTAGTAGTAGTGGCAGAAAGATATTAGTTTGTGTACAATAGTAGCTATGAGCCAGAAACAAAAAAGGATAATCACGATACTAGGGATTGTTATGGTGTTTTTGATCCTCTCTTTAATCATAGTAGTCATCATGGACAACCAAGAGGATGATCTTACAGATCCTAATGACGTACAGATAAGTACAGAGCTCACATATTGGGGGCTTTGGGAACCAGAAAGTGTCATACAACCAATAATTGAACAATATGAAGCATTACATCCAGATGTAAAGATTGAATACTCTCAACAATCTTTTACAAACTATGAAAGCAGACTTTACACAAGACTTCAACAGGCCTCTACTTCTGCTGAACCTGCACCAGATATTGTCCGGATTAATAATAGTTGGACACCTAAATATTACAAATATCTCTCACCCTTACCCACCTCTACCATGGATAGTACAACATACTCTGAGAAATTCTACCCTACAGCAATATCAGACTTCACCGCAAAAGACGGAAATATTTACGCAATGCCTTGGGAAATAGATGGTTTGGCAATATTCTACAACAAGCAACTTCTCTCTCAAGCAGGTGTTGAAGAGCCACCAACAGATTGGGACTCTTTTATAGAACTTGCAAAGGAACTTACAACTAAAAATAGTACAGGACAAATATCACAATCCGGACTTGCAATTGGTACATCCAGAAATATCACTCATTCTGCAGATATTCTTTCTTACCTAATGCTACTCAACGGAGCAGATATCATAGACGAGACATATACCTCTACCAACCTTGTTAGTAACAATGTAGTTACCGCAACATATATCTATACTAATTTCGCACTCGACAAAGACCCCCTATGGAGTTCTGATTTAAGAAATGATTTGGAAATGTTTTACGCTGGCAACCTCGCAATGATGTTTGCTCCAAGTTGGAGAGCATTCGATATCATCCAATCAGCACCAAGTATTGAATTCGGGATTGCACCACTACCTCAGCTTGAGAATAATAATCAGATTTACTACTCCATGTACTGGGGAGAAGCTGTCACCAAGACTTGTTCCAACCCAACAGTTGCATGGGACTTCATAAGTTTCTTAGTTGATCATCAACAAGACATCTTCTCAGCTTCATCACAAGTTAGAGCTTTTGGAAAACCTTACTCACTGACAACTTTAAATAGCTCTCTTGACAGTAATCCATATTTGAAAGCATACACAATAATGGCTCCACATATGGAATCTTGGGGGATGGGTGATCAAATGTTTGTAGAGAAGACCTTAAACAACGCTATCACAGAAATTGTAGAAGATGGTTCAGACATTCAGAATGCCTTGGGAAATGCGCAGGTCGATATTAACGATCAACTTGCACAAACTAATGAGTAACATTAATATATACATATGAATAAAAACTACTCCCCACAATCTGCCAAAAGAAATTTCCTCATGCTTTCATTCTTCTTGGTACTTTGCCTTCCCCTAATTGTATGGCAAGTCGTTAATGAAAACTTCGATATTCGAAACATGGCCTTCGAACAAATAGAGGTAAGTAAAGAGAACCCTTGCGTCATATCCTTTCCAAATGTAAACCCATATACCATAGAAGTAAATAAAACGGTGCGAATGCAAGTAGAAGGAATTGCACAAGGAAGTGGGATAACCTCCATCCTCATTACAGACTCTACCGGAGAAGAAATCTTTTCTAAAACATATGAAAACGAAAGTAGTGAAATAGCGGAAACTTTCGAATTTACACCAACCACTTCCAAATCATACGAGATAATAGGGACACTCTCAGAAGGAAGCTACACCAGTGCATGTGTGATAAGTAGCCCATACGATGTAAAAGGAGTTCGTGTAGTAGCAAGTAACAGTGCACCCGAATTCACATCTACCCCCATAGACTCTACTCCATCACAAGATATCGATACAGATATAGCCTACGAATATACCCTAACCGCAACAGACCCTGAAGGAGACATGATTAATTACGTATTCTCATTCACTCCAAACGAAGATTGGATGAAGTACACAGTAATAAATGATGGAAGTAATGGAAACCTCAAAATACAATTTAAAGGAAGCACATCTCAACCTGCAAGCTACCTAGCAAACGTGTTCATACACGACGGATACAGTAAACACCTCAGATCACAATCATGGATAGTAAGCGTAAACCCTGCAGAAAATGATGTCCCACGAGTAACAATACTCTCACCATGGGAGGCCCTCTCAGTGACACAAGGGAAAAACCTTACTGTAAAATGGGCAGCATCAGACCAAAACGCCATTACACACTACGAACTTTACTTAGCACAAAGTCTCCAAGACGAAACTAAATGGCAGAGCATAGACAAAGATATTGCGTACAATATTGAGGAATACACCCTTAACACAGAAAATATCTCAGGAGGTATTTACCAAGCGATAATAAAAGCACCAGACAATCAAGACCCAGTACTTATAGGACAAGGAATCTCACCACCAATAACCATCATAGGTAAAGAGATTGATACCCCAGATGACAGTGTAACACTACCAGAACCACAAATCATAAATATCTCACCAACAAGTGAAGATAGCATTACTAATGCTCTAGTTACAATCAGAGCATCATTACTCTCAAGCCAAGATTCTCAAATTGATGAAGACAGCATTCTATTCAAGATCGACAATAAGGACCTAACCTCCAATATTAAATTCAACAAGATCTCAGATTCTGAATACACACTAATATTCCAAACAGAGGAAGAATTCGATATAGGACTACATAAAGTAGAAATTTCCTTCACTGACAGCGAAGACCTACAATCCAGTAAAAGTTGGACATTCACAATCGAAGGGAAACAAACTGATCCAGACAAATTCTACTTCTTTGACTACGGTATAACAAAATCAATAGTATATGTTGTAGGAGGAGGACTACTACTAATCATTCTCGCACTAGCAATTCCATTAATCCTCGTACAAGTATGGAAAGACGATGAGGAAACATCTGGAACAGATGATACGCTTACACCACCTACACATACCAATACTGTTGAGAATATTGTTAATAAAAACCAAACAATTGATACAGAACAAAAATTTTCAAAATTACAACCCCTCACACAGCCAGAAAAGGATACTCCTCCACCAACAACCTTACAACCACAACCAAAGACAGAAAATACAGAAGAAGACCTTGAAATTCTTTACCAAAAAATAAAAGATGAAAAAAACATCAGTACCGACAACGATACGCCTCCAGAACCAATCCTCTAGATTTCTGATATAATCTCCCATATGGAAAACCTTACATACACAGAAATTAGAGCCCGATACATACAATTTTTTACAGACAATGACCATACAGAAATTCCAAGCTCATCCTTAATCCCAAAAAATAACCCCTCTGTACTTTTTGTAAACGCAGGCATGCTCCCCCTTGTACCATTCTTAAAAGGAGAAAAACACCCCAAAGGCCCAAGACTAGTAAATTCACAAAGATGCCTTAGAACAGGTGACATAGACGAAGTCGGAGGCAACTTCCACTGCACCACCTTTGAAATGTTAGGTAATTGGTCTCTAAATGATTACTTTAAGAAAGAAGCTCTGAATCTAACTGTAAAATTCTTCGTAGAAGATCTCGGCTTAGATATTAATAGGATATATGCAACCGTTTTCACAGGAATGAAAGATATCCCACAAGACGACGACTCTATTCAAATCTGGAAAGAGATATTTAAATCATACAATATTGACGCAAAAGTTGGAAAAGGAGAAAGAATAGAACCACTAGGACAAGACGATAACTGGTGGGAATTACCAACTGGAGGACCATGCGGACCAGACAGTGAAATATTTTACAAACTAGACAACGGAGAACTAGTAGAAATTGGAAACAATGTATTCATGGAATACCTTCTTGACAACAATAAATATAAACCACTAGGGATACACAATGTGGACTTTGGTGGTGGATTAGACAGATTATCGGCAATACTACAAAAAACAGACTCTGTCTTTGAAATAGACATATATAAACCAATACTTGAAAAAGTCAAAGAACTCTCAAACAAAGATGTTTTAGAATCCCAAAGAGTCATAGTTGACCATATTAAAGCAGCTACATGGATTGTAATGGACGGAATAACACCTAGCAAATCCCAACAAGGATATATACTTAGAAGACTCATCAGAAGAGCAATAAGACATGGAAAGAAATTAAATATAGAAGGGCTCTTTACTAAAAAAGTCGCCGACATATCGATAGAACAATTCAAAGAAATATGGCCTCAACTAGAAGAGAAAAAGGAATATATCCTCAATACAATTGAAGATGAAGAAAAGAAATTTAATCGTACAATTAAAAATGGCCTGCAAATACTTGAAAAAATACTCCAACATAAAACTCAAATTACTGGGGAAGATGCCTTCACCCTCTACGAAACATACGGATTTCCAATAGAGATTACACAAGAGATATTAAAAGAGAGAGGACTTAAATTAGTAAATCCTAAAGATTTTGAAAAAGCAAAACTTGCACACCAAGAACAATCCCGATCCTCATCCACAGGGATATTTAAAAGTGGACTCTCAGACTCCTCAGAAATGTCTACTAAATACCACACGGCTACTCATCTACTCCTAAGTGCTCTACAACAAGTCCTAGGAAATCAAGTGTGCCAAAAAGGAAGCAATATTACACCAGAAAGATTACGATTCGATTACCCTAATGACAACAAGCTAACTCCAGAACAGATACTAGAGGTAGAGAATATTGTAAATAATGCAATAAACAAAGGACTAACAATATCCTTCGAAGAAGTATCCAAGGAAAAAGCTCTAAAACTTGTACCCTCTGCAGCCTTCAGTGAAAAATATGGAGACACAGTAAAACTCTACTACATAGGACCAAAGGAAAACCCCTTCTCAATTGAAATATGTAATGGCCCACACGTTGACAACACAAAAGAACTTGGGAAATTCAAAATAAGCAAACAAGAAAATGTTGGAGCAGGTATAAAAAGAATTAAAGCAATACTACAATAAACAGATGACTCAATATCCAATACTAGCCATAGACTACGGCACAAAACACATAGGACTAGCAATATCAGACTTCAAAGGAATAATTGCTACACCACTAGAAGTATTACATATCACACAAAAAAACGGATACGAAAAAATAGTAGAAAAAATCTCCGACATATGCGAGAACAATAAGGTACAAACAATACTCTTAGGGAAACCTCAGATTTTTCACATTTCACACCAAAAAACAATAAAGAAAATAAATCAATTTGAACAAATCTTAAAAGACGGTATCAAATTACCAATCCTTTTCCATGATGAAAGCTACTCTACAATTACCGCCCAAGATATGCTACTATGCACAAGCCAATCAACCAAGAAAAGCAGAAAGAAAATCGACAGTGTAGCTGCCGCTGTATTCTTACAAGAATTCTTAAATTCAAAATCACAAGACAATGTTTAAAAGCTTAAAATCCCTCATAAAGATATTCACACTCGCATTAATAACAGTAATCATTGGAGGAATATTCATCAAACTTAAATACAACAAGATAATTGAAACTCCAAATAGTGACTCTAGTGAAAAGATAACAATAACAATAAATGAAGGTCAAGCTGTAGACCTCATTATCGATGAACTCATTGATGCTGGAGTTATAAAAGAAAGCTGGAGAACATACCTTAAAACATACCTCAAACTAAATGACCTTTCATCAAAAATTCAAGCAGGTACGTACAACCTACCACTCAATCTTAATATAATAGAACTCATAGAATCACTCCAACATGCAGACAGCCAAGACATATGGATCACCATCCCGGAAGGTCTACGAAAAGATGAAATTGCAGATACTCTCGCAGAAGAATTTCTACCATATAGTACTATCGATTTCTCCTCAACAGAATTCCTCTCACTAACAACAGACTCTGAATACATTTCTCAATTTGAATTTAACGACGAGGTGAATAATCTTGAAGGATACATATTCCCAGATAAATACGCATTCTCAGTAGATAGTACTACACAATCCATACTAACTAAAATGATAACTACCTTTGTAACTAAAGTTGGCACTAATGATACATATGAAGACATCATCATTGCCTCAATGGTAGAACGAGAAGGATACAACAGCACAGATAGAGCAATCATTGCAGATATCATTAAAAGGCGATACAGTGAAGGATGGCTACTACAAATAGATGCAACACTACTCTACCCTGTCAAGGACTGGAAACATGTAATTACACAAACAGACAAGAACTCTGAAAACCCATATAATACATATAAGTACCCTGGACTCGTACCAACACCAATATGCAACCCAGGACTAGAAGCTATTAATGCAACAAGAAATCCAAAGCCAAATAATTACTACTACTACATACATGAAGATAATGGGACACCACACTACTCAACAACCCTAAATGAACACAATGCAAATGTAAATCAATATTTAAGATAAAGTCTGCCACCATGAGGATTACCTTAGATGACAAAGAAATAACACAACATAAAAAACACCGTCCTCCTAAAGATATAAAACAACCAAAAACTCCCAAACCACCACTTACAACTAAACGTAAAATTACAAAAGCAATTCTTCTAATCCTTGCCGTAATTACTGTAGCAGTCATTAGTTACATAGGATACTTTGTTTACAAAGCATACAAAACAGGAACAGCAATAGGATTCAAATTCAGACCAAATGACATCATAGCTCAAGACAATCCAGAGCTTAAAAAAGATAGTACAGGTAAATACACAAACATACTAGTTGTAGGAGTAGACACAAGAGAAAACGGGAATCTTCTAAATACAGACTCGCTCATACTCATCTCCTACAATTACGATACACAAGACATTACAATGACTTCCATCCCTAGAGATCTACATGTACAAATCAAACCAGACATATATTGGTTTAGTAGGATAAACGCTGTCTACTCCACATTTGAGCAAAACAATGATGGACAGGGAATGCCTAGACTCTGCGAAGTAATCACAAAAGTTACAGGACAAGAAATACAATACAACGCAATGATAGACTACAAAGGATTTGTAGAATTAATAGATGCAATCGGAGGAATAGATGTAAATGTAGAAAACAGTTTCACTGACTACATGTACCCTAGCGGATTCGGATATAAAACTGTAAGATTTTCAGAAGGAGTACAACACATGGACGGCTCTACTGCGCTTGAATACGCAAGATCCAGACATTCAATGCACAACGGAGAAGGATCTGACTTCGCTAGAGCAAAGAGACAACAAATCGTAATATCCTCAATCACCGAAAAGGTAACATCAGGATCACTCCTAGATCCAAGAGCTCTCATGAACCTCTTTAATGTAGTACAAGACAATATACAAATCTCAGAATTCACACTCGACGATATTGGAGTAGGAGTAGACCTACTCAGTGAGTTTAAAGAAACTGGAAACAGCTACTCCTTCATCCTCGATCCAAGTGCAGGAGCAGGCAGACTCCTCACAAGCCAAAACGTCATAAATACAGGAGCATATGCAATTGGACCAGTAGATGGACTTGGACAATATGACGACATACATGAATACATGACCCTCCTACTAACCGACCCACAACTTTACAACGAAAACCCTGTAATAAAGATTTACAATACAGGACTTGGATACAATGAAACTATGCAAAGATACAATGACCTTGTAGAACAATTCCCATACCTCAAGATTGGATATATGGGAACACTCTACAATGACAAAGATGGAGTTACCATATACATAAACAACGACAAAGACTTCGCACACTCATTGGAATCCATAAACCGATACCTCAAACCAGATAATACAACCAAACCAGAATATCTTACTACAACACTAAACGCAGAAGATATCACAATCCTCTTTGGAAAAACAGTCGGAGAAGTCTTAGAAGAAGATACTACCCAAACAACACCTTAAGATGCAAAAACTCTACCATGGTAAAAACAAATACCTCTCACTACGATCCATACACGAATTACTCAATACAGAATTCCTGAACCACGAAATTATCACCATAGATGCAGACAGCACTAAAGCAGAAAAAATAATTGACACCCTCTACTCCCCATCCCTCTTCTCTACATCCAAAACATATTTCCTCAAACGAGTATACAAAAACAAAGAAAAAGAAATTTTGATTAAGAACCTTTTCGAAATATTAGACAACAACTCTTCTACAATACTCATTTGGGAAGACCAGAAAATCAGAAGTAATACAAACTATTTTAAATTCTTTAAAAATCAAAACTCCGTAGAAGAATTCCCCGAGTTAAATAAGCGAAGCTTCCTAACATGGGCAAAAAAAGAAATAGAAGAATTACCATTTACAATACCACAAGATATACTCAACACACTCTCTCAAAGATCAAACTACGAACCAGAACGATTCAACAACAACATCGAAAAACTTAAACTCCTAGAAACAGACACCATTGATACAAAGAAACTAGACCAAACCGTAGCAGACACACTTGAAACAGATATCTGGAAACTAATGGATTACATTAATATCTCAGACCATACGGGTATAAATAATACACTAGAAAAACTCCTTGAATATAAAACTGACCCTCATTACATCCTCGCTATGATAGCCAGAAACCTAAGAATTGCAATACAGATAAAACATTTACTAGAGAACAACACAAATGAAAGATCAATTGCATCGATACTCAAACTCCCTCCATTTGCAATATATTCAATAATGAAAAGTGTCAAAAAGGTTAACAAAGGAAGACTCCTCCTACAATATCAAAAACTTTGTAACCTTGACTATGAAATCAAGACAGGAAGAATAGAATCCACGCTAGGACTCTCTCTCTTCACCCTAATACTTTAGTTGACATTTATCCGTATAATAACCTAAACTGTATCAACATTGTAATATTACTGCCTAAATATGGACCAGCAGAAGAAAAAATCCAAAACAATAACAAATATCCTTTTTACACTACTAGGAATACTAATCCTAGCCTTAGTCGGAGCAATAATATACTTCTACCTCATTGGAGATATTTTTCAGAAAGAGGAAGATCTAATAATAACCTGTGGATGTTACTACATAGACCCTCAAGTTACTGACACATGTGGTGATACAAAAAGAGCTTTCAAGTTCAATACATCTACTGGCACATTAAACGAATGTTCTGCTTCCTGCCCACTTACAGAACTATCACCCAATATGCTTAACAGTACAACTCTACAAGAAGCTTACATAACTTGTACCACAAAGAATGTACCAAGTACCAAATGTAATGCAATGGAGATTAAAACAAAGGAAGGTCTAACCGTTACTGGAAAGATTAATCCAGAAGAAACAATAACTATTACTGCAACCTTTGATTCAACACAATATACAGATCACAAATTCCTAATAAACAATGTCCCCTCTCAACCTGATGAAACTACAGATACTACCATATCCAAAACACTTGCAGGTTTCGGAGACGACAGTACACTACAAATCTCTGCACAAGCAGTAGACAGTACAGGAGATACAGTAAGTTCAATCATATGTAACAGACTAATCGAGATAACTACAACTACAGAAACTGGTGTAAGTGCACTAACACTTGATACATATACATCAAGTGGAAAAACAATAGTACAATCAGCACTCATATCTGCAGGAGGACTCAAAGACACATCCACTACTATAAAATTCTCTTTCAAGGATGAAGTACTTACAATGATAAACGGTTTTGAATTGGACCCAGACAAAGGACGAATCACAATCACAGAAAGTAATCTCTACAATTCTCTTAACTTCGTAGAAAGCAAATCATTTTCTGCTCTCGATACATATCAAGGAGATGTAACAGTAACAGCAGAAGTACTCCAAGACAATATCAGTCTAGGAACTGCGACTGAAGAAATAATTCTTTCAACCACTCAAGACGATCAAACACAAGAAGAAGATGAAGACGACACTACGGCAACTAAATCACAATTTAATGTGACAAAAGCTTCTTCAGAAACATGTGTAGAAAGAGTCTCTCCAGATAACAGCTCCACATTTACAATAACTATTAGAAATAATGGAGAGGAGACTGACACCATAGAATCAATAAAGGATAAACTCCCTCTAGGATTTGAATATGTAGCAAGCTCCTCTACGTTGAATGGAAACCCAATTGCAGATTCTGTGTTTGTAACGACATCAGACATAGGACAATCCCAAGAAATTGTATGGGAGCCACAAAACTCTTGGTCAATAGATACAGGAGAGACATTGATAATATCATTCAATGCAATTGCAGGAAGCGCATCTTTAACTGGTACAAACCTAAACGAAGTAATTGTAACACCATCTGAAATACCAGAAGACCCCGCAACACTAAGCTCCTCCATAGAAATAGTCGTTGCTCAAGACTGTGACGACATAGACACCACCGTACCTCAAACAGGGATATTTGACAGTATAGTTGGAAGAATCTTCTTCGGTATTGCTACCATCATGATTGGGATAATAATATACAACACAAACAGAGGGACTCAGTTAGCCACAATGGTTATAAACTCAAATACATACAGAAACGCAGAAATGACATCCTACAAGATATTCTCCCCTAAACGCTACTTTGAGGAAAGATTACTGGAGAGAAGAGAGAGAGAAAGATAAAGGAACTCCACTGTCACCATAATCCATACCCCCTGAACTAATCACAAAATAGTAATACTTTGTACTAAGTAACTTCTCAAGAACTACTGTATGTATCTCAGACGAGAGATCTTTAGTATCAATACTTACCAAATCTAAATTCCCCATATCATCCCCATATATTACATAACCCAAACACTCCTCCTCCGTCTTCCAATCAATTACAACCTGATGATCATCCTCCCCCTTAGACAAAGAAACATTGTACGGCACACAACCAGACACCATATCTAAATCACTAGAACCTTGAGCCTTGAAAACAAATACAACAAGTGCCCCAACAAGACATACCAAAACTCCACCAAATATATAGATCAACTTTTTACTCATAAACCTCAACTAAAACATAATTTACTACAGAAGAAGAACTCTCCCCATCTGAAACTGTCACAACATACTTGTAAGTACCACTCTCAAACGGAATCCCTCTAATTTCATTCCCCTCTATCTCCATCCACAAAGGTTCCTCTGTTAAAGATATAACTACATCCACCCCCTCAGTATCTAAATCACTTACCTCTACAATATACCTAAAAAGTTCTCCAACATACAAAGACCTCATAGGAACAGATGAAATATATGGTACCCCCTGGTAATTAACAACACTACTACCCAATACACCCTCATCCAAAGTATCTCTACCATCCAAAACAGAATGACCCACAACACCAACTAAGGTAACAATAAGAACAACCAAAATCCAAACTCTAATCCTTTGTTTCATACAATATAGTGTAACAGAAATTTTGATGTTTACAAATACCTTAAATACCGATATAATTACCGACTTCAAATTAATATATTTCGATAATTGAATGCCAAATTTAAGAACATCAATAAAAGATCTCAGACAAACTAAGAAGAGAACCATTTTTAACGACAGACTAAGAAATCGAGTAAAGAAAGCTACCAAAAGATTTAACACTCTAGTAGAAGAGAAAAAGCTTGATGAAGCAACAAAAGCACTCCCTCAAGTAAATAAGGTACTTGACAAAGCGGCCAAGAAACATATTATTAAGAAAGGCAACGCAAGCAGAAATAAATCAAGACTTGCAGCTAAACTTAATAATCTTGCCCAAGAGAATGTCAAACCTTCTAAAAAAAGCACTTAAACTCTCACTACTTCCAGCAATCCTCATGATTGCAGGTAAATTCTTTGGTCTCTTTGTACTAATCGCATTTTACAGTATCCAATTTAGTGTAGGAAATGAAATTTCTGGAATCTTCTCTACACAAATCTTTCTTCCAACTTCTGAAACCACCCTTTTTGTTAACTCTCTCTCAGACTTAGCAATGATCTCAATACTAGGCATCTCCACCATATATATGATCCTCCAAACAACCCTACTACAAAGTACGAAGAATAATCCAAGAACAATAGCGAAGGTTGTAAAATTTAATATGCTCAAATGGATAACAAGCAAGACTTCTACATTTCTCCAAATCTTCATATGGACAACATTTGTTGTGATATCCTCAATAATTACCATTACAAACTCCCTCCAAGGAGATACATACCTCTGGGTAGGCATTAGTGCAGGAGTAATATCACTCCTCTGTATATGGGGACTAATTAAAACATTTGAAATTGAAACAGAGAAGATATATCCTAGTAGTAGTAAGCATTCATACTTCTAAAAATGATAACAAAGAACAATCAATCAAAAGTAAGATCCTTCTCAGGCAAGATTCTTGAGCCACTTGCACTTGGTTTACTAGCACTACTCTTCATAATTCCAGCACTCACGGTAATGAATCTTAAACCACTTACAAAGGATACCAAAGATTTCTCAAATGTCTTAGGTGTAACTACCAATTCTCAAATCATTGTAGATCTAATAGGAGGTACACACGAGATCTTAAGCGTAGAGAAGATATATAAGGATGGGGAGAGTGGATATAGATATGGTACATTACTTGCACAAAGAGATTCTGACTTTTACTCCAAACCAATATTACAAATTACAAACAATACAAACGAAGAAAAGATCTTAACCTTCCTAGGTAGTACACTCCATCCTACGCAATCAAAGATAGGGTTGATAATAAATGACCAAGCATATGGCTTGCAAGATAGTACAGGTCAATCAGAGCTCGTAGAGATACTACTTAAACCAAGGGTCGCATATGATATATATCTAACAGTAGAGAATACAGTTGATATACAATTCAGTGAAGAATTTGAGATGAAGATAGGGATTAAGTAGTCACTATCAAAAAATCCCTTTCCTTTGTATAATCCATACTATGCACGAACTCAGTAAAATACGCAATTTCTCAATAATTGCACACATTGACCATGGAAAATCTACACTAGCTGATAGGATACTAGAAGTTACAGACACAGATACCAGAAGTGAAAAACACGACGAACGAATCCTAGACAGACTAGAACTAGAACAAGAAAGAGGAATAACGATAAAACTACAAGCATGCAGAATGAACTACAAAGAATACCAACTAAACCTCATAGACACACCCGGACACGTAGACTTCTCCTACGAAGTATCCCGATCCCTAGCAGCCTGTGAAGCAGCCCTACTCCTAGTAGACGCATCACAAGGAATACAAGCACAAACAATATCAAACACCAAAAAAGCCCTAGACCTAGGACTCACCCTCATACCAGTACTAAACAAAATAGACCTACCACATGTCGATATAGAAGAAAGAGAACAAGAAATATGTAACCTTCTAGGATTTGAAAAAGAAGAGATTGTCAAAGTCTCTGCCAAAACAGGAGAAAATGTAGAACTCTTACTCGACGAGATAATAAAACAATGCCCACCGCCACAAGGCGACACCAAAGCCCCACTACAAGCCCTAATCTTTGACTCCTTCTACGACGAACACAGAGGAGTAGTCGTTGCTGTAAGAATATTCAATGGATCCATCTCTCACAAACACGGTAAACCACAAGACCTCTTCATGCTCCAAAAACAAGAAAGCTTCAAACCTACGGAAATAGGGATATTTAATCCAGATCTAAAAGAAACAAACTCCCTAGGAACAGGAGAAGTCGGATACATTGCAACCGGACTCAAAGATATTAGATACTTCACAGTAGGAGACACAGTATCAGACCACAAAGAAACAAAAGCCCTACCCGGTTACCAAACACCAAAATCAAATGTATTCGCAACCTTCTTCCCAACTACCTCAGAAGATTACGAACTCCTTAAAATATCTCTAAACAAATTAGCCCTAAACGATGCAGCACTCGTCTTCTCAGACCAAAGATCTGCACTACTAGGATCAGGATTTAGATGTGGTTTCCTAGGACTCCTACACATGCAAATTGTACAAGAAAGATTAGAAAGAGAATATGATGTAGAACTGATAATTACAGCACCTACTGTAGAATATCACGTCACCTCTATCAACGATGAGAAATTAATCATACAAACACCAAGTGAACTCCCAGACCCAAATAAAATAAAGGAAATCTCAGAACCATGGGTCAGAACAGAAATACTAACACCAGACAGATACATGGGAGACCTGATGAACCTTTGCCAAGCTCACAGAGGAACATACATAAATACCAAATACCTCTCACAAGGTGATGCCAACATCAAACTAAAAGACCAATACATCCTACTCGAATACGATATGCCACTAGCCTCTCTGATTTCCAACTTCTTCGATCAACTCAAAAACATCTCAAGTGGATACGCCTCCATGGAGTACGAATTTATAGACTTCTTCCCAGTAGACCTAGTGAAAGTCTCTGTACTTGTAAACCACGATGAAATACCAGCCCTAAGCTTCCTAGAAACTAGAGAAGGAGCCAGACCAAAAGCAACGAAATTACTCGAAGTAATGAAAACAGTAATACCAAGACAACAATTCCCAATACCACTACAAGCCGCAATAGGAGCAAAAATCATTGCAAGAGAAGATGTAAGAGCATTCAGAAAAGATGTCACAGCCAATCTCTACGGTGGAGACTACAGTAGAAAACAAAAACTCCTCAAAAAACAAAAGAAAGGAAAGAAAAGACTTAAACAAGTCGGACGGGTCAATATCCCACAAGAAGCCTTCCTTGCAATATTAAAAACATAATGATTAAGAAGCTCAAATTAAACAACTTTAGGAAATTCAAAGACCTAGAATTAGAATTCACATCCGATATCATTGTCTTCCACGGTAACAATGCACAAGGAAAAAGCTCAATACTAGAAGCCCTCCACATCATCTGTAACGGCAACTCACCATGGTCAAGTGGTAACGAATATATCAATAACAAACAAAATGGAATATCACAACACAGCAGAATTGAAATAACCACAAAAGAACATACATATGCCCATTACAAAGACAAAAATCGCAAAACATATATGATAGACGACAGTAAAACCACACCCAAGAAATTCTTCATTAACAATTCCGCAACAATCTTTAACCCAGAAAGAATAGACCTACTCATGCTCTCCCCTAACCAAAGAAGAACTTTCTTAGACGAAACCATCTCCGCTATAAACTACGAATACCCCTCCATACTCTCCAAATTCCGGAAAGTACTTAAACAAAGAAACTCTCACTTAAAGAAATTGGCTAAGAAGTTTTACGAAAAAGGAATAATCTCCAGACACGACCCACAACTCAACTTCTGGACACTACAACTCTCAGAACTCTCCTCTATTATCTACATAGAAAGATTAAAGATTTTAGAAAAGTTCTCAGAAGAAAAGTTCTCACTTGAATATGACTTCTGCAATAAAAACCTACAACCCATTGAAAAGATAAAAAACAAAATAGAAGAAATCCAAAAGATTCTAGACCTTGCTCTGGAAGACAACAAGAAACGAGACATAGTAACAGGCTACACCAATATAGGACCACACAGAGACGACTGGAATATATTTACAGACCAAGACATTAAAAAATATGGATCTCGTGGACAAAAAAGATTGGCTGTAGGCAATCTAGTCTTTAAATCCCATGAGATAATAGCAAAAGAGCTAGGATATCACCCTATCCTTCTACTAGACGATATAGCATCAGAATTAGACATTAAAAATACAAAGGAAGTATTCAACAAAAAAGTATTAAACAAACAACAAACATTTATAACCACAGTAGATAAGAAAATATTACCAAAACATATTCTAGAAAATGCCCAATTCTTCAATCTTAATAAATATTAGGTTCTCTCTAAGATATCCCTCCTAAAATCTCTAGGAAAGAACTCTATTCTCCCCTTCCCAAACCCCCTTAACAACCTCCTCACATCAGGCCTATGCCTCATTAATAGCATAAACACGAACTGTCCACAGAAACAAAAACAGTTAACAGGAAACAGTAAATAATTTCTTTTACTCAACCCCTTCAACATCCCCATTCTAATATCCTCCTTCTTTAAGAAAGACTCTGATACCAAAAACTTCTCTTTCAACCAACTATTCTGAAGAAAGATAACACTCAAAAACTCCTTCTTATAAACCGGCTTCAGAAATAATAACTCATTCAAATTGAAAATATCATCATCAAATACCAAACTCCTCTCCTCTGTCAAAAGATTAATACACAACTTATCCTTCACCTCCAACCTCTTCTTTTTTAATCTAACTCTCTGTTCAAATATATTCCTAAAATACAAAAACAATCTATACACCCAAACCACATCATTTCTCGTTACAATAAATAGATCGATATCATCCCCATCCTCTACATACTCAGATGCAATAGAGCCAGATATTCCAATAAACCGAACAAAAGGTTTGAATACAATCCAAGACAAAGATTTCTCTAACATACCCATTTTTTTCTCCATCATATCCCTCTGCACATCACTAATCCCACTATACTCCTCACCATCTACCTCCAATCCCCACACCTCCATCACTTTCTGCTTACTAAGACATGCAGGAATATTCTTCCTGAAATTATACAACTCCTCCATATTCAAGTACTCACTCTCATTGTTTTTTCCCATATGTATATATATAGAACAAATATTATCGGTTATTCAAACAATATTAATGCTATGGTAAACTAAAAGCAAGATGAAACAACATCCAATACCACAAAACGTGCTAGATGTTGAGTTTAAACTCTTCACTAGATTCACAATCAAGGAATTTGCATACCTAGCAGCAGGGATAGTTAGTGGGTCACTCTTCCTTGTCCTAAACAAACAACTAGGTCTCCCCAGCCTCATTGCATGGCCATCATTTCTCACTCTCTCAGCCATTGGAGCATTCTTCGCATTAGTACCAATCAACGACCAAGGAGCAGATGAATTTATAAAAAATTACTTCACTGCGATAAAGAAACCAACTCAACGAGTATGGCTAAATGAACAAATGCAAAGTCAAAGAGTAAAACCAATAGTGAAAACAGAAGACGAAGGCAAAGGAAAGATCGTAGGAGGTAAAATTACAAAGAAAGAAAAAACCTTCATTGAAAAACCGGGAGATGATATCCTTCAAGTACAAACATCCCAAACCACTACTAAGCCAGAACCAACGATACAACCCTCCAATTCTTTACCACAAACCATTGTCATCGGACCTCAAAATATTTCTCAATATCAATTCGGCATAAAAAGTGTAAATAGACTACCTGGAAATATGAATATTTGGTTGACAGATACAAATGACCGAGGACTTGCAAACATTCCAGTATATCTCAAAGACCAAAATGGGAAAGTCATATTCGCTAATAGAACAGGACAGAATGGATACTTCATATTAAACAAAATCCTCCCACAGGGTATATACCACATACAATTTGATCAACATACATATAAAATTCCAAATATTCAGTGGATATTAGAAAATACACAAAGTAAAAACCCAATTAAAATTACAGCGAAACTCGCATGAATACAAAAGATAGAGCAAGAGCAACAACCTCTACACAGAGTCACCTAGAGGTAAAAAACATTGTAGATGATCTTGTCATCACAAAAAGTGGAAGTGTAGCACTAGTAGTACAAACAAATGCAATAAACTTCGACCTGTTAGCAGAGTACGAACAAGATAGTAAAATATACGCATTTGCGGGACTACTCAACTCCCTTAACTTCCATATACAAATCCTCATCCGAACACAACGAATAGATATCTCTAACTACATTGATCATCTTAAAAATCAAAAACAAAAAAACATGTCTGAAGGTCTTAAAGATATGCTCACCACCTACACCCTTTTTGTACAAAACTTAATTGTAGAAAATAATGTTCTTGATAAAAACTTCTATCTTGTAATACCATACAATCCTGCAGCCATAATGCCAGATGCGAATATCTTTAGTGCAAAGAAAACAAAGGAAGAACAAGAGACACAAAAAGCCATGAAAAGAGACCACCTACTTGAAAAAGCTAAGATATTTCTTTACCCCAAGAGAGACCATATTATCAAACAACTAGGAAGAATGGGCCTAATGGGGCACCAGTTAACAAACCAGGAACTCATAACTGAGTTCTACACAACATATAATCCAGGAGAGGAGGGAAACAGTGGAAGATAAAACATTACAAAACAAACAAATTAATTCTCAAGTTACAGATAAAATTGGTAGTAACCCTCTAAATAAATATGCGGATATTGCAAACAAAGTCCAACAAGAGGTGAATACAGTACAGGAAAGCAAGATTAACAATATCCAAAAAGACAGATTTGAAGACACTGTAATCAAGAAAGACAAAAAAAGCAATATTATATCTAAAATGCTAGACAAATTTACTCCAAATCCTAAAAAAACAAAACCTGACACAGAACCCTCCGTAGAAGCTCAATCCAGACCTACTGCCGACTTCTCTGGACTCTCACTAACAGATATTGTAGCTCCCCTTGACCTTGAAGTAGATTTCAATCATCTCCAGATGGGAGACTATTACTTCAAAACTTTCTTTATCAGTGGATATCCAAGATTTGTAGGTCCGAACTGGCTCTCACCTATAATCAATTTCGAACACTCTCTTCGTATTAGTACGTTTTACTACCCTGTAGACTCCAAGATTATAATGGAAAAACTAAAGAAAAAGATTGGGGAAATGGAAGCAACCCTTTACAGTCAGATGGAAGATAGAAAAGTAATTGATGCATCTCTCAAGGTAAAACTCTCTGATGCTCAACAACTTCAAGATTCAATAGCGGAAGGAAGTGAAAAGTTCTTCCATTTTGCAATGTATATAACAATATATGCTCCAAACAAGAAACTTCTAGAGAAATACTCCAGAAATATTACCTCTACACTTGCAGCTATGAATGTAACAGCCAAATCTGCAACTCTTCTTCAAGAACCCGGCTTTATCAGTACACAACCACTTGCATTAGACAAAATCCATATCACTCGTAATATGGATACCACATCTTTAGCTACCACATTCCCATTTGTCTCCTCAGAACTCACTATGAACCACGGTATCATGTATGGTCTGAACTTGCATAATAATAGTTTGGTAGTATTTGACAGATTCGAATTAGAGAATGCCAACACTGTAGTATTTGCTAAATCTGGAGCTGGTAAAAGTTACTTTGTAAAACTAGAAGCCGTAAGAAGCTTAATGATGGGTACAGAGATAATAATCATAGACCCAGAGCGTGAGTATGAAGACCTCTCTAAGGCCGTAGAAGGATCATACATATCCTTCTCACAAGACAAAGGTCATAAGATGAACCCTTTTGAACTCTCCGGTATGGCAGACGAAGACGACGATGAACTCCGAATGAAGATGCTCTCTCTACTCGGATTCTTCAAAGTCATGTTTGAAGGCCTATCCAACGTTGAATCTTCAGTACTAGACAGAGCATTAATACTCACCTACAGAGAAAAAGGAATCACATTTGATCCAAGAACTCAAAAGAAAGATCCTCCTCTACTTGAAGACCTTTACAAAGTTCTTAAAGGCATGGCAGAAGACGAAGCTCATAACTTAGCTAGAAGAATGGAAAAATACATCATAGGAAGTGGTGCAGGAATATTTAACGAAGCAAGTAACTTTGAGATAAGCAATCCATTTACCGTCTTTAGTGTAAGAGATCTCCAAGAAGAACTAAAACCCTTAGCAATGTATCTAATGCTTGACTTTATATGGACTAGAATTAGAAAAGTTCGAAAACGACGATTACTAATCGTAGATGAGGCTTGGTACATGATGGAAAGAGAAGACTCTGCAAAATTTATGTATGCTATGGCCAAACGAGCAAGAAAATACTATCTAGGCCTCACAACTATTACTCAAGATGTTGCAGACTTTACCAAAAACGAAATGGGTAAAGCCATCATTTCAAACTCCTCTATACAGATGCTAATGAAACAAAGCCCCTCTGCAGTAGAAACCCTACAAGCAGTATTTAATCTCTCTGATGGTGAAAGAAACTTCCTATTAAACTGTGATCGAGGACAAGGACTATTCTTTGCTGGCTCAAATCATGTAGGAATACAGGTTCTCTCTAGCCAAGCAGAGCACGAATTAATTACATCTGATCCTAGAGATATTGAGGCGAAAGAAAAAAGAATAGCACAAGGGATTAAAGATACACGAACTAGGGAGGAACTTGCAAAGGTTTTTGCCCCACCATCCGCCCAACAACCCATGAGAGATGGAACTACAATTGCAAAACAGCTATCTATGATTGAAAGAGCTGCACAGAAAAGGAAGGATGATAAGGTGCAGATAGAGGGAGAACGAAGAAACTATGAAGAAGAAGTACGTAGGAAATTGGAAGAAAAAGATAGAGAACTCAATCCTGATAAATATACTCATCAGAAATCTTTCAACCAGATTATCGAAGAGAATACAATTCCTGGTCAAGTAGTACAAGCTCGAAAAGACACACAAAGAGGAAGGCAACATGTCACTCCTCAAGGATTGGTCGACTATAACAATAACGATGGGAAATAATACAGACACTACAATAAATGAAAGTATCTATTTGGTCACAAAGAAATGTGATGTTAAACACCTATCTCAAGACAAACGTGGTAAAGATTTAGGTGCACTTAAAAAGGCAGAAGAAAGGTCAAAGAAGCGCATGGATATTACATTCGGAAAGAAAGACAACGAAACAACCAGAGCTATGAATGCTCTCAGTATAATGAATCCATTTAAAGGAGTTTAACTCAAAGGCCCTTGGTCTGGTAACACAAAATCCCTCAAGTTCTCAGTTGTAATGACTACCGGTATTGGAGAACCGGTTACTAACTTCCTTGCTACTGTTCTAACCAAAGTATATATATTTCTTTCTAGTTGTCTAATACCTGCATCAAATCCCACTGGTCTAATTAATACTGGCCATACACTATCTTGTATTTGTAGATATTGTTCACTTAGCCCTGTCTCCTTAAGAATTTTTGGTAATATATAATTCCTTGCAATTACTCCCTTCTCTTCATCTGAGTAGCTAGAAAAACGAATAACTTCTACACGATCAAGGAGTGCAGCAGACAATCCTCCCAGATTGTTTGCAGTACATATAAAAAAAACATTGGATAGATCTACAGGATAATCTACATAGTGATCCACAAAGGATTTGTTTTGTTCTGGATCTAATATTTCAAGTAAAGCAGCCATCACATCATTAAGAAGACCCTCCTGTGCACTAGACTTCTCTATTTCATCTAGCAGTATGACAGGGTTCATACTTTGTGTTCTAACTAATGCTTTAATAATCTGTCCTGGCTCAGCTCCATCGGAATATCTTGGTACTCCTCTTAATGTTTTTACATCCCCTATTGCTCCAAGAGAGATTCTTGCAAATTTCCTACCCATAGCTTTAGCAATAGATGCTGCGATAGATGTTTTCCCTACTCCTTGCAGACCAACAAATAGAAGTACCGGAGACTTAATCATTGTATCTACCCTATTATCAGCTACCGCTGGGATATTATAAGCAGTAGGGAAATCCTTGTTCCTTAAAGTCACTGGTTCTGGTGCTTTTGTACCTATCCCTTTATTTTGTAACTGCATTACTGCAAGGTAATCAAGAATGATATTCTTAACAGTATTCATACCATGGTGGGTAGAATCCATTGCTTTCCTTGCATTTTCAATATCATAATTGTCTGCAGACAGTTTTCCCCAAGGTATTTTTGTTATCCAATCCACATACTTATCTATTGTTTCAAATTCAGTACTATAATTCCCATACTTAGCCATACGAGAAAGTCTAGATATTGCTTTAAGGATATCCTCTTTGAAATCATAAGGTATATTTACACTATCTAGCTTTCTTTGTAATTCCTTTATCTCTGCCAGAAAATCATCCTGCACACTTTGTATAGGGTTTGGGGCATTGTTCATATATGATAATAACATACTTAGAGAGTTCTTAGCACCCCCTGTTTAATAATCAGTACAACTCTATCTATATCCTCCTGAGTAGAATATACTCCTAAACTTACTCTCATTGTAGGTCCAACCCCAAATTTGTCATGTAAAGGTTGTGCACAATGAAAACCATCTCTAATACACACCCCTTGCGAAGAGATGAACTCTAAAATATCTTCCCCTCGAGTATTACTATCTATTTTAGACTCTTTACATCCTGCAAAGGAAAAACCTTTAAGATTAAATGTAATAGCACCTACTCTTTCTCTACTTCCAAAAAGTTTAAACCATTCTATACCATCAAACTGTGATATAAAGCTTTCTACTAAATCTCTCTCATGATTAATTAATACATCATATCCTCCCATGTCCTTGACTGCTTCGCTAAGCCATGATATTGCTGTAGCTAGTGCAATACCATCTGCAATATCTGGTGTCCCTGCTTCAAATCTCCATGGTAATTCATTTAAATCAAAGTCCTTTTTACTAACCTCTCTTATCATCTCTCCACCTCCCATATATGGTGGCAATTTCTCTAGTATTTCTTTTTTAATATAGATACATCCACTACCCGTTGGTCCATATGTTTTATGTCCAGAGAACACCAGTGCATCACACCCTAAATCTTTTACATCCATGGGTAATCTAGCAATACTTTGAGCTGCATCTATGAGTACAACTGCATTAGATTTATGAGCTAGTTTAGTAATTTCTTTTACATCATTTATTGTTCCCAACACATTAGATACATGGAGTATAGAAACAATCTTTATCCTTCCTTTCTTCTTGTTTATCAAAGATTTAAACCATTCTAAATCTAGTTCATAGTTATCGGCAACAGGAATATATTCAATATTGAAACCTATTTCTTTCTGAAGCATCAACCATGGAACAATATTACTATGATGCTCCATCTCACTAAGTACAACAATATCTCCTTTCTCTAGATTATGTTTCGCGTATGTATTTACAAAGAGATTTATTCCTTCTGTACAATTTCTAGTAAATATGATTTCTTCATATGATGTAGCATTTAAAAACTCTGCTACAATCTTATGTGCCTCAATCCATTTTTCTGTGGCTCTTAAAGCTAGTACATGAGAACCTCTATGAATATTCGAATTGTACTTGGTGTAGTATTCACTCAGGCAATCAATTACACATTGGGGCTTTTGGGTAGTAGCCGAACTATCTAGGTATACAATTTGTTTCCCATTAATCTTTTGATTAAGTATAGGGAATTGTTTTTTAATATTATTTCTCATTCTTTTTAAAACTATCCTATCATTTCCAAACTATTTCTTAAACAAAGGATCTTTCTGAAAGAAAAGTTTATTCCATTGATTAATATATTTAATATCTGAATTCTTTAAATTGAAAATATCCTTAATATCCAAATACATATTAAATTTGGTTAAGTGACTCAGGGGAAGAAGATATTTTGTAAACTCTTTTGACATTTCATCAGACATATATTCTTTTGACTTCTCTCTCCAATTCTTTATATCTACATATGTCTCAAGAAGATTCCTATTCATATCCCTTTGAAGCTCTGAGTATTTCTTAAGAGATTTTGGTAGTAAGTAGCACTGAGAGTTCTTTCTTTCAAGTTCTTTATCAATATCTATGAAGTCTGAAAGAAGTGGTACATATATTGTGTAGTTTTGATCTAGTATTTCAAAAACATCTGTAAGTGGTAAATATCCAGAAAGACGACTACCCTTCTGAAATCCTAAATATCCTATATCTCCTTTGTTAATTGTTTTTCCAATAGAGAGTTGATCTTCGTAATCAAATTCTAATTCTTCTTTACTACCCAGAGGATTGATTAGCATTTCAAGATTTGTAAATACTTGTTCTACAATGTCTGTGATATATTCAAACTTAAAAGGTTCGGAATCATCTAAATCAAACTCCTGCTCTTTAGATACGCACTCTTCTAAATATTCTAATATCTTTATTGTAGTCACTCTTTGAGTGCAGTCTGGTATTACCTCAATATCAGTCTTAAGCAATTTTTCTAACATATCACCTAGTTGATTATCTAGTACCATATCGCTACACAATAGAGTGTTAGCTAGTTCAATATTGGAGCTTAGGGAGAGGGAGATAGCTGCTCGATGTTGTATACCGAGTGGTAGGAGAGATTTAGCAAATTCTTTATATTGATTTCCCCTTTTCTTAGCCACTAACCAGTAATTCCTCATACTATTCAGTTGAATATTTTCATATTCCTTCCTAATCTCCCTGTTCTCACAAACTTCTGTGGGTATTCTGACAAAGTAGGAGCTATCTCTATTTATATATTTCCAATCTCTTAGTTTGAAAAATGAGCTTGAGGATAGGGAAGAGAGTTTGAGAAATGTATATATTGGGATATTGTCTACAATATATGTTCTGTTATTTATTTCATACATATCATCAAGTGGAAATTCTTTCCAATCGTCAATCTCACAACTTTTGCATATATCAAGAATACTTGCTTTGCTACTAAGAGCTTGTTTAATGATGTAGTGAGTTCTGAGTTTAGAACTGTAATCTTCATTACTTAGTATTGAGAATATTCGTAGTCTATTCCAATATTCATCAGTTCTAATATCTTCTATATGAAGACCTTTTCTTTGTATTAATTTCATAGGTATTTCTTTAATTTATACCTGGAACTGGAAAGTCCTTTGTAAAATCTTTTACTTCTAATCTAATCTTTTTAATTAAATCCTCATCGTGGGAATTTCTCAGTACACTATATATATATTGAGCTATCTTTTCCATATCTAATTCTTTCATTCCTCTGCTTGTAATTGCAGCTGTCCCTATTCTCACTCCTGATGGATCCCATGGTTTTCTTAAGTCATTTGGTACTGCGTTTTTGTTTAGAGTAATATTTGCTTTTTCTAGAGTAAGGCTTGCTTCTTCTCCACTCATATTAACACTTTTGACAGTATCTACAAGCATTAGGTTATTATCAGTACCACCAGATACAATGGAGTAATTTCTTTTAGTTAACTCATCTGCTAATTTCTTAGCGTTAAGTACTACTTGTTTAGAATATTGTTTGAACTCATCAGTACTAGCCTCTTTGAGTGCGACTGCGATTGCAGCAATGGTATGGTTGTGTGGACCTCCTTGAGATCCTGGGAAGACAGCTTTGTCTATTACTTCTGCATACGCTTTGTTACACATAATCATGGCTCCTCTAGGACCTCTTAGTGTCTTGTGAGTAGTAGTAGTGATAATATCTACATATGGTACAGGAGATGGATAGTGTCCAGTTGCTACTAGTCCTGCAACATGTGCAATATCGGAAACGAGAATGGCATCCACTTCATCAGCTATCCTTCTAAACTCTTTCCAATCCACTACTCTCGAGTATGCAGAAAATCCACTCCATATTAATTTTGGTCTGTAATTGTGAGCTATCTTTCTTACTTCATCGTAGTCAATATATCCGTTATTATCTACACCGTAATTGACTGAATTAAAATATTTACCTGATACAGAGACTTTAAATCCATGACTAAGATGCCCGCCAGCATCAAGTGACATACCCATTGTCCTATCACCTGGTTTAAGAAAGGCTAGGTGTACCGCAAAGTTCGCAGAAGAGCCAGAATATGGTTGTACATTTACATGATCGACTTTGAAGAGTTTCTTTGCTCTATCAATTGCCAAGTTTTCTATCTGATCAATGTATACATTCCCTCCGTAATATCTTTTTGAAAGATATCCTTCCGAATATTTGTTTGTAAGAATTGAGCCCATTGCTTCCAATACAGGACGACTTACATAGTTCTCAGAAGCTATTAGTTCAATACTTTCTAATTGTCTTTTGCTTTCTTTCTGTATGAGATCATATATCTGGTTATCTGTGTCTTGTAACATTCTTCTTGTATGTTTGTACTAAATTAGAAAAGAGAGAAGCTATGGTCATTGGCCCTACTCCACCTGGTACAGGGGTAATGTATTCACACTTGTCTTTCACATCCTCAAAGTCAACATCTCCAACTAAATTCCCTTCGTAATCACGGTTTGTACCAATATCTATGATAATTGCACCTTCCTTTACAAATTCAGATGTAATATATTGTGGTTTACCAATGGCGACTGCTAGGATGTCTGCATTTCTACATATTTCTGTAAGATTCTCTGTCTTAGAATGCGCTATTGTCACCGTAGCATCTCTTTTAACAAACATTGCAGCTAATGGTAATCCTACGACATTGCTTCTACCTAAAACCACAACATCTTTTCCGATGATTTCAATATCATATTCACGAAGTAGAGAAATGATACCTGTGGGTGTAGCAGAGCCCATTCCTGATCTTTCATTCCATACCCAACCAAGAGATGCGTATGTTAAACCGTCTACATCCTTAGATACATTTATACTCTCAAGTATTGATTTCGTATTGAAGGTTTTATATCCCCTAGGTAGTGGTAGCTGAACCATTATGCCATCTACTAGTGAGTCTTTATTTAGTTTCTCTATCAGTTCTATTATCTCTTTTTCCTCTACACTATGCTCGAACCTATTTACTACTACCTTTATTCCAAGTTCCTTACCCTTCTTTTCTTTCATGCTTACATACTCCTCACTTGCAACATCGTTACCTACAATTATGATATCTAATCTAGGTATCCTATTACAGTTGTTAATCAGAGTAGAAACCTCATCCTTTATCCTTCCCGATATCTCTTCTGATGTTTTCTTTCCGTCTAATATTGTCATTTCTTTTACCCTTCTAAAATATTTACTCCTATATTTTACAGGATATTGACTCCCTTTGTTAATCTAGGAGTATCTCTATCACTTTTTCTTTTTTGTTCTAGTGCCTTTGTAGGTTCTACCTCTCTTCTTAAGAAGCTCTTTCCACGGGCCGGATTCAACCATATGGCCATTCTCGAAGTAGTATACTCTATCGAATTTCTCTAAATCTTCTGTACTTCTTGTAATGTATATTAGGATTCTCTTTTTCCCAACAAAATCGATTACACCATTAATTATCTTTGACTTTGACTTACTATCAATGAATGTAAATGGCTCATCCATGATGAATATCTCTTTATTCCTATACAACATTCTTGCAATCGCTATCCTTTGCCAATATCCAGGAGAGAGTTCAAGACCCTCTGAGAAATATCTACCTAAAGTTCTTTTATCTTCTATTCCATCTTTTTTCATTAGCTTATCTAGATTTGTAATCTTGAGAACTTTCTCATAAAGACCCCTGTCTACATTCTTCCTATCAAGTCCAATGGTAATGTTCTTTTCCAAAGAGAAGTTGTAGTTGATGAAGTTTTGGAAGACAACAGAAATGTGTTTCTTAAGTTCTCCTCTCTTAAGCTCCCTAATGGAATATCCACTGATGACGTAGTCCCCTATTAAAATCTCGTACATTCCTGTTAGTAATTTAACTAGACTACTTTTCCCTGAACTATCTCCACCTAAGAATGCAACTTTCTCTCCGGAGTTAATTTCAAGGTTAATGTTTTCTAAAATCTTTCTTCCTGGTTGATCTGGGTATGCGAAGTCTAAATCATCAAATTTAAGGGTAAGTGATTTTTCTGGTAATTTTTCTGTCCCATATTTAATATCTCCAAATCCTTTCCACTGTACTAGTTCGAAAAATCTTGATGCGTATGAAAGCCTATCTGAAAGAAGTGCTACCGTGTTGAATATATTGAATGCACTGTTGTATGCAACCGTAGTGTAGTTGAAGAGTGCTGAGAAAGTACCTATGGTAAGTCTCTTAACCAATGCATATCCTATGACATATATTATATATCCATATTTAAGTACCTGACCAAATACTGATGTCGCTATCGTATCAATGTAGAGATGTTTTCTTCTCTCGAAGAGTCCTCTCTGATATTCATTATCTTCATTCCTTAATGTATTCTTGATATGCCTGAATGTATTATCCACTCTTAATTCACTAAAGAAGGTATTGTCCCTTGCCAATTTTGAAAGGTAGTTCACAATTTTGAGCCTTCCTACTTCTTCTGCGTTGTATGTTCTAATCTTTTTCCTCTGAATATATCCCATTATTACCTCAGGTAATACAAAGATTCCAAGAAAGAGGATTGAGAATCGCATATCTATGAACATGATGGTAAGTGCAGTAATCATCCTTATCCCCTGTGATACGATATTCGAGAATGCTTGATATGAGAGAATCATATTTTCAATTGAGTATTCTGGTACATATGCAACAAGGTCTTGGAATTTTGGATCCATTATATCCTGCAAATTCGATTTGGATATCTTGTTAACCATTTCTAGATTACAGTCAGACCATACTTCGTCATTCATGTTTGTGTAAAGATTGGCTCTAATCTTGTTCCCAATATTTACCACTATCCAAAGTAGCAGAATCATCATGAGGAAGAAGAAAGCGTCTGTGAGTATGAATTCTCGTATATCGAACTTCTCCACTCCTACTTCTAGTAGTACCGACATGCTATCCAGAAAGCTACCCATCACCTTAATGTTGTACATTTCAGCAACAGTAATTGCTAAAAAGAGAATATCTCTTAGTACTACCCAAAGGGTATATCTTCCGTAGAAGAATCTTACTACTTCTTTTAGTGTTTTTAGTTTCTCCTTGATACGCTTGTTCATGTTAATATACAATATCATTTTAATTCATTCTAATCTAGAAGTGAGGGACAATATTTATCTTCAAAACTTGTTGTATGATGTCTGGGATGAGTATTTTAGTGATGTACCAAGGAAAAACTTCGTACTTGCTAAATTCGGTAAGTATTCAAAAAGACAGCTTGGGTGTATTAAATATGCAAGGGAGAGAACAAAGGTGAAGGCTTTGTTAAAGAAGTATGAGGATGATATATTGAGGCAGGATGTGCAAAGTGTTTCCATTGTTGTCCTTACAAGGCATTTTCAGAGTGATTTAGTTCCAGAATATTTATTAATTTCAACAATTGCTCATGAGTTGTGTCATTACACTCATGGTTTTAATTCACCTCTTAAGAGACTTTACAAATATCCACATCAGGGAGGTATTGTAAAAAGAGAGATGGTAGAGAGAGGTTTGGGCGGTATTTTAAAGCAAAGTGAGGTGTGGTTGAAGGAGAATTGGGTAGGGATTGTTGCATAGAGTGATTGTTATTCTATTTTTATGACATCTACATCTATATATCCTTTCGTGAATATTCTTTACAATTCATATATATGGAATATCATGATATAGGGGAGAATATACGGAAGTATAGGAAGAGGTTGAAATTAACTCAGGATGAGTTAGCAGATAGGGTGGGTATTACTTGGGAGATGATTTCAAGGTATGAGAGGGGTGAGAGTTCTCCTATGAATCAGCTTGATAAATTGGCTAAGTCTCTTGGTGTTTCTGCTGGTGATCTTGTGGATAGTGATAGTGTTAATGTTTATCAGATTCCTTTGTTTACATCAATTCCGAAGGATTTTATTTTTAAGAAAGAGTGTACTTTAACTTACTACAATTGTCCTACATGGGTTACTAAGTTAGATCATGAGAGTTTTGTAGTTGATATGGGTATTGTAGAGTCTAGTAGTTTGTTGTGTTCTTCAAATGGTTTTTTGTTTGTAAGTCCTAATTGTAAGTTGAGTGTTAATGATATTGTTTTAGTAAGTAAAGATAGGAAGTTAAGGATAGAGAGTTATAACAAGAGAGAGAATCATGTTATTGGAAAGGTTGTTATGCAGGAGGTGGGGTATTAGGGGTTAAGGGGAATTAAAAGGGCAACGTTCCCCTGAGTTTTTAAAAAACAATTATTCCACTAGTTTAAATTGCTTAGGCGACCATTTTGGTGAATTAACTAAAACAAGTTTAAGTTGTTTTCCCTCAGACCAATACTTCTCACCTTTTCTAAAATGGTAAAGGTCGCCTTCTTCGATATTGAAATCGCCAAATTCTGAATGAATGGCTCCAGAACCACTTAAAACATAATAGATTTCCTCACAGCCTGTATTTGCAACCCTTCCTTTATCTGGGAATCTTCCATCAATATATGCTGTTGCAAAACTTAGATTTTCACTTTGAGAAGCATACTCCCAAACAGAACACTGTTCGGAATTTGTCTTCTTTTTTGCTTGCGACTTTTTAATTAACATAATTTAACTTGATCTAATCTACTTCAAATTAAGTATCTGTAATATTTATACAAGTTTCGACTACATCATCCCTGGCATACCACTACCCATTCCTGTATTCATAGGCATAGCAGGTTCATCTGTCTTTATCTCTGCTACTACAGCCTCTGTGGTTATAAGCATGGTACCAACTGATGCTCCATTTACTAAAGCTAATCTTGTTACTTTAACAGGGTCTATAATACCTTCCTTAATCATATCTACATATTCCCCTGTCTTAGCATTGTAACCAGTATTCTTCGAACAATTAGATGCAATTACTGCACCATCCTGTCCTGCATTATCTGCAATCTGTTTGAGAGGTTCGCTTAGTACTCCCCTTAATATTTCAATACCAAGTTGCTCATCAACATCTTCTAGCTCAATATCATCTAATGCACTCTTCACATTATGAAGTGCTAAACCACCACCAGCTACAACACCCTCTTCTATAGCGGCTCTAGTTGCATTGATAGCATCCTCTACTCTTTGCTTCTTCTCCTTAGCCTCTATCTCAGAAGCTGCACCAACCTTTATTACAGCTACTCCACCTGAAAGCTTAGCAAGTCTTTCCTGCAATTTCTCCTTGTCGTAATCTGATGTAGACTTTTTAATATGACTCTTAATCTCAGAAACCCTATCCTTCAAATTCTTCCCAATACCACTACCTTCTACAATGATAGTTTCCTCTTTACTTACTACAACCTTCTTAGCACTACCTAAATCAGAGACCTCTATAGATTCCAATGTTCTACCTATCTCCTCCGAGATAAAGGTTGCTCCTGTAATTACCGCAATATCTTGTAACATTTCCTTCTTCCTATCACCAAACCCAGGAGCTTTAATAGCTACTACATTCAATGTACCTCTTAGCTTGTTGACAACCAATGTAGCTAAAGCCTGATTCTCAATCTCATCTGCAATGATAACGATTGGTCTATCCGTTATAGAAAGGATCTTCTCTGCAATAGCTTGAATATCCTGAAGATTAGAAAGCTTCTTATCCGTAACCAATATATATGGACTTTCCATAGAAGCTTCTAAGGAATCCCCATCGTTTACAAAGTAAGGACTTACATACCCTGTATCAAATTGCATACCTTCTGTATATGCTACTTCATCTTTAAAACCTTTTGCTTCTTCTACAGTTACAACTCCATCTTTACCAATCTCAGCAAATACTTCCCCTATCATTTTCCCCAACTTCTTATCATTGTTGGCTGATATTGTAGCCACTTGAGAAATCTCTTCTTTACCAGAAATCTTCTTAGAACTCTTAACAAGAGCTTTGATAACGACTTCTATCCCTTTATCCACTCCTCTTTTTACAGAGATAGGGTTTGCACCTGCAGTTACATTTCTAAAACCTGCAGTAGCTATAGCTTGAGCTATTACAATCACTGTAGTGGTACCATCTCCTGCCATATCGTTTGTTCTATTCGCTGCCTCCTTTATCATCTCTACTCCTACATTCTCAAAGGGATCTTCAACTTCAATCTCTTTTGCAACAGTTACACCATCTTTAGTAACTACTTGAGATCCAAAACTCTTTGCAATTGCTACATTCCTTCCCTTAGGACCTAGTGTAGTCTTAACTGCATTAGATATTACATCTACTCCAGCTTTAAGAGACTTTCTTGCCTCTTCATCATATTTAACAGACTTTGCCATATTTAATATATAAAAATTTTAATTACTTGATTACTGCTAATATATCAGCAGCCTCTATAATGAGGTATTGTTCACCATCAATCTCTATTTCCTCTGGGGAATACTTTTTGAAATATATTGTATCTTTAGGTTTAACTTGGAATACAATCTCTTTACCATTTTCATCTTTACCAGTTCCTAGTTTAAGGACTTCACCTACAGCAGGTCTTTTATCATCACTAGCGTTTGGGGGTACTACTAAACCACCTGCGATGGTTTCTTCTTCTGCATGAGGGATAACTAATATACGATTACCTAATGGTTGTATTTTTAATTCTGCCATTTATTTATATGTAATAATTTAAATTAGCAAGAGAATATATTAACTGCTAAGTATTTTAGAAGGAAGTGAAAAGAATGTCAAGATACTAAGACACTTCTGAGACTAATACACACTCCCCTTAATTACTAACCCATCTTCTAACAATTCAACATTCTCAAACACTCTTCCTACAAACCCATTCTCATTTGCAGTAACCAAAGCCCCTGCAATGCCCTGATTAGCAAGAGTAAGAAGCTTAGGATATATCTTACTAACACTAAACCCCTGTAATTGAATATCCTCTAAATACAACTGTGCTGTCTGCATACTATCCTTGCTAACATCTACACAAACCCACGTATGAATCCCCTTTACATCAACTAACTCGAACCTACCACACACACTCCACTCACCAACACTGGGCTCAACATATACATTAGTAATATTTAAACCACTCTCACCAACCATGTCTGATACACTTCCAAACAGTAATTGAGAAACCTCCATAGGGGAAAATGTGACAAATTCAGTATCACTCCCACTCAACACATACCCCTCTATCTTTGTATTAATGGCATCATCAAATACTACACCCTCACTTACCAAATATTCAGGATTCAAACCATCTACAAAACCCATCTCCCAAGATCTAGATTTAATAACAACAAAAAGGATGAAAGAAAGCAGTAAAAATATTACACAAAGTATCAATATACCCACAACTTTTAAAAACTTACCCATTCTTCCTTAAACCTCCTAAAAGTTTAACTACATATTCCTTAATATATTCAAACTCCTTAATCCTGAAAAGATAAGACCCTAGTAAATATGATATCCCACCATAGGCACTCGTAACTACTGTAAGTAAAACAATCCATATTGTCCTAGAAGTATCAAGTTGCAAATCAAAGATCTTAAATACAAAATACATACCAATACCCATGATGGAGGTATTTAATATTTTAAGAAATATTGGCCGTATGGTCTCCTTCCATGATATTAGCTTGATCCCAGCTATCCTATTCAAATACCAAAAACCAATTATCGTTTCAACAAAATATGCCATACTCACCCCAATGGCAAGACCACCAACTGCCAAAGAAGAATCTCCCCTCACTGTCATCCAGCTCCACACATCATTGAAGAAACTCTCAAGGACAGACCCAAGACCAGCACCATTTGCAGTGGATATCTGATATATGATTTGATCCAGAATTATCCTCCAATCGTAGTAATGACTAAAGAAATTGGTAAGGAAATATACACAGAAGAGGTTGATAGCAATACCGACTACTGTAATTATCAAAGCCTTCCATGTATCCTTCAGTGCATAGAAAGCCCTCATAATGATTTGCATTAGAGTCTGACCCAAAATAGAGAGTCCTAGAAGTACCAAACACCATGATGTGAGAAGAGTGTCTTCCCAATCAAAAGCTCCAGTACCATATGTAAGACGCACAATTGGAAGTCTTAGAATCATTAGTACAGCAACAATGGGTAGTACTAAATACATAGCGAACTGTATCGCATTATTAAGCACTACTTTAAACTCCCTCCTATCCTTATTCCTACTCAACTTCGCCAAATCAGGAAGAGTAACCTGTGCTACAGCACTCCCTATTATATTAATCGGAAACATATGTAAACTAAATGCAAACTTGTACGCACTAAGAGTACCTGCAGTAAGAGTAAAACTAATTACAGTATTAACAACCACATTAAACTGCTCCCCTAGTATGGATAAGATTCTAGGTATAGCTAATTTAAGAGCCTTGATGACAGAACTATCCTTCAATATACCCTTAACACTACCTAAAAAGTCAACCTTCTCTTCTCTGTAATATTTCAAAAACAAAGGTACTTGTATACCCAAATGCAACATTGTACCTACAATTGAGGAGATGGCTAATCCATTTACTCCCATACCGCCATATTTAACAAAAAGAAGGGGACATACGATCATAGCAAGATTGTAAAATACTGGAGCTAGAGATGTAACAAAGAATTGCTTTCTAACTTGTAAATATGCAGTAATAAAAGCACTAAGCCCTAAGAAAAACGGAGATATCAACCCTATCCTCATTATACTAATAAAAGAAGCGACATCCGAAGCCTGAAGAGTGCCTGAAAGATCAAATATTAATCCAGTAGTAGTATTGGAAGATATTAACCATTGTGCAATCTGTGGAGTAAAGATAAAGAGAATAACGACAAAGATCATAATTACGCTTGCAAACAATATCGTCAGCTTATTGAAAAGCATATTCAAAGACTTCTTACCCTTGTCATAGAGTACATCTGTAAGAATTGGAATAATGGCTGCATTCACAGAGCCTGCTACAATTACCAAGAATATTATATCTGGGATAGTAAATGCTGCCCAAAAGATATCTAGTTCATGAGATGCACCGAACAACTGAGCAACTATTCTCAATTTCACAAAACCAAGTATTTTCGTAAGGAATAACAATCCCATTACAGAGACTACTCCATTCTTTTTTACCACGAGTGTGTTTGATAAGTATTAAATATGCTAGTGATAATATCATAAGTTATGTTCATGAAATTAGCAACCTTGTTCATCAGAAATTCATAACAGAAATATATAATACAATATGTTAGACTTCCTCTTTCCAACCTACTGTATTAACTGTGGAAGTATTGGTAACTATCTCTGTCCTCTCTGTATTAAGAAAATGAAAAGGACTTTGCCTGAATGCTATGTCTGTAGGAAACTGTCTAGTGGATATATCACACATAGGGAGTGTAATAAGTACAACTTAAACAAACTATTTGTCGGATGGGAGTATGGACATATTCCAAAGAAAATACTGTCACAGTATAAATACAGATATGCATACAAACTCTCTAAAATACTTTCTACTCTCCTTATAAAACAAACAGAAGCAACAGGATTCTCAAAAAACATTACACCAAGAACAACCCTCATCCCTATCCCACTCCACTACTCACACGAAAAAGAGAGAGGTTTTAACCAGTCCTCACTCCTTGCTGATCATCTCTCCCAACACTACAAATGCAGAGTAGATTCGAATATTCTAAAAAGAACAGGTGAGAATAAATATCAATCACAACAAGAGGTAAGTGATAGAACAAAGCTATCAGAAGATATCTTTAAAATAAACAGGAATATTGTAGGAGAGGATATAATACTCGTTGATGATGTCATATCTACAGGGACAACCCTTAACCGTGCTTGTCAGACCCTAAAAGGAAACAATATTTATGCCATTACTCTGTTTCGGGGGAAACCTCGATATCAATATCTCCGTCAACAAGATCTTCCTGTATAGAACTATCCTCACCTTTTATATTTTCAATTTGTTCTACAGTATCCATATACAAATCACTCTCTTGCAAATCATCTACCTCCAAAATTATTTTAATGGCTTCTAGGTATGATAACTGTACATCGGGTTGTTCTAACACTCCATTGATATTAGCAGAGAGAATTAAGGCAGGAATATATACACCATTTATAGACAAAGTCTGTGAAGAAGCATTAAGTGCGGACTCGTAATCTTCGAGAAGGTAATACAATTGTGCCATATGGAAGTAATTTTGGTAGTCAGTAGGTTTAAGACTTACAGCATCATTTATTGCAGAGATACCATCTCTAATGTAATCGGTATATCCTAGATTCACGAGACCAAGATATATCAGAGCCCTATTATTATAACTAGAGTATAAGGAAGGTGATATATTAATTGCAGTTTTACTGTACTCAAAAGCCTGGTTTCTAAGTACCACAATATCTTCTAACAACTTCTCATCTTCGTTCTCTTCATACAACAAAAACGATATATCCATCTTATCAACAGCTATTAGACTAAATTTTCTGTTTATTAACGGATTCCTTATATCATACTTCAACCCTTGCAAATACCATTGATATAAATTCTCTACAAATTCAGTTCTTTGTTCCAGAGTGGGATTAACCTCAACATATTTCTTGTTCTCCTCAATAATATAGTTCTCTGCTCTAAGTATATACATACTGGATAGCGTGATGCTTCCTAACTTAAACAGAACTAATACGCCTATTAACACAGTCATCGTAGTTAAAAACACAGAAATTATCGGAATATTCTTCTTATTCTTCTTGCCTGTATTCATCGTCCATATCTTAAGGAGTAGACTCTCCACTTCTTTTTTACTCACAATATTTCTTAAAACTACACTTAGAGATATTATTAAGAAAAAGGAGAATCTTAATACTGTAGTATAGGTTGTAATAAAGGAAGTTATATATATAAAAAGCAATACAGTATCAAAAAGAACTAACTCTTTCTTTCCTTTTCCATAAGTTTTAACATCCTGACTCAAATCCTTTAGAAGATACCAACCTAGTATCAACCAAATTACTAACCATAGGAAACCTCCATTAGAGAGGGATACTAATATCTCATTAAAACCATTTGCAAATTCTACACTTGTAAGATCTAGGGGTTTAAGTGCAGTAAATGCAGTAGCAAATGAGTCTAATCCAACACCAAATATTCCGTTCTTAAGAGATGTCATTAAGGATTGGGTCACTATTTGCCAACTAGCATTTCCTGATAGTGTTAGAGGTGAGAATACTTCAGCGTGCTCAAGAATTAAGTCCGATATACTCTCTATCTGTATAAGAAGCACAAATATAACAAGGGTTACTGGAAGGATTAGATCTATTATCTTTGATTTTACCGTAGTAGACTTTTCTTTGCTAACTATTACGAGAGTTATTACTACCCACATTACTAAAAATATGACAGCTACAATTAATGATAAAGGGTCTATTGCGAAGAAGAGAAGGGATATTCCATTTACAATCATGGCAATAATTGAAAACCAACTACTATTTCTGACTTTCTTGTCCTTAAATATTCCTAGTGAGATATTGGCTAGTAATATTGCAATACAGTTGTAAATTACTAATACTACTGGAGCTCCAATAATAGGGAATCCCACTGCAAAGAGGGAACTAAACTTAGGGAATATACTTAATAAATTCCCTCCTAATAGGGATATGATACTTAGAGAGGAAGTAAGGATACTACCAATCAAGAAAGCAACTATTACACCAGCAATATCTTTCTTTTTTAACAGGAAGCTTCTTGAAAGAAAGGTGAGTATTAGGATTGATCCTACACTTACTAATCCAGAACCAAACTGGTAGTTCAAGCCAAAGAGGCTGAGGTTAGAATCAAATGCGAATATTGTTGTAAGGAGTAGTGATAATAGTAGAGAGAAGAGAATAATGTCCGAATTCCTTTTTAGGAAGAGGAACTTCTCAGACCATAACACTTTTATTATCTCAAGAGTAACTATTACTGTAGTAAACACTAGTATAGTTATACTCATACCTTTTTCAGTAAAGTCCCAAGGGAATGGTAGTATAGCGATAGGTAGTATCATAAGGAGGCCTAATAGGAGATACTTTTGTACTGCATTAATTACAGTATTAATATTGTGTTTATTAATCTTGGGCATATGTAATTCCCTTAGGCAAGTTAATGTCTAATGGTATCATATAGGTAGTACAATACCAAATCTTTTTATGCTCAAGACAAGTTCTTTATCACTCAATCCTATCAACAGTTATAATTCTAAAAGTATTTGAGTTTATTGTTATTCTAATATTATTCTCGGTATTTGTAACATAAAAGTTTTTTCCAATTTTCTTAAAAAACTTTTCCTCAGTTTCTTTTAAAGTCTTAAAAATAAATTCTTCAATTTGTTTTTTTGAAAATTTGGTATTAAGTTTTTTGTTTATTCTTTCGTAAACAAGTTCTGTATAACAGATGTTTTTTAGAATATCTTTTTTGTTTATCATTGTATATTTATATCTGATTTTTTATAAATATTATTTCCCCTCGTAGATTTTTTAATTTTCCAATATTTTATTGCTTCATTTCTTGTTTTATTTGGATTGTCTTTGAAAAAATCACGGATATATTGATTATATTCACAGGACTTCATTATTTTCGGATGATAATTTTTATTTTTTCTTCTCTCATATTCTGCCTGCCACTCATTGACATATTCTTTGAATGTTATTCCTGGATGAGTTTCCATATATTTCTTCATATACGCGGTAAAATGAAAGTGTTGACCGATAATTGATTTAAAATATTCTCTGAACAATTGTGAACTTGTATAATTATCAGGAATCACTTCGTTAATATTTTCTGGTGTTTTTTGAATGTTTCCTCTCTTTTTTCCACCATTTTTACTTTTCTTATTTTCTATTTTCCCTGTTTTAAGATATTTCTCAATTCTCCCGGCAATTTCAATTTTTCCGCCACTACCACTAATTCCAATTTCTCTACAAAAATCAACCAACTCCACTTTCAACCAATAAAAATCTTGAAAGTCTTTTGTGCTAATATTTTTATTTAATTTCGGCCTTTTTTGTGTCATTCTTAGTTTTTAGCTTTTTAACTATTTCGTTTTTAAGAATCGTGATATTCATATTTATGTCCTCTTTTGAATTGCGTATAACTAGTTCTTATCCCAACCCTACACCCTACTCCTCATCTACAACCTCTCCCTCTTTAACCTCTTCCTCTTTCCCCTCACTAGCCTCCTTAGCTGCTGCCTCATACATCTTCTTACTTACTTCCTGCATCTTCTTTGTTAATTCCTCTGTCTTCTTCTCTACCTCTTCCTCATCAAAGTCCTCTTTAGCTATTAATTCTTTAAGTTCTTTTACATCCTTCTCTAAATCCTCCTTCTCACTATCCTCTACCTTATCACCACTCTCCTCAAGAAGCTTCTCTATACTAAAACATAAGGAATCTGCATTATTCCTCTTCTCTATCCTCTCCCTCTTCTTCTTATCCTCATCTGCAAACTTAGCAGCCTCCTCTACCATCTTCTCAATCTCTTCCTCCTTAAGACTAGTAGACGCTGTAATTGTAATATTCTGTTCCTTGTTTGTTGCCATATCCTTTGCTTTCACATCCAATATCCCATTAGCATCTATTGAGAATGTAACCTCTATCTGAGGTACACCCCTTGGTGCAGGAGGTATTCCATCAAGTACAAATCTTCCCAATGTTTTGTTGTCTGCAACCATTTCCCTCTCTCCTTGTAAGATATGAATCTCTACACCAGGTTGGTTGTCTGCAGCAGTAGAAAAAGTCTGCTTCTTCTCTACTGGAATTGTTGTATTCCTATCGATAAGTTTGGTCATTACACCACCCAGTGTCTCAAGACCAAATGAAAGTGGAGTTACATCGAGCAGTGTAATACCCTTTACATCACCCCCAAGGACTCCTCCTTGAATTGCAGCACCTACTGCTACTACCTCATCAGGATTTACACTCTTGTTTGGTTCTCTCTTAAAGAATTCTTTTACTTTCTTCTCTACAGCTGGCATTCTTGTCATACCACCAACAAGTAATATCTGATCTACATCCTCTACCTTGAGTTTTGCATCCTTTAGAGCCTTCTCACATGGTTTAATGGTACTATTTATTAAATCTGATGTTAGCTTTTCTAAATCTGCCCTTGTTATATCCATCTTAAGATGCTTTGGTCCATTAGAATCCGCAGTAATATATGGGATATTAATCTCTGTCTTCTCTGAACTTGAAAGCTCAATCTTTGCTTTCTCTGCCGCTTCCTTAAGTCTTTGTAAAGCAGTCTTATCTTTTCTAAGATCCATAGCGTTCTCTTTTTCAAAATCTTTAATGATATGATCAATTATCAACTGATCAAAATCATCTCCACCAAGGTGTGTATCACCATTAGTAGAAAGAACTTCAAATACTCCATCACCAATCTCTAAGATTGAAATATCGAATGTGCCACCTCCTAGGTCAAAGATTGCTACTTTCTCTTCCTTGTCGTTCTCTAAACCATATGCAAGTGCTGCAGCTGTTGGTTCATTTACAATCCTTTTTACATCTAAACCTGCAATCTTACCTGCATCTTTAGTTGCTTGTCTTTGTGAGTCATTGAAGTATGCTGGTACCGTTATTACCACTTCCTTTACTTTCTCTCCTAAGAAATCTTCTGCATCTTTTTTAAGTTTGCTAAGAATCTTAGCTGAGATCTCTTGTGGTGTGTACCACTTATCTCCCATCTGTACTTCGATTCCATCACTTCCTGATTTTCTCATCTCGAAAGGTAGGAGTTCTTTGTCTTTCTTTACCTCAGGATCACTCCAAGATCTACCAATTAGTCTCTTTACAGAGTAAATTGTGCCTTCTGGATTGGTTACGGCTTGATTCTTTGCAGGTTGTCCTACAATTACTTGCCCTTTATCGTCTTGAGCAACAACAGAAGGTGTAAGTCTTCCTCCTTGTGAATTAGCAATTATATTAGGTTTCCCACCTGACATATATGCCATAGCGGAGTTTGTTGTTCCTAAATCTATTCCGATTATCTTTCCCATATTAATATATTAAAAAATTAAACTATTTTGATACTACAACCCTTGCTGGACGAATTATTACATCGTCAAGTGTATATCCAGGTTGAATAGTGTCATATATATGATCCTTTTTACCATCAGAGACGGTAGTTAAGGCTTCATGGATATTTGGATCAAATTGTTCCCCTTTTTCTGGTACAAATTTCTTTAATCCAATATCTATAAAGACTTTTTCTAAATTTTCAATCGTTGCTACTATTCCTGCTACCCAAGCTTGTGTTTTTTCATCCAATTGTATTGTTTCTTTTGTTTTAATTGCTATAGTTAGTGCATCTACTACCGGTATTATATTCTCAGCTAATCCTTTTTTAGTTTGTAGAAATCGTAGGTGTGTAAGTTTAACTGTATTCTTTTCAAGGTTTTGATAATCAGCTAAAGCTCTTTTAAGTTGGTTGGTAATTTCTAACTTCTCATCTTCAAGTGTATCTATAGTTTGAACTAGTTGTTGAATATCAACCTTATTTTTCTTCGTTTTCAAATCTTTTTGCTTTGGCACATCTTAGCAGAGTCAATTTAGGACTGCTAAGAGTATATGAGGTGGGATATGAAATGTCAAGAGGTTTCTAACTCCATCCTTGCATAGAGCTTTGTAGAGAACTTCTTACCTCTCTTAATGCAGGAATTACTTTAAGATAGTCCATTCTTTTGGACCCTAATATACCTACAAAAGAGGATTGTGTATCCCAGAATGGTGTGTTGATAAAAGCTATGGAGCACTCCTCTAGTGCTTCTACTCCAGATTCTTCACCGATAAGTAGTGATACTCTAGAACTTCCATATTTTTTAGATAGGTTTACCAAGAATACTGGATCTTCTAGGATATCAATTAGGTTTTTGATAAGGTCAGGTTCACTTAGTTCTTCATATTTGAATAGGTGGGATAGTCCCCAATATCGTAGTATTCCATCTAATACCACAAAGGCTACAGAGTCTGTTTCTTTGGAAAGGATGTGTAATATTGAATGTGTTACAGCGTCTTTACTAAATCTTTCTCTAAATATTCCCTGCCTTATATCCACCGTTACCAATGGATTTGGACTATATTCGTCTAGTCTTTGTTTAACATACATTCTAATCGCTTGGTCTGTAGGGAATCTCCCAGAGGAAATATGGCTTTTCTCCAACAGTCCTTCTTCCATTAGTCTTACCATTTCATTTCTTACAGTAGCAGAGCTTACTCCAAGGTTGTATTTCTGTAGTAGAGCTACAGAGCCGACTTCATCAGCATGTTCCATAAATTCTTGGATGATGGCCATTAGCACTTTTCTTTGTCTTTGAGTAATACTCACTTTAGCAAGATTACAACTTATCTGCTAAAGTATATTTTATCTTTACTAAAGTGTCAATATGGAGGGTCAAAAGAATTCCTACTAGGACATGACTAAAAACTTGTCTTAACCACTATTCTTTGATATACTTCTTGCTATCTATGGAGAAAATAATACTACAAAAAAGAACCCTTATTGGTAAAAAAATAAAGGATCTAAGGAAGGAAGGTCTTGTACCTTCTGTCATCTATAATGCAAAGGGTGAAAGTACAAATGTATCAATTGATAGTCGTACTGCAATACAGCTTTACAAGATAGCAACCTCTACTACAATATTAGATGTTGAAATGGGAAGTAAGAAGTACAAGGCTATTGTTAAAGATTTTGATATTAATCCAAGAACAGACGATATCTTGCATGTAGCATTTTTTGAAATTAATCCAAAAGTCCCTATGATATTTACAATCCCATTTACTCTTGAAGGGATAGCACCTGCAGTTAAGAATAATCTGGGTATTCTTGTTCAGGTATTAGATTCCCTAACTGTACGATGTACATTAGACAACCTTGTTCCAGAGATTACACTTGATGTAAGCAATTTAGAAGTTCCAGGTCAGACAATTAGTGTAAATGATATAGAGTTGCCTAAGAATGTTGAGTTATTACATGAAGGTGATGCTACTTCCACAATTATAACAATTACCCAATTACAAAAGATTGAGGTGATAGAAGAGGAAGAAACTGAAGATGGTGAAGAAGTAGATGAGGGTACTGAAGTAGAAGAAGG
>JAIOSB010000026.1 GCA_021107795.1 bacterium
CAAATTGGTAGTGATATAATGGGCTCATAGTTCAGTTGGCTAGAACATCGCATTCGCAATGCGAAGGTCACCGGTTCAATCCCGGTTGAGTCCAATAACTAATGGGCCTGTAGCTCAGCTGGTTAGAGCACATCGCTGGCAGCGATGGGGTCAGGGGTTCGAATCCCCTCAGGTCCAAATTTTGTATACATTCTTCTATTTGTTCCACGCCAGTGTTTCCCAGAATAGAACTTCCCTTTCTAAAGCATTTTTTGTAGAATAGATAATATTTAATATTTTACTAGAGTAGTATGGGTAAAAAATATAACCCAAAAGACTTTGAGTCTAAGTGGCAAGAGCAGTGGTTTTCTAAAATGGAATACAGTGCTCAAGACCTGCTTACTGATAAAGAAAAGTACTACCAACTAGTAGAACTCCCATATCCATCAGGTCCGGGTATGCATATAGGGCATACTAGAAACTACTCTATGGCAGATGCTGTAGTGAGATTAAGGAGGATGAAAGGGCAGAATGTACTATTCCCAATAGGGTGGGATGCATTTGGATTACCTACTGAAAACTATGCTCTAAAGGTTAAAAGACCTCCACAAGAGATTACTACAGAGAGTATTGATAACTTTAGAAAGCAACTCAAGAGATTAGGATTAACCTTTGATTGGGACAGGGAAGTAGATACGACAGATCCTGACTACTACAAGTGGACACAATGGATTTTCCTTAAGCTCTATGAGAAGGGTTTAGCATACATGACAGATGTACCAATTAATTGGTGTCCGAAATGTAAGACTGGTTGTGCGAATGAAGAGGTGGTAGATGGTAAGCATGAGAGATGTGATACACCTGTAGAGCAAAAGAAGCTTAAGCAGTGGGTATTAAAGATTACTGAGTATGCGGATAGGCTAGTAGATGATCTTGATGATGTAGAATATTTGGATAGTGTGAAGGCATTGCAGAGAAACTGGATAGGTAGGAAAACTTGGTATGATATCGATTATGAAATAGAGGGTATGGAGGAGATTGTGAGAGTATCAACCACTAGGCCAGATACTCAATTTGGTGCTACTTTTGTAGTAGTAGCTCCTGAGCATGAGATATTGCAGAAATTAAAAGAGCATATGTCAGAGGAGAAGAGGATGGAAGTAGAAGAGTATGTGGAGCAGGCTAAGGCTAAGAGTGAGAGAGAAAGGATGGATGATTCAAGGGAGAAAACGGGGGTTCTAACTGGGCTTTACTGTGTTAATAGCATTAGTGGTGCGAAGTTGCCAATTTATATCGCAGACTTTGTTCTAACAACAGTTGGTACTGGTATGGTAGTTGGAGTACCTGCACATGACAAAAGAGATTTTGAATTTGCTCAAAAGTTTAATCTTCCTGTAATTAGGGTAATAGAAGACCTAAAAGGGGATCGAACAGAGATAGATTGTGTAGAAAAAGTATATACAGATGAGGGGGTAGTATTTAATTCGGACTTTATGGACGGACTTGGTACAGCTGATGCCCAAGTAAAAGCAGGAGAATATATTGTTAAGAAAGGGGTAGGTGAGGTCAAGGTTAGGTATCATCTTAAAGACTGGAACTTTTCGAGACAAAGATATTGGGGTGAGCCCATTCCTATTGTTCATTGTGATAAATGTGGTATGGTACCTCTTAAAGAGGAGGATTTGCCATTGAAGTTGCCTGTTGTAGCTGAATATGAGCCTTCTGGAGATGGCCAATCACCGCTTGCCAATATTGCTGATTGGGTCAATACCGAATGTCCGAAATGTGGAGGGCCTGCCAAGAGAGAAACTAATACTATGCCTAATTGGGCTGGCTCTAGTTGGTATTTCTTAAGATATTGCGATCCTCACAACGATAATGAGCTTATTAGTAAGGAATTAGACAAATATTGGATGAGAGTTGATCACTATGAAGGTGGTTCTGAACATATTACTCTCCATTTACTTTACTCCAGATTTTGGCACAAGTTTTTGTATGATATTGGAGTAGTTGGTGATCCAGAGCCATATCAAAAGCGTACAATACACGGAGTAGTGCTTGGTGAAGACGGTGTAAAGATGTCTAAGTCACGTGGTAATGTGATTAGTCCTGATACATTGATAGAAGAATATGGTGCAGATGTAACTCGCGCATATCTTATGTTTATGGGGCCCTATGATGGTAATGTAGTATGGAATACTAGGACTATTGAGGGTGTTAATAAGTTTGTTAAAAGGTGGTTTGCCTTTATCCAAGATGTTTGGGAGTCTAGTGAACAGAGTAGTGAAGAAGTAGGAGTTGCTGTTAATAGGTTAGTAAAGAAGATAGAGGAGAGTGTTATCAATTGGAGGTTTAATACTTCAATAGCGGCTTTTATGGAGTTTTATAATAATTATAACTCAGAGACCTTTAGTAAAACAGATTTAGAAACACTGATTACTATATCTTCTCCAATTATGCCTCATCTTGCAGAACAATTATGGGATATAACAGGTCATAATAGTTTGGTAAATAATCAAGCATGGCCAAAAGTCGATAAAGAGATGCTTGTAGAGGATACTTTGGAGATTCCAATACAGGTAAATGGCAAGGTTAGAGGTAGGGTAACAATAGGAGGGGGGATGAGCGAAGATGAAGTGAGGAAGATTGTAGAGGAAAATGAGAGGATAGCAACCTTTCTGGAGGGTGTTACCATTAAGAAATTTATATATGTTGATGGTAGAATTGTAAACATTATAGTCTAGTTACTACAAGGTGCTTAATTATGTGAGAAATTGTTGATTATCAGTGTCCTATGGTGTACTATTAATGAATATAGAGGAGTCTTTGTGTTCAATTGACTCTAAAGTAGAAGTTAGTACTACATATGATACAACAAAACTGCCTTAATAGAAGAAGAATAACCATTTCACTTGTCATTTCTCTGGCTTTGTCTGTAGTGTGTTTCTTTTCACTTTCAAATATCTCCTACGCTGTTGGTGCTGATGAGATTGCTTTGCAAGGGAAGATTGTTAGAAATGATTCAGGTCATGAAGGTCTCAATGTCGTCACGGGTACACCTGCTTGTGTATTAGCAGGTGCAGATACTTGTGACTTTCAAGTTGCCTACTACAGTGCTGTCACAGGTGGGACTTTGTATTTAACAGAGACGTTCAGTAATACTGAAATAGGGGATGTAGGGGGTATTTTTAACTTGAAGTTAGGATCTGATGCTTCTCCGACTACTACATCTGAGTGTAGTGATGGTACTTGTGATTCAATTGAGGAGGTTATAAAAGAGTTTGATGTTTTGTATATTGAGATTAGGTTTGCTCCGCTTGGTGCAGGTTCTTACACAGAGACTTTCACAAGGACTACACTTAATGCTTCTGCTTATGCTATTAGATCAGAATATGCTGAAGGTTCTATTCTAGATTCTTTTGATTTTTACAACTCTGCGAATTCTACAGGGGTTACAACTACTACAGGTTCTGTATACTATGATACTACAGAGAGTGCTTTGCAGGTTTACGATGGTAGTGGTTGGGTAGACTTAGGAGGTGGAGACTATTCAGATGGAGGAGAAGCAGGGGGAGCAGATAGGACATTGGGTAATACAGACGCTTTTGCTTTGAGTTTTCTTACAAACAATACGGAAAGATTAAAGATAGAGAGTGGAGGAGATATAGACATATCACAGATGATAAAGATAGATGGGGAACAGACAGTTTACAATGCACAGGCAGAGGATGGGTTTACAGGGAGTTTGATATTTGGGAATGGGGGAACAAATCTAAGTCATACAGGCTTTTTCGAGGCATATTACAATACCTTTGTAGGTATTGATTCTGGAGTTGCTAATACCACAGGATATCACAATACAGCTACTGGTGCTG
>JAIOSB010000018.1 GCA_021107795.1 bacterium
GTGATGATGTAAAAGCTGAATTTTTTAGTGTAGGAGAATTAGTAGCAACAACAAGTAAGTCTAAAGGTAAAGGATTCCAAGGTGTTGTAAAAAGATGGGGATTTAAAGGAGGACACAGAACTCATGGACAATCAGACAGACAAAGAGCACCAGGTTCTATCGGTGCAGGAACTGATCCAGGAAGAGTTTGGAAAGGTAAGAAAATGGGAGGAAGAATGGGAGGTGATCAGTTTACAATGAAAGAAAAGAAAGTCATTGCAATTCAAGACAATTATTTATTAATATCAGGTCCAGTCCCAGGAACAAAAGGAGACTTGGTAGCTGTATTTACTGAAGAATAACATGGCAGAAACGAAGAAAACCAAAACAACTAAAGAAGTAAAACTTAATCCATCCGTATGGGAGGTAAAGTTTAATGCAGACTTGATAGCTCAGGTTCTCTATGTATATCGTAGCAATGAAAGAAAAGGGACATCAAGCACAAAGACAAGAGCAGAAGTTCGTGGTGGTGGGAAAAAACCTTGGAAGCAGAAAGGTACTGGTCGAGCAAGACACGGCTCTATAAGGTCCCCAATCTGGGTAAAAGGTGGTGTAGCATTTGGATCAAGTAATAAGAACTGGAAAAGAAAAATAAATAAGAAAATGTCTAAGAAAGCCGCATGTATGATGCTTTCTCAGAGACTTTCTGAAGATGCTATCGAATTTGTAAAAATAGGTAAAAAAGGGATTAAGACATTAAGGGAAACTATGATAAAAAGTGCAGGTAAGAAAACAATAATAATCTCTGCAAATAAAGATATAGATCTTGCAATAAGAAATGTAGAGAAAATTAGATTCGTCGATGTCGAGAAAGTAAACGCTAAGCATATTGTAGATTGTACCAAGGTGTTAATAGATGAAAGCTCGCTTAAGATTTTGGAAGAAAGACTAACAAATGGAAAATAAAAACATCAAATTACAACCAGTGATATCAGAGAAAAGCTATGAATTAGCTAATGCTCTAAATAAATACACATTCTTGGTAACAGGAGGGATTAACAAAATAGAAATTAAACAACTTGTTGAAAAAGAATATAAAGTAAAAGTATTGAAAGTTAACACAGTTGTAAGACCAGGTAAACTATATAGGGATCACAAAACAAATAAGAAATTTAGAAAAGGAGATAGTACAAAAGCTGTCGTTACCTTGAAAAAAGGAGATAAAATTGATGAATTCTTAAATATATAGCTATGGCAGTAAAATCATTCAAACCAACAACATCAACATTAAGGGGAACTAAGCTCGAAGACAGATCAGCTCTTGTTAAGGGGCATGGTCCTAAGAAGCTCTCCATTTCTAAAAATCAAAGAGCTGGAAGAAACAATCAAGGAAGAATAACAGTAAGACATAGAGGAGGAGGATTTAAAAGAAGAGTAAGAATAGTTGATTTTAAAAGAGACAAATTTGATATTCCTGCAAAAGTCACGGGGTTTTACTTTGATCCTAATAGAACTGCACATCTAGCACTCTTACAGTATGCAGATGGTGAAAAAAGATATATAATAGCGCCTAAAGGTCTTAAGGTGGGAGATACAGTTGTTTCTGGAGAAAAAACTGACATACTTACAGGTAATGCAATGTATGTTAAAAACATTCCTTCTGGTACACCAGTTCATTGTGTAGAAAACGAAGTTGGACGAGGTGCTAGGTTTGGAAGATCAGCAGGGCAGATAATCATAGTCCAAGGTATTGACTCTACAGGCAAATATGTACAAATTAAACTACCCTCTGGAGAAATTAGACTAGTTCCGGCAAGTGCAATGGCTACCATTGGACAAGTTGGAAATGAGGACAAGGTGAATGTAAAACTTGGTAAAGCAGGTAGAAGAAGAAACTTAGGATGGAGACCAGCAGTAAGAGGTATGGCTATGCACGCAGTACAACATCCTCACGGTGGAGGAGAAGGAAAAGGACAAGTAGGAGGACAAGCTAAAGATATTTGGGGTAATAGAATAGGTACTAGAACTAGAAGAAATAAGAAGACAGACAAATTCATAATCAGGCGTAGGAGAACTAAAACAAGACCTGATGCTAAGAAATAATTTTAATATACTAAAGAATGTCTAGATCATTAAAGAAAGGACCATATACAGATGAAAAATTGATGGAGAAGGTAAGAAAAGCTTTACAGACTGGAGATAGGAAACCTATCAAAACATGGGCTAGACCATCCACAATTACACCAGAAATGGTCGGATTGACATTTGCTGTACATAATGGGAAAACACATGTAGAAGTATTAATAGGAGAAAGTATGATAGGTCATAGACTCGGAGAATTTGCTCCTACAAGAAAGTTCAAAGGACATGCTAAAAAAGGGAAATTAGCGAAAGTTTACGGAAGTAGTGGTAGATTTGAAGAATAATATAAATATATAAACAATGGAAACCAAAGTAAGTAAAGTAAAAGTAAAGAATATAGCACAATCAGCACAAAAGCTTAGACTCATTGTTGATCTTGTTCGAGGTAAGGACGTAAACGAAGCTCTTGATATATTAGAATTTACAAATAAAAAAGGGAGTCTTTTTGTCAAAAAAGCCATTCTTTCTGGAGTAGCTAATGCAAGAGAAAAGTATGGAGTAGAAAGTGAGGAGCTTAAAATTAAAAGTATAACGGTTGATGGAGCTACTACCTTAAAAAGAGGGAGATTCGCTTCCAGGGGTAGACACTCAGTCATACTTAAAAGAAGAGCACATCTTAATTTAGAATTGGAAGTTAAATAATGGGAAGAAAAGTCAATCCAAATGCAGTAAGAATAGGATTAAATAAAACATGGGATTCTACATGGTATGCCAAGAAAGCTGACTTTCCGAAAGCTTTAGCACAAGATTTAAAAATTAGGAAATTAATAAATGTAAGACTACATGATGCAGGTATTGATGTTGTAAAGATTTTCATCTCCACAAAACAAATAGAGATAGAAGTATACGTTGCACGACCAGGTGTAGCAATTGGACGAGGTGGAGAAGGAATTGATAAGCTACAAAAAGAGCTTAGAAGAATGTTGCAACAAGAAGTAGAGGTAAAGATTAAGGAAGTTCCTAAAGCAGACCTTTCTGCAAGAATCATTGCAAGAACAATAGCAGATGGTATTGAAAGAAGACAACCATCTAAGCTCTTAATGATTAGTGCTAAAGAAAAAGCTATGATGGCAGGAGCAAAAGGAATAAAAATTTGGGTATCAGGAAGAATTAACAAGGCAAGTCAAGCAAGAAGAATCAAAGCTACAGGAGGATCAGTACCAGCACAAACCCTAAAAGCAGATATAGATTATGCTGAAGAAGTAGCAAAAACAACAGATGCAGGCTTAATGGGTGTAAAGGTTTGGGTATATACAGGTGATAAAACAAGTGTTCACTCAGAAGAATAATTATCTATTAAATAAATAATATGGCATTACAACCTAGAAAAAGAAAATTTAGAAAAGAGTTTAGAGGCAAAATGAGAGGGATTGCTGGTGCAAACAATACCATTACATTTGGTGACTATGGCATTAAAGCAATGCAAAGTGCTTGGATAAAAGAAAGACAGATTGAAGCTGCAAGAAGGGCGATTACAGGCTCTATCAAAAGAAAAGGCAAGGTTTGGATTAAGGTTTTTCCTCACAAACCATACACGCAAAAAGCAACAAATAGTAAGATGACTCAGGGTAAGGGAGATGTGGAAGGATACGTAGCAGTTGTAAAACCAGGAACGATACTCTTTGAAATGGGAGGTGTAACTGAACAAGAAGCAAAAGAAGCCCTCAGACTTGCATCTCACAAATTACCTGTAAAAACTAAATTTGTAATAAAGAAGGGTATATAAGGCTTGAGTAAAGTACTGAATATTGGTAAAATACAGGCCGTTATAACATTTAACAAAATATAAATGACAAAAGGAAAAGGAAAGAAAAAAGAATTAAAAGGTGTAGTCATTGGAAACAAGATGCAGGCTACTGTTAGAGTACAAATAAATACTCCTTACAGTCATCCTGTATATAAGAAAGTTGTAAATAAAAGAACAGTATTCTTTGCACATACAGATAAAGAACTGAACATTGGAGAAGAAGTAACAATTAGAGAAAGTAAGCCATACTCTAAAAATGTAAAATGGGTAGTAATTAACGAATAATGGTCCAAAGACAAACAATATTAACAGTTGCAGATAACAGTGGAGCTAAGACAGCCAAAATCATAGGTATCCCAGGATACTCAAAGAGAAGAACAGTTGGTCTTGGAGATATTGTTAATGTATCAGTACAAAAGGCAGCCCCAAATGCTGCACTTAAACAACATGATGTAGAAAAAGCTGTAATTGTAAGAGTTCATAAGGAACACAGAAGAACAGATGGTACATACATTAGATTCGATGATAACGCAGCAGTAATCATAGATAACAAGAAAGATCCTGTAGGCTCAAGAATATTCGGACCAGTAGCAAGAGAATTAAAAGAAAGAGGATATGACAAAATAGTATCCCTTGCACCCGAAGTTTTGTAATTTAATAAATATAAGAATGAAGATTAGAAAAGGAGACACAATTAAAATGCTATACGGCAAAGATGCAGGAAGACAAGGACCTGTACTAGTTGTTGAACCAAAGAAAAGTAGAGTATTAGTAGAAGGGTTAAACATGTACAAAAAACATCTTAAAGGAGATGGAAAAACAAAAGTATCAGAGATCGTCACAATTACTAAACCAGTATCAATTTCAAAAGTGATGCTTGTATGCCCACACTGTAATAAGCCAACAAGGATAGGATATATAATAAACAAAGGAATTAAAACAAGAATCTGTAAGAAATGTAATAAATTAGTGGATGCTAAAGTAGAAACAGTAAAAGAAGAAAAGAAAAAGGTAGAAAAGAAAACAACCAAGAAAAAAACAGCTACGAAAAAAAAGACGACTAAGAAGAAATCAACTGTGAAAAAGAAGACAACCAAGAAGAAAGCAGCTGTAAAGAAAAAAACAGTAACAAAGAAATCTAAGCCAAAGGAAACCAAGAAATAATGTCAAGATTAAGAGACCAATATAACAAAAAAACAAGGAAACAGCTCTTAAAAGAAGGGAAATACCCTAATATAATGGCAGTACCAAATCTAGAAAAGATTGTACTTAATGTTGGTGTAGGTGAGGCAACTTCTAACAGTGAAGCCATTGATGAGGTAGTAGAAATACTAACTCTCATATCTGGACAAAAACCTCTCATAAACAAGGCTAAGAAAGCAATCTCTACATTCAAACTAAGAGAAGGAGTGGATATAGGAGTATCAGTTACACTAAGAGGAGAGAGAATGTGGGACTTCTTTGACAAACTTGTAAATGTAGTATTCCCAAGAACAAAAGACTTCAGAGGACTATCTCCTAAATCTTTTGATGGAGCAGGTAACTACTCAATAGGAATTGAAGATCATACGGTATTTCCAGAAATTGATGTAAATAATACCCGAAAAATTAGAAGTATGCAGGTAACACTAGTTAATACAGCAAAAGATGATAAAGGAGCAAAAATGTTCTTAGATAAATTCGGATTCCCATTCATAAAAGATGTCAACTAAAGCAAAAGAATACAAAGCAAGAGCATTAAAGAAAAAGAGTAAATATGCAACAAGGGTGTATAATAGATGTGAGCTATGTGGAAGATCAAGAGCATATCTTAGACACTACGGTATTTGTAGGATTTGTTTTAGGAAATTAGCAAGTATGGGGGAGATCCCAGGTGTTAAGAAATCTATTTGGTAAATTTAAATAAAGAAATATGAACGATTACATATCAGACCTATTGGCAAGATTACACAACGGAATAATAAGACAAAGGGAATCAATAACAGTTCCCAACTCTAAGGCAATAATCGCCGTCTTAGAAGTATTGAAACAAGAAGAAATGATTGCAGACTTTGAGAAAGTTGAAGACATGATTGAAGTCAAACCAATATACGAAGAAGATGGCAAGCCCTTGGTTAAACACTTTACTAGAGTTAGTAAACCAGGACAAAGAATGTATGTATCTAGTAAAGAACTAACACCCGTTATGAACGGAAGAGGAATAAATATTATATCTACCTCCTCTGGAGTCATGACAGGATCTATGGCTAAAAGTAAGAATCTTGGAGGTGAATTAATCTGTAAAGTATGGTAAACGATGTCTAGAATAGGAAACCAACCAATAACAATAGAAGAAGGAGTTACAGTTACAATAAAGGATAAGAATGTTAATGTAAAAGGACCAAAGGGAGAACTAAATGTAGAATTACACTTCAAGATTTCTGCAGAGATAAAAGATAACGAAGTGATAGTATCAAGAATGGACGAAGAGAAACTAAGTAAATCACTACACGGAACATTCAGAATGCATATTGCAAATGCAATAGAAGGAGTAAAAAATGGTTATGAAAAGAAATTGGAATTGGTAGGAGTAGGATACAGAGCAAGATTAGAAGGAAAAACACTAGTCATGACCCTAGGATGGAACCATCCAGTAAAGGTAGAACCATACGAAGGTATAGAAGTTGAAGTTCCAGAAGAAACCAAGATTACAATAAAAGGAATTGACAAACAACAGGTAGGGGAATTTGCAGCAAAGATTAGAGGAATTAGAAAACCAGAACCATATAAAGGAAAAGGAATAAGATATGAAGGTGAATATGTTAAAAGAAAGAGTTCTAAATCTAGTTTAGGGGTAGCATAATATGAAAAAAACAAGTAAACAAAAAAGACTAAGAAGAAAAATGCATATTAGAAAAACCATGAGTGGTACAAAACTAATACCAAGAGTTTTTGTGTTTAAAAGTAATAAATACTTTTATCCTGGACTTGCTAATGATGACGAAAACAAAGTAATAATGAGTATGATATGTAAAAAGAGTGAAAAAGAAATTGTTTCTTTAGCAAAGAAAATGTCAAAGAAACTTTCTAAATACGACAAACTAGTATTTGACAGAAGTGGATATAAATATCATGGATTAGTTAAGCTCTTTGTAGAAACACTAAGAGAAAATAAAGTTAATATATAGGAAATAAAAATGCAAGATAGAAATAACCGTAACAATAGAAACCGTAGGAATCACAGAAGACAACCAAAAGGATATGAAAAGAAGACAGTATCTATCCGAAGAGTTGCTAAAGTAACCAAAGGTGGTAGAAGACTCAGATTTAGTGCAATGGTAATAGTAGGAGATAAGAAAGGTAAGGTAGGAATAGGACTTGGAAGAGGAAGTGATACTAGAAGTGCAGTTGAGAAGGGAGAAAGAGTAGCAGTTAAAGCTATGAAACAAATCCAACTAATAGGTGATACAATACCACACGAAATAGAACACAAGCATGGATCTGCGAGAGTACTACTCAGACCTGCAAAACAAGGTACAGGTATCATCGCAGGATCATCAGTAAGAGTAATATTAGAATTGGCAGGTATAGAAAACATATATGGAAAACTACTAGGAAGTAACGACCCTATTTCAAATGCATACTGTACTTTTGAAGCTCTACAAGAACTACGAAATGGAAGAGTTCTAAGAAAGATGAGAGTGATGAGAGAAAGAGTCCAATGGAAGAAAGATGTAGATGCAGAAAGAAAAACAAAAGAAACTGCAAAGAGGAAAGCAAACAGAAAGAACTACAAGAAGGATAATCGTAAAAAACAGAAACCTAATAAGAAATTCGTAGCTAAACCAACAAAGAAGGAAGTTAATAAGAAGTCTGTAACTAAGCCAGTAAAGAAGGAAGTTAAGAAAGAACCTGTAACCAAGCCAGTGAAAAAGGAAACTAAGAAAAAGACAATAGTTAAACCGGTCGAAAAGAAACCAAAGAAAAAAACAGTAGCTAAACCAGCGAAAAAGAAAACTAAGAAATAATAAGTTTAAGAGATAAGAATATGTATTTACACAACATACCAAAAAGAAATAAAAGGAAGCACAAAGCTAAAAGACTTGGAAGAGGATATGGATCTGGAGTAGGAGGCCATACAGTAGGAAGAGGTACGAAAGGACAAAAATCAAGAGCAGGTCATAAATCCCTTGTTGCTTTCGAAGGAGGAAACACCCCATTCTTTAGAAGAATACCAAAATTAAGTGGATTTAAACCAATAAACAAAATTGGATTTACAGTAGTAAACTTAGATATCCTTCAAGCAAACTATAAATCAGGAGAAACTGTAAATATCTCAACACTGAAGGACAAAGGATTGGTAGGAAATAGGGTTGAAAACGTCAAAATATTAGGTGAGGGAGAGCTTAAAAAGAAGCTAACAATTGACAATTTACCAATGTCTAAAAGTGCACAAGAGAAAATCATCAATGCAGGTGGTACAATTAAGTAATAGTACTATTAAAAACTATCAATTATGCCAAAGTTTTTTGAAACAATAAAAAATATCTGGAAGACAAAAGATATAAGAAAAAAGATTCTCTTTGCTGTATGGATTCTAATTTTCTATAGAATCCTAGCTGCAATACCAGTAGTAGGTATCCCTGCTGATGCTCTTGTTAAACTCTTCGAAGGAAATGACTTAGGAGATCTTCTAAGTACAATGTCCGGTGGAGTCCTTGAAACAGCGTCTATCGTTGCTATCGGACTTGCACCATACATTAATGCATCTATTGTATTCCAATTGCTAGGTTCAGTAATTCCTAAATTGGAAGAACTAAGAAAAAGTGGTGCAGATGGAAGGAAGACAATAAGTATGTATACACGACTACTAACAGTACCACTAGCAATACTCCAATCATTTGTCATCTATTCAACACTACGAGGATTTGGATTAGTAGAACAGTTAGACTTACTCCCACTTCTTACAATGTCCCTAACACTAACTGCAGGGTCGGTAATAATGATGTGGCTAAGTGAGCTAATCTCAGAAAGTGGAGTTGGCGGTGGATCCTCATATCTGATATTTCTAGGTATTATATCTGGAATCCCAGGAACTATAAAAAGCAATCTAATGCTTATGGACGAGGTCCAAACTACTATATTCTTTGTATTTGCATTGGTACTTATGGCATCAGTTGTATATATAACTCAAGCAGAAAGAAGGATAACTACACAATACTCGCGAAGAGTAAGAGCAGGAGGTGCAAAAGACAGCTATATCCCAATAAAGCTTACTCAAACTGGAGTTATGCCTGTAATCTTTGCAATTTCTATGCTCTCATTCCCACAAATGGTTGCACAGTTTTTACTAAGTAAAGACTATGGTGATAAAATCACTAATATCGCACAACAAGCTACTACCCTATTTGCAAACGACTATTTTAAAAATATACTTACTTTTGTTTTGATAGTGGCCTTTTCATTCTTCTACCTCTCTGTAGTATTTAATACAGAAGAATTATCAGAAAATTTGCAGAAACAGGGAGCCTTTATTCAAGGAATTCGACCAGGAAAAAGTACAGCCGCATACCTAAAGAAAACAGCCTTAAGACTAACTGCTGTAGGTGCCATATTTCTAGCCTTGATTGCAATTTTACCAAATATATTTATCAGTATGGGACTGATGACAACTACGATAATGTCTGGTACAGGACTTCTCATTGTAGTAAGTACGGTACTAGATATGAAGCGACAAGTAGAATCAATGGCTGTTGTTAGAAGTTATGACAAGTATTTGTAGTATACTATTCTCATCTGTCTAAATTAACATACTCTTGCAAATGAAAACAATACTCTTCCACGGACCATCTGGTTGTGGTAAAGACACCCAAGTTGAACTTCTAGAAAACAAATATCATTTTGAGAACATTGGAACTGGAGAAATGTTTAGAAAGATGTATGCTCAAGGAAACCCTGACGCAATTAAAGCACGCCAATATTGGCTAAAGGGAGAATTTGTTCCAAATGAGCTTACATATAGAATGCTAGAGGACTGGATTAAACAATTCGACCAGAGGAAGAATTGGGCATTCGTTTCTGTAATAAGAGATCCGGGACAAATCCCTTTATTTGAAGAGGTCCTTGCTAATACAAATAGAAAACTAGACTATTTCGTGCACTTTGTACTATCAGAAGAAGCTTCAATCAAAAGAATGTCTTTACGATGGGTGTGTCCGAACTGTGAGATGACCTACCACGAACAGTACAAGAAAGAGAGTGTAAAAGGGGTTTGTGATAAATGCGGTGAACAATTGGTACAAAGGGAAGATGATAAACCAGAAAAGATTAGGATGAGACTAATGGAATACAATAAAACAATAGAACCAATCCTTGAACACTTTAGACAAGAAGGTGTATTAGTTGAAATTGATGCAAGTCCAAGTATAGAGGATATTCATAAAGAACTTATTAAAAAACTCGAATTACAAATCATATGAAAAAACTAACTGCTAAAATAAACAAAGTAGTAATTCTACTCACACTATCCGATGTCTTCTCATGGGGACCACTCATTATAATATCCTCTCTCTCTGGGATATACCTTGCTCAAAAACTTGGAAGTAATGCTGTAGAATTTGTAGGTATAGGTACAGGTATTTACTACATTACCAGAGCCTTATTCCAAATCCCTGTAGGGATACTGACAGACAAATTAAAAAAGGATAAAGATGAAATTGCAATACTAATAATAGGGACACTCCTCATGGGCTTTCCATATATCCTTTACCCATCTATTACCCAAGCATATCAATATTACATCCTACAATTCATCTTTGGTCTGGGAGTATCTCTAAATGTTGTAAACTGGAGAAAACTATTCGCACTTAACGTTGGAAAGGGAATGGAAGGCAGAGAATATGCCCTCTACGACACTATTCTTAGTGTCTCTACCGCAATATTAAGTATTGTAATTGGACTAATTGCCAATATTGGAGATACACATTTTAAAATTGTACTAATTGGGTCAGGAATCACTATGATGCTTGCAAGTATTTGGGTATTACTAATAACTACAGTAGACGGTAGGAAAAGCCGGAAATAATCACTCAAATATTGAATAATTCTTAAATATTTGGTATCCTTACACCGTTTCCTAGGAAATATCGTGGTAGAGAAGCAAAAACATTCAAAAACCTTTGAAATGTACGCGAAACTTTGATATAATCACTGGATACTATTTAGTTCACGAATTGCATTTTTAAATGGTTGCAGATACGAAAAAAGTTTTTGAGTTTGAGGGAGTGGTACAGAAATGTTTACCAAATACCAAGTTTGTTATAGAAATAGAAGGAGAAGGCAACAAGCATGAAGTGATAGGATATCTTTCTGGGAAAATGAGAAGATACTACATTCGAATTTTAGAAGGAGATAAAGTTAGAGTAGAGATGAGTCCATATGATAAGACTCAAGGTAGAATTACTTACAGATATAAATAAATATGAAGGTCAAAGCTTCAGTAAAAAAAAGATGTCCTGATTGTTACACGGTAACCAGAAAAGGCCGTGTGTATGTGTATTGTAAAAGGAATCCAAAGCATAAGCAAAGGCAGGGTTAACTATATATATTTAAAAGTTTTAAACATGGCAAGAATTGCAGGAGTAGAAATAACTGATGACAAGAAATTATGGATATCACTTCAAGGTATTTATGGTGTAGGGGAGAAGACAGCTAAGGATGTTTGTAAAGAAACAAAGATAGATGAGAATATAATAGTTGGAAAGATGACAGAAGGAGAATTAGATAAGGTAAGGGTGTACATTGATAAGAATGTTCAATCTGAAGGAGAACTAAGGCAAACAACATTTAGGAATATTAAGAGACTTAAAGATATAAGATGCTACAGAGGAATTAGACATAAATTAGGGCTTCCTGTAAGAGGCCAAAGAACTAGGCGCAATGCTCGTACAAGAAAAGGTAGGAGCAGACCTGTGGGTGGTTTAAAGACTAAGTTAGAAAAGACATAATCAATGGCAAAAACTACTAAAAAAAGTACAAAGAAAAAAGTTTTAAGTGGTATGGCTATGATTCAAGCTACATTTAACAATACAATTATCACATTGACTGATGAAGAAGGTAAAACTCTTGTGCAAGGTAGTCCTGCAGTAGTAGGATTTAGTGGAGCAAGAAGAAGTACTGCATTTGCTGCTACCAAAGCTGCACAAGATGCTGCAGAGAAAGCTATGAAGAAATATGGACTTAAAGAGATTAAAGTGTTTGTAAAAGGACCAGGATCTGGTAGAAATGCTGCAGTTAAGGGACTAGATGCTGCAGGACTTAGAATTACCTCTTTGACTGATAGAACCCCGATACCTCATAATGGTTGCAGATCAAGAAAAGCACCAAGGAATTAATATTTTGAATATACAACGATAAATGGGAAGATATACAGGACCAAAAGAAAAATTAAGTAGAAGAGAAGGAGTAAACCTATTCCTTAAAGGATCTCGATCTTTTTCAGATAAGAATGGTTTAAATAGGAAACCTTTTGTTCCAGGTCAACATGGTAATAAAAGAAGACCTAGACTTTCTGATTATGGTATTCATCTAAGAGAAAAACAGAAGGTGAAGAGAACATATGGATTAAGAGAAAGACAATTTAAGAATCTTTATGCTAAGGCTACTAAAAGATCTAAAGCTCGAAATACTGATAGAGGTTTAGAGTTTTTAAGACTATTAGAGTTAAGATTAGATAATGTTGTATACTACGCTGGATTGGCTCCATCAAGAGCATCATCCAGACAAGCAGTTGTACATGGACATATATTAGTAAATGGGAAGAAATTGAATGTTCCTTCTTACGAACTCAAAGAGGGAGACTCTGTTGAACTAAAGATTGCTAAACTAGCTCCTGTGGAAAAACTCTTCCCAGTGCCTGAATGGATTGAAGCTAGTGGAGTAAATGCTAAAGTTGTTAGATTGCCTGTAAGAGATGATATGGATGAGGGAATTAAAGAAAACCTCATAATTGAGTTCTATTCTAGATAATTTATATATATACAAACATGGAAGCTTTTAAAGATATAAAGGTCGTAATAAAAGATGAAGAGACAAACTTTGCTCTTTTCGAAATTTCACCATTACCAAGAGGATATGGTCATACACTAGGGAACTCCTTTAGAAGGATCCTTTACTCTAGTCTACCAGGAGCTGGTATTACATCTGTAAAGATTAAAGGTGCTAAGCACGAATACTCTGCTATTGATGGTATTAAAGAAGATGTCCTCAACATCATTCTTAATCTTAAACAAGTTAAGTTCTCAATGAGATCTGACGAACCACAAACATGTAAAATAAAGGTTAGTGGAAAGAAAACAGTTACATCAAAAGATATAGAGGTGTCTGCTGATGTAGACGTTGCTTCAGAAGAGATTGAGATCGCTACACTAACAGATGCAGGAGCAGAACTAAATATTGAATTTGTAGTTGAAAAGGGTGTTGGATATAAAGATGTGAAAGATGTAGATAGAGCTGAAGCAGGTGTAATCCCTGTAGATTGTGACTTCTCTCCAATCGAGAAAGTAAGTCTTTCAATAGAGCAAGCAAGAAAAGGACAACAAACAAACTTAGATGCAGTATTAATTGGTGTATATACCGATGGAAGTATTACTCCAAAAGATTCTCTTTTAGAAGCATCAAAGATTCTCCAAGAGTTCTCAGGAAAAGTTATGATCTCAATGGGTATGGCCCAGAAAGAGGTAGAAGAGTTGGCAGAAGCTGCTAATACAGTTGATGTTGAAGAAGAGGTAATTGAGGAAGAGAATGAAGTGAACGGATGGAAGATTGAGGAATTACCAATTTCAAAAAGATCAAAAACAGGATTACTTGCAGGAGGATTTAAGACAGTGGGAGATTTGCAGAATGTTTCTACCTCTGATCTTCTAAACCTTCCAGGATTTGGTAACAAATCACTAAATGAGGTTATAGAACTACTAAATGAATATGGAGTTAACATTAAGTCTGAATAAATATGTATAAGAGAATGGGTGTCAAAAAATTAGGGAGAAAGAAGGCACACAGAGAGTCTTTGATCAGGGGTCAGATGAGAGCACTATTTTCTACTGGAGCTTTAAGGACAACTACTCCTAAGGCCAAAGTTATGAAGTCTCACGCTCAATCCCTTATCGCCCAAATGCAGAAAAAAGAAATTACTTTAGAGAGTAGAAGAAAATTACAAATTGTGTTTGGAAATACAGAACTTGTACATAAAGCAATTAAATATGCTGAAAAGAGTGTAACTGGGGTTACAATTGTTAAGGTTGGTTTTAGAGCAGGTGATAATGCAGAGATGTCTAGAATAGAACTAATTGGTTTCAAGAAGAAGAAAGCTAGGAAGATTGTAAAGAAAGAAGAAGAGGTGAAGGATATTGTGGATAAAGATATTAATAAGGGGATTGAAAAGAAAAAGATAAAGGCTAGTAAGAAAAGAATGCCTACTGTAAAGAAAGAGAGAGCTAGGTCTCGATCAGGTCTATAATTTATACGTAATAAGAATATGGAATACAAGACACAATGGACAAAAAAAGAAGATATCGTTCGGAAATGGCATGTTATTGATGTCAAAGGACAGATTCTTGGTAGAACTGCTACTAGAATAGCTTCTTTGCTCATAGGTAAAGAGAAACCACAGATTGTTCCAAATCTTGACTGTGGAGATTTTGTAATAGTACTTAATAGTGATGAAGTGAAACTTACAAGAGGGAAAGAGAAGAAGAAGATTTACTACCATCACACCTCATATCCAGGTGGACTAAAGGAGATAAGGTTTGACCAGCTATTGAAGAAAGATTCTAGAAAAATAATAGAGCTTGCAGTTAAGAATATGCTTCCAAAAAACAAGCTTAGAGATGGAAGAATGGCTAGAATGTTTGTTTACAAAGATGGAGAGCATCCACATGAAGCTCAAATGCCTGTTGATTATAAATTTTAATTTGAAAATACGTGAGTAAGAAAAAATATACAGAAGGAATTGGACGAAGAAAAACATCTACTTGTAGAGTAAGAATCTATAAAGGAGATGAAGTTTCTACAATTAATGAGTTACCAATAGAAGAATATCTAAAGGGTATTCCTACTGCAAAGGATGTGATTTTAGAACCTTTGGTTGTTACAAAATTAATTGGCAAATATTACTTCACAGCAAAAGTCTCCGGTGGAGGTACTACTGGTCAAATTGGGGCTGTAAGACTTGGTCTTTCTAGAGCTCTTTATAAGATGGATGAAGATCTTAAGGAACCTCTTAGAAAAGCTGAGTTAGTGACGAGAGATCCTAGAGCAGTTGAAAGAAAGAAATATAATCAGAGAAAAGCTAGAAAGAAAAGGCAATTCTCAAAGCGATAGTTTCGTATTGTATGAAAGTGAAGGAGAGGTGAAGGCCTCTCCTTTTTTTATTTCCATCTATGTTATACAATATTGTATTAAGTTATTATTCTCTCTATATGAATTTATCTCCTAATTTTAAGAATATACTTCGTATATCGCTAATGGTTGTAGGTGGTTTAGCCTTAACCTTAACTCTATGTATTGGAGTTATCTATTTATATCTCAATTCAACCTCGTGGTATTCTACTAATGTTGATTATATAGAAGGTGGTAGAGGAGGTGTCTATCTTGACGAATCTCCTTTTCTACAGAGTGGACTTGTAGAAGAGTCATCTATGCCTAAAGTAGCCACTATTGGGAATGACCATGAACCTACTGTAGAGCGCAAGATACAGAAAGGTGGTAGTGTAAATATGAAAGTTGAAGATTTAGACGAATCATATGATGAGGTCTATGATATTTTACAAAAGTATAGTGGAGAATTAACCAATAGCTATGAGAGTGGTGAAGGAAACGAAAAACACATCTCTATGACATTACAGATAGAGTCTAAATATTTTGAAGACATATATGCTGATGTGAAAGAAATAGATGGGGAAGTAATATATGCCTCATATTCTACTGATGATGTTACAATGCAATATACAGATTTAGAATCAAGACTTAGAAACCTAGAAGCTGCAGAGACACAATTGGTAACACTACTTGAAAGTGCAGAAGATGTAACTGAGACATTAGCAGTATATACAGAACTAACAAATATTCGATCTCAGATAGAGGTGATAGAAGGACAGCTTAAATATATGGATAGCCGAGTAGATTACTCGTACCTTACCGTGACGCTTTCTCTAAGTGATACAGGCATGGCTGTTGTTGATGATGTATGGAAACCATGGGGTGTAGCAAAGATTGCCTTCTCTGCCCTTATCTCTTTTGGTAAAGGTGTTGTTAATATGTTGATATGGGTAGTGGTATTTTCACCATTAGTTGGTATTGTTGTAGGAAGTGTACTATTACTAAGAAAGAAAAAAGGGAAGAAATAGTGGTATAATCTGACGCGCAAGTATTCTGGATGGTTGCGCCTAGATGATAGGTGAGGAAAGTCCGGACTCCGCAAATGGAACCAACGAGAGTTGGGGGGGAGTGATCTCTCGGAGAAAAGGGCAACAGAAAGTTATACCGCCCAATAAGGCACTGCTCGCCGATTGGGTAAGGGTGAAATGGTAGTGTAAGAGACTACCGGGTAATGTAGTAATACATTATCGCGTGGTAACCCCTTCCTGGAGCAAGGTTAAACCGCATAGATAGATAACCATCGTTATACAGAATTCGGCTTATTGAATGCTTGCGCACTTAAGGTTTAGATAATCCATTAATATACTCTTCCGCAGATATATGCTGTTTCCCTTCGATTTGTAATTCGTTTACTTTTATACAAATTCCCCTATCTTTGGTACCAAAAAGAAGATTCCTATTATCCACGAAAAGTTCTCCAATTCCCTTTCTCTCATTACATCCAACGATATCCACATCGAAAAGCTTAACCCTTTTATCATCTACCACAGTCCATACAATCGGCCATGGTACAAACGCTCTAACCATTCGTTCGATGTATTCAGGACTCATATTCTGCCAGTCAATTCGAGCATTCTCTTTTGAGATATCTTTCTGCCAACAATAGGTGGCTTCACTATTAATCTGTTTATCCCCTTCAATTTCTCCATGAACCCATCTTTCCAAAACATCACCTAGTATAGTAGAACTCTTTTTGACCAACCTTTCTCTTAATGTCTGATTTGTATCCTTCGACAGTATATTTTCTTTGTAAATCTCTAGTACATCTCCTTCATCTAAACCACCAGACATTAGCATAATGGAAATTCCCGTTTCCTTTTCTCCATCTAGAATTGCCTTTTGAATTGGAACTGCTCCCCTATATTTAGGTAAAAGAGAGAAGTGAACATTAATTGCCTTAAACCTAGGCTTCTCCAAGAAAAACTTCGGAGCTATTTCTCCAAAAGCTTTACAGACCACTAACTCAGGTTGAAAGATTTCTAAAGCCTCTTGATATTTAATCTTTTGCCTCTCTGTATGGAACACCTCTATGCTACGCTTCACGGCATATTTTTTAACTTTAGAAGGAGTTAAAACATGCTTCCTCCCAACAGGCTTATTTGTTGTAGTAATTACGCCTACAATATTAAACCTCTCATCTTTGTGAAGAGCTTTAAGTGTCTCTACTGATTCCCAGCCACTACCAAGAAAGATTGTCCTAACTGGATTTGTTTTTAGATTCCTCATATCCAATTCTACTCAATATTGAAAGAAAAAGATATCCAGATGGTATAATGGCAGGACATGGTAGATATCAAGCAGCTTACAAATGAAAATCTTTTTCTTCCAGATGCGACAAGAGGAGCGGTTAGATTTGTTACAACTAAACAATTGGAAGAAACTGGGATTAAAGCACTTGTTACTAATACACTTCATCTTCTTATCCACTATGGTGCAGACCATATTGCAGATTTGGGAGGTATAAAGAAATTGATGAATTGGGAAGGTATGGTTCTAACAGATTCTGGAGGATTTCAAGTATTTTCTCTAATTCACTCAGGGAAATGGAAAGGGGAGGTGCATGAAGATGGTGCGATATTTAAATCCCCTAAAGAAGGGAACACATATGAACTCACACCAGAAAGTGCAATTGATATACAAATGAAGATAGGGAGTGATGTAATGGTGTGTTTGGATGATTGTAGAAAAACAAATTTAACTAGGAAAGAAGCCGAGATTTCAGTTGAACGAACAGTCAAATGGGCACAAAGATGTAAAAATCATTTTGAAAAAGAATATGGTGGGACTAAGGAGAGTGGTAGATTTCTTACATGTGTTGTACAAGGAGCAAATTTTCTTGATTTACGAGCAAGTTGTGCCAAGGATCTTTCCGGTATTGGGTTTGATGGGTATAATTTCGGAGGATTTGTTGTAAACGAGGATGGAGAGTTAGTACTTGATGAAATGATAGCTGTAATTGAAAATACTCCTGAAGAGACAATTAAGTATGCTATGGGAGTTGGTAAGCCAGAAGATATTCGTAAAGCTGCATCGGTAGGGTACAAATGGTTTGATACTGTATTGGTAACTAGAAATGCTAGACATGGGACTCTGTACAGTAGTGATGTCAAAGGAGAGGTAATGAGAATTACTAATGCGAAATATTCTAATGATTTAAGACCAATTGATTCCCAATGTGATTGTGAAGTGTGTCAGAACCATACTCGTGCATATATACACCACCTGCTCAAGATTGGTGAAGCTACAGGTATGACACTAGCCTCTATCCATAATCTCCGCTACTATCATAGATTAATGAGAGATTTGGGCTAATCCTCTAGAAAGCTATCTCCAAAAATGGTATCATAGTGAGTTGTTAATACGTATGTTGCTTGTTTAAAGAGAATTAATAAATATATATAAAAATAATAATTGTGAATATAAGTACGAAATCTAATATATATAGCACCAATAGAATAGGTTTGTCGGTGGGAAATTATCTCCTCTTAAGCAAAGCGTATAACACGCTTTAAATTTTTTAATACAAATAATGAATATCGGTATATTGCTAGCTGTAGCTATAGCTTCTGTAGCATTGACCTTTGTTGTTTTGAAATTTGTCTTACGTTGGGTCAATATGGAGAATATTCCCCACGAGCAAATTGAAAAAATTGCAAAACAAATGCTGAAGAAAAGGTTCGATGAGACAGAGAATGAGCTTGAGGCTATGAAAGAGAAAGAAGAGAGGAGAATTAAACAGTTAAGAAAAGAAGGATTAAGACACGAGGACATATTAGTAGAAAGAGAGAAGAAGATTAATCGAAGGTCGCAGAGTTTAAATGATAAGAGTAGTGAGCTCGATAAAAGAGAAGGAGTGTTGAAGAATAATGTAAAAAGGTTGGAAAAAACTAAGGTGAGATTGGAAACAGAGTTAGAGAAGATTTCTGGATTAACACGAGAAGAAGCTAGGGAGAAGCTTATCCAAGAAATTGATGAAGATGTAGTTAACTATGAAGCTAAGAAGATTCGTACAGCAGAGAAAGTAGCTGAGGAAACTTCTGAGGATAAAGCACAGCATATATTGGTGGAATCAATGCAGAGAATAGTTACGGATTATGTAGGAGAGACTACTACGTCAAGTATTAAAGTTGATGATGATAAAGTTAAGGGTAGAGTAATTGGTAAAGAAGGTAGGAATATTAGAGCCTTTGAGAAAATTACAGGGGTAGAAGTCATTGTTGATGAATCACCAAATTCAATAGCTCTTTCATCTTTTGATCCATTGAGAAGAGAGATAGCCCGTGTTGCTATGACTAAGTTAATTAAAGACGGGAGAATTCATCCAGGCTTTATTGAAGAGACTGTGAGAAAGGCAAAGAATGAAATATCTCAAGAAATTAGAAAGAATGGACAGATATTGGCTGAAGAAGCAGGTTGGCCAGGTATTGATGTTAACTTGCTTAAATTAATTGGTAAGTTTAAATATCGAACAAGTTATGGCCAGTCCCTTATGTCCCATACTGTTGAAGTCATGAGATTGGGGGCAGTAATTGCAGCAGAAGTTGGAGCAGATGTAGCACTTGTTAAGAAGGCTTGTTTACTTCATGATGTTGGTAAGGTTTTGACTCACAAGGTAGATAGTCCGCATCACCACATCTCTGGGCAGATAGCGAGGAAGTACCTTCTGGAGGATAAGCTTGTTAATGCGATAGAGGCACACCACTTGGATATTGAACCAAAATCTGTTGAAGCAGTAATTGTATATCTAGCTGATGCAATATCAGGATCAAGACCTGGAGCTAGGAAAGATAACTATGAACAATATATTCAGAGAATAGAAGCTGTTGAAAAAGCTGCAAAAGAGATAGCAGGAGATAAGTTGGAAGATATATTTGCAATAAGGGCAGGTAGAGAATTGAGAGTCATTGTAAAGCCTTCCCTTGTGTCAGATGATGAGATGACTGTGCTTGCAAAGGATATTGCGACTCAAATTGAGCAGACACAAAGCTATCCAGGTAATGTGGTAGTTACCGTTATTAGAGAAACACGTGCTACAAAAGTGGCTAAATAACGCTGTCTTCTAGTAGTAAATACTATAAGAAGGTGGAAATGATAAGAGGTACTATAGCAGTACCTCTTTTTCTTGATTGGAGATTAGAATAAAAAAGATATACAGTCAGGAAGGTTTAGAGCCTTGGTATACCGGCGTTCTGTGCTACAACCTCAAGAAAGGGCTGTTTACCACAACAAATATTGTTCTATTTGTAAAAACGCCCTTGCAAAAGGATATATCGTATAGAGGGTGTGCAGGACTAGCCTATAATTAATCACTCCTTGACGAAACCCTTTATTTCCAATATTTTATTAATGTAATATACAACAAAACCTTTTGAAGAAGGATTTGTATCTCAAAGAAAGGAGGTATACCAAAATGTTAAAAAAAGATCTTGTTGGAAAAATTGCAGAAGCTACAGGAATTACTAAGAAGCAATCAGCTACAGCTCTAGAAGCTGTACTTGAAGCTATTACAAACTCCCTCGTAGCAGGTGAACCAGTATTACTAACCGGTTTCGGTAAGTTTGAGGTTAGAACCAGAGCTGCAAGAAAGGGTATCAACCCTAAGACAATGGAAGTAATTCAACTTCCTGAGACAATAGTTCCTGCCTTTAAAGCAGGTAAAGCTCTTAAGACTGCTGTTAGGTAGTCAGAGTTGCCGGAATTTCTCTTTAGAGAAGCCAAAAGGAATCGAAAGATTCCTTTTGTGTTTAAATATGGAAAAGATATTAATGTTTTTGCTTTTCTCTTTGTCAAAAATGAGATACTATATACTAACAAACTGCCATGAAGAAATTCTTTATACCAACCAAACAGAATAAATATAAACCGCTTCTTCTCAAGAAGGCATGCTTAGTCTTCTATACAGTAATCCTTGTGGTTGTAAATAGTTTCGGAGGATTCTTTGGAATATCTCAGGTGTCTGCAAGCAATATTACTACCTCAAATATTGTATCACTGACTAACCAAGAGAGGGCTGCATTTGGGCTTAATGAGCTTAAACTTAACAGCCAGCTATCTGCAGCTGCAATGGCGAAAGCTCAAAATATGTTAGATGAACAATACTGGGATCATTTTGGACCTAATGGTGAATCTCCTTGGCAATTTATAATTGCAGCTGGGTATAATTACATATATGCTGGTGAAAATCTAGCGAAGGGATTTAGGACATCGGAAGGTGTAATGGAAGCATGGATGGCAAGTCCTACGCACAAAGAAAATATCACAAGTGGTAATTACAAAGATATAGGGGTTGCTGTTCTGGATGGTGTTTTGCTTGGAAAACAAACAACATTGGTAGTACAAATGTTTGGTAATGTAACAACAGAAGTACAAGGAAGTAACTCATCTAGTTCATCAGCTTCAGTTACGAAATCTTTTGTAATAGATACTGGTCAGATTAAAGCTATAAGCATTACTCACCCTAAAGCTGAAGAGGTGCTTAATGACCCTGTAATGCTCATCCAGGGGGTTGTAGAAGGGGATGGGGGTGGTGAGTATCTAGTAGAAATAACAGCTGATAGAGAGGTTCTTACAGAAGTTGGAGCTAAGGGTAGTAATTGGGAATATTCTTCTGACAAGGAATGGGCTCAAGGGGATCATATAGTATATGCACAGGTAAAGGGAACTACAGCGAGTAGTGAAGAAATTGCTTTTGAAATTGATAGTGTACCACCAAAGATATTAAGAGAAACTCTACAAGTTAAAGAGGATGATGGAAAATATTTGTTAACTTTTGATACAGATCAGGAATGGTATGAAGCCAAGATAGTGAATGGTACTGAAGAGACATCATTTGTCAGATCACAATCAGAGATTGTGGAATTGAAAAACTTTTCACCAGAAGAGAGTGTAATACTGTATGTTTCAGATGAGGCGGGTAATACCTCAGAGTTAGATATTAGTGAGTATTTTGTTAAAGGTGCGTCAAGTCAATATAGTAATTTCAACTTCTCATTGTTAATGAATAGTTTAGGTACATCACAAGGAGTTAGTGCTATCGTAGTTGGTTTTCTCCTCGTACTTATCGCTATTGAAGTATATGTATTATGGAAAAAAGGGAAATTAGGGAAACGTGTAGGAGATCTATTTGTAATTGCTATGTGGGTTACAATTTTATCAATAGGGGTGTTTAAGGGGTTTGGAGGGATTACAATATGAGGAAGAATACTCTATGGAAAATAATTGAGAAGGAACTTGTATACTGGATTCTTATAGTGATACTATCTGCCTTCTTTATGTATTTAGTAAATAATAGAGTCTCAAGACAACTACTGTTGATAACAGGGCTGTTAAATGTTGTAATTTTGGAAACATGGTTTGTAAGAATATTCTTTCTTTTCTCTGGTAGGAAAATATCGCAGTATAGTGATGTTATACAGCGAATATCACTGAGGAAACGTTTTTTCGAATACTTTATTCTACCTGCCATTTTTCTATCAACTTTCATGCTATTCCTTTTCTTTAACAAAGGTGTGTTGATGGGATATTGGGTATTTATACTGTGTATGTTGGTTACATTTATTATGTTTGTGAATGTAAAGAGTTCGCTAAAACACATCTATAGAATCAATAGGGTTGTAAAGGGAGTGTTTGACTTCATCTGTATAATTACTTTCTATCTTTCTCTAAATATCCTTTTTAGAGTAGGGCTTGATATGGGATTGGCTATGTTGCTAACATCTGTGATAGCATTTTTGATGTTTCTTGCAGAATTACAATTACATAATCGTATAAATATGATTTCTATTTTAATATCACTTGCCTCATCACTGTTTGTTGCATTTAGTATTGGTTGTTTCCTTTTTCAAAATATATTTGTAATTACCTCTGTTGGGGTTGTAGCTTTCTACCTTGTTGTCTCTCTATGGAATGTAAGGTTTTTAGGGAAGTATAAGCTTAAGGATTATCTTACTCCGTTTTTATACAGTATTATTTCACTAATTTTAATCTTCTCATTGTAATGAAACAAAACGTACTAGTGCTCAAGGTTGGAGGATCGATAATATATGACCAGTTACTTAATATTAATTTTGATCTTTTTAAAAGGTTGAAGGTATGGTATTACCAGAATAAGGATAAGTATGACAGGATAGTACTTGTAACTGGTGGAGGTGCTCTATCCAGAAGTATGGAGGAGAAGATATCTGAGAATATTGGAGGAGTGGATCATTTACATGATATTGCTATGTCTCTTACTCAAACTAATGCAACTATATTAGCATCATTCTTAGAAGATGATGAAATATTTGTACCGAAAACATTGGGTGATGCTTACGAATTTCTAAAAGATGGTAGTACAAAGCATATGGTGTCAGGGGGGTTAAAGATAGGTTGGAGTACAGATATGGATACTGCTGTATTCGCAGATATATTAGAGGCGGACAAGGTGTATAAGATTTCTAATATTGAGTATGTTTACGATAAAGATCCAAAAGAATTTTTTGAGGCTAAACCTATTACAGATATGACATGGGAGGATTTCTTCAAGCAGTTTGAAATTACAATGGGTGAACAACATATTCCTAATGTCCAATCTCCTTTGGATGTGGGATGTGTACAGTTTTGTGCAAGGAAAGGACTTTCTTTTATGATAACGGGTGGTAGAACATTGGATGAGATAGAAGAAATTGATAAGTTACTACAAACGGGTACGTTTATACATCCTTAGTTGATAGCTTTAATCTGACAAATTTTCTCACCTCCTGGTGTTTGGAGAGTAATCTTTTCGCCTACCTTTCTTTTCATTAAAGCTTCACCAATAGGGGATTTGTATGATATTTTATTCTCTAAGGGATTAGTATTATCTTCTCCTACAATGGTGAAGATTTTCTCTCCTGAGCCATTGTCATCAATGGTTACCTTGCTTCCAATATCTACCTTTGTTTTACTTCGTCTTTTTACTACCTTCGAGTTCTTAAGGAGAGTTTTTAGTCTAGTTATCTCTTCTTCGTTCTGTTCGCTTTGTTCAACTGCCATAGTGAATCCATCATTTTCGCTAAGATCTCCCTGACTTCTCATCTCGTTGAGAGTGTCAGTAAGAGAGTCTCTTAGTTTAGTTTCTCTATACCCTATTTCTTTTTCAATTTTCTTGTATCCTTCTGCAGTTAATAAATTAACTGTAGTGTTTGTGTTTTTCACAATACTGCTGTGATAAGAATTTAAATATTCTCACAGAAAATTCAACTTCATAGTATGTTAGTGGGGAGTAAAAGTCGAGAACTAGATTATACTAAATCTCGGTATTCTAGGCAATAGTTGGAGATATATCACAATTATGATAAAATTGTGTTGTTAAGCCGCTATCGTCTAACGGTTAGGACACAGGATTCTCAATTCTGTAATCGGGGTTCAATTCCCCGTAGCGGTACCAAATAGTTTAGTAAATATTTTATGATATTCGATATAATTACAATATTTCCTCACATAATTGAGGAATATATTACTCAAGGTATAGTGAGAATAGCTCAAGAAAAAGGGGCTGTTGAAATTAATATCCATGACCTTAGGAAATGGACAGATGATGCACATAAGAGTGTAGATGATACTCCATATGGAGGAGGTCCAGGTATGGTAATGAAGATAGAGCCAATATACAAAGCATTGGAGGAGTTAAAGACTCCAAACAGTATTGTATGTATTACTACTCCCAAAGGAGAACAATTAAAACAATCTAAAGTTAAAGAATTCTCTCAAGTTAAAGATGCTCATTACATCATTATCTGTGGAAGATATGAAGGTGTAGATCAGAGAGTACATGAAAATCTTGTAGACTTCGAATTCTCAATTGGAGAATATATTCTCTCTGGAGGTGAACTAGCAGCATTGGTTTTGGTTGACGGCATTACACGACTTCTTCCAGGTGTATTGGGTAATGAGAAATCTTTAGAAAGTGAATCGTTTGATAATAATGAGGAACTAGACTATCCTCAATACACAAAGCCTGAAGTGTTTAACAAGTGGAAAGTCCCTGAAGTATTACTCTCTGGTCATCATGAAAACATTGATGAATGGAGAAGAAAAAAGAAGGTGAACTGAACACTATTTATTATCTCTTGTCTGCTATAGCTGATTGTTGTAGCATATACTATGACACTAAATGGAATCTTCCTTTCACGAGAGAAGAAAAAAGAATTAGAGAAAGAACTTAAGAAGTTAGAAACTCTTGGTAGAGATGAAATGGCTGAGAAATTGGCAAGAGCAAGAGAGCAAGTTTCAGGAGATGATGAAGAGGAACTGATTGCAACTATTGAAGAGAAACATAAGCTAGAGGATAGAATCTCTGAAGTCAGAAATCTCCTCTTTAAAGCTAAGATTACCAAAAAAGAGTGTCGTACTTTAGCAGATATTGGGTCTGAGTTAGTCCTTGAACATAATAAGGAGGTTGTTGTTTACAAATTAGTGTCTTCTGTGGAGGTTAATCCAGATAGACAAATGATTTCTGTAAAATCCAAAATTGGGAAAAGGTTGCAAGGCTTAAGGGTGGGCAAGAAAGTGAAAATCCCCAATTCTAAAGGTAAGGAAGTAGAGTACAGAGTCTTATACGTTTGTTAGTTTAAGATTTCTTTCAAATCCTCTATTTTAACTCTCCTCTGTTTCATACTATCCCTATCTCTTACGGTTACACTCCCATTCTCTAGAGTTTCGTAATCAACGGTAATGCAGTATGGTGTACCAATCTCATCTTGGTATCTATACCTCTTACCAATATTTCCTCTGCTATCCCAAACAACCTTAATATCCTCTGAAAGCATATTAAATACCTCTCTAGCCTTCCCTACAATCTCCTCCTTGTTCCCTACTAGTGGAAATACTGCTGCCTTGTAAGCTGCGATATCCTTATGTATTTTAAGAACGGTTCTTGTCTTACCATCTCCCAAATCTTCTTCTTCGTATGCATCAAATAGAAGCATTAAAAATGTCCTATCTACACCACCAGAAGTTTCTACAATCCAAGGAATATATCTCTCCTTACTCTTAGGATCCATATAGGAAAGATCCTTTCCTGAGAAAGTACTGTGCTGTGTAAGATCGTAGTCTCCTCTCCAATGAACTCCCTCATTCTCTGCCCAACCCCAAGGAGCTTTGTACTCAATATCATAAGCATCTTTGGCATAGAAGGCCAGTTTGTCTTTAGGATGTTGTTCAAGTCTTAAGTTCTCATGCTTCCTGTACAAACCTTTGTAGAAATCCATTCTCTCATCCATCCAATATTTAAACCACTTCTCCATTTCATCTGGATGTACGAAGAATTGCATGTCCCATTGCTCAAACTCTCTTGATCTGAAAGTTAGCCTACCTGGAGTAACCTCATTCCTAAAAGCCTTTCCAATCTGTGCAATACCAAAAGGAATCTGTTGCCTTGTACTATCTACTACATTCTTAAAATCTAAATATATTGTTTGACAAGCTTCACCTCTTAAATATGCTTTTTGCTTCTCTCCCTCAATCACACCAACTTCTGTTTGAAAAAGAAGATTATATGACCTAGCTTCTGTAAATTCAGAATTACCACAATTAGGACAATTCTTTTTAAGTTCATCAACATTGATTCTCTTGTGACACGTCTTACACTCCACAACCTTATCCCCAAAATTCTCAACATGACCACTAGCCTCCCAAACCTTAGGATGTGTAATTATCGTTCCATCTATTCCAACTACATTCTCCCTCCTATCTACCATATTCTTCCACCAATATTTTTTGAGATTGTTCTTCATCTCAACTCCTACTGGACCATAGTCGTAGAAACCGGCTATACCACCATATATTTCAGAGTTAGGAAATATTATACCTCTCCTTTTTGCAAGTGCAGTTACCTTTTGTAGTAAATCCATTTTGAATAGAATATAAGTTATTACTCCCATTATATTGTACTTAAAGCATTTACTCAAATTGATATGGTATAATTCGAAATAGTAAATTAATTCTTACGAAGATAATATGCAAGAGCCTAAGAGAAGTGACTTAGTTGGACAAAGAAAAGTAAGATTAGAGAAGTTAGACCAACTTAAGAAGTTAGGAGTTAATCCATACCCAGCAAAATCTTTTAGAAAAGAGAAGATAGGGAATATCTTAGAGAAATATGAAGAGTTTGAGGAGAAAGAGACGGTACTTGCAGGTAGGATTGTAGCTTGGAGAGAACATGGTAAGTTGCTGTTTGGGAATATCAAGGATGAGAGTGGAACAATACAGGTGATGATAAGGGAGGCCTCATTGGAAGAAGATTTGGAAAAGGGATATTTAGGATGGGATAAGTTAAATCTTTTAGACTTAGCTGACTTTATAGAGCTTTACGGTACCATTGGTAAAACACGAACTGGAGAAATTACCATAATGGTTAAACATATTAGACTTCTTACTAAAGCACTTAGACCTATTCCTAGGAAATTAAAGAATAAGGATCAAATATTTAGAAGAAGATATTTGGATTTGGTGATAAACGAGAAGAATTTCGAGATGTTTAAAAGAAAAGCAAAGTTTTGGGAGGTACAGAGACAATTTCTTAAAGATCAAGGATTTATGGAAGTTGAAGTACCAGTTCTTGAAACGGTAACTGGTGGTGCAGATGCCAAACCTTTTGTAACTCATCACAATGCTCTTGATCAAGATTTCTTTCTTAGAATATCTACAGAGCTTTACCAGAAGAGATTAATAGGTGCAGGATATGAGAAGGTATATGTTTTTGGTCCGAACTTTAGAAATGAAGGGATAAGTGATGAACATCTTCAGGAATATTACGATATTGAATGGTATTGGGCATATGCTGATTTCAGGGATAATATGAAATTAGTGCGTGATCTTTTCTTACATATTGTTAAGGAGGTATATGGTAAGACGAAGTTTACTACAAGAGGATATACTTTTGATTTAGTTGATGAATGGGAGGAGATTGATTACACATCAGTAATTAAAGAAAAATTTGATATAGATATATTCAATGATGATACAGAGAAGATTAGGAAGGTGGTAGAGGATAACCATATTGATATTGAGCCAGATGCTAATAGGACTAGGTTGATAGATAATCTTTGGAAGATAATTAGGACTAAGATAGCTGGTCCTGCATTCTTGATAAATCAACCCACATTTATATCACCTCTAGCTAAGAGCCATTCGGACAATTCGGACCTTACAGAGAGATTCCAAGTTATTATAGCAGGTAGCGAGTTGGGTAATGGATACTCTGAGATTAATAATCCTCAAGATCAGTTAGACAGATTCCTTGAACAACAGAGTATGAGAGATGAGGGAGATGATGAAGCTCATATGCTTGATATAGATTTTGTAGAGATGCTTGAGTATGGTATGCCTCCTACAAGTGGATATGGTCAGAGTGAGAGAATATTCTGGTTCTTAGAAGATGTTACAGCTAAAGAGGGAACTCTTTTCCCACAGATGAGGATAGAGGTAGATAATACAACAAGGAAGGTTTACAAAGGTAAAGTAGATTTCCCAGAGGTTAAACAGGAAGAAGAGGAATCTAAGGTATAATCAAATATGGAATCAATAGGGGATATCATTAAAAATTTGCAAAAGAAGGCTAGTGATGCTCATAGAAAAGAAACTCAAGAAAAAGATCAAGAAGAATTGTTTGATACATCTACCCTAACTAATGCTAAATATATCAGTGGAAAGAAGAAAGGATATGTTACTAAAGAATATCAAGCCTACGGTGCTTGGTTGGCAGGAAAGCTGGATGATAAGAAAAGGATCTCTATGTATATCAAATGGGCAAAGGATAAACCAAGGAGTGTTTTAGAAAGTGCATACAGATTTACATCTGACTATCCATACGCAAAGGATAAAAGTAGAATCTTTATGTGGAAAGTGAAAGATTTAGAAGGAGGACATAAAGAAAAAGAAAAGTAACAGACTATTTCTTCTTAACACCCTCTATTGTATGAAGAATATCCTTGAGAATCTTATCTACGGAAGTACCTACTGGATATTCCAATCTAGCCCCACTAGCAAACTTATGACCACCACCACCTAATGCTTCTGCAATACCATCTACCTCTTGATACTCCTTTGTACCTCTTAATGATAACCACCATACACTCTCTTCTTTAAATGAAGGTTTTAGCATAAATCCCCAATGAACACCCTGTATAAACCTAATGTAGTTGTTCTTAACAAAATTAATTGCTTCATTAACATCAGAATCTTTCCAATCGTGAGACTTAATATCCTCCAGAGAAACATATGTATATGCCATATCACCCTCAATCACAATCTTTTCTAACAGATAAGCAATTACGCTTGAAGAACCTCTCGGCACCTTATTATTCTTGTATGTAATTTCCTCTAAATCAATAGGATTGAATTCAAAAAGATCTGCAAAAAGTCGGAAGGTATTAGAAGTTGTAGTCTCGTAGAGAAATCTTCCTGTATCTGCATTAATTCCATACTGACCAAGAGCTGCAATCTCATCCGTTAATTTGAACTTTTTACCCAAAATTTGTTTAAAGGTTTCAATCACTTGTTCTGTGGCAGAACTCATACCTTCATTGATAATCAAATGATGATTCTCTGAAACCTGTTGATGATGATCAATGATGACCACATCCATCTTGGAGTCTAAGATATTGTCCATAGAATCACACACGGTCTCTAAATCACTCATGTCGGTAATGATAATAAGATCCTCATCTCCCTGATTAATTCTCTTCACAATATCTACATCATGCATTCTAGGGATATTGAAAGAGGGTCTTCTTTTAGCCTTAATGGTGACCTTTTTCTCTGGATAGTATATGTTTAGAAACTCTTTAACCAACAACATACTACAAAAGGCATCCATATCAGGACCCTTGTGAGAAAGTATCAATATATTACTAGCCTTTTCTATAGATTTCTTTAATTGTTTATGCTTTTTATCCATAGCCTTGATTATACTAACTATCAAGAATATAATAAAGGTAACGCTTTACATATAAATATACTTGAGGACAAAAGATGATAGATATAAAAAGGATAGTTGAAGACATTGAAGGTGCTAAGAAAGCGCTACTTAAAAGAGTTCCAGAGGAGAAATTAAATCTAGAGAATATTGTAGAAATCTACAACCAACGAAAAGAATTACAGACGCAGTATGATAAAAGAAGAAATGAACAAAACTCTTACAATCAACAAATGTCTCAACTAGAAAAGGGAGGTGAAGAATTCCTTAAACTAGTAGAAAATCTTAAGACTAAATCTGGTGAAGTAAAAGATGTTGAAATAAAGCTTAAGGAAAAAGATGAAGAACTAGCTTCTTTGTTAGAGGAGTTACCAAACTTTCCAGATGAAGATGTTGTAGGTGGTGAGAAAGAAAACAACAAGGTAATGAAAACGGTTGGAGAGAAGCCGACCTTTGATTTTGAGATAAAGGATCACATAGAATTAGGAGAGAACTTAGACATATTTGATTTTGAGACTGCATCCAAGATGTCTGGTGCAAATTTCAGTATGTATAGAGGTAAAGGTGCACAATTAGAATGGGCGTTGATAAACTACTTTATAAAAGAGCATTTAAAAGACGGATATGAGATGATAATACCTCCACATATTGTTAACAGGTATTCTGCATATACTGCAGGACAACTTCCAAAATTTGAAGATGATGTATATTGGGTAAACGAGGATCAATGTCTAATACCTACTGCAGAGACTGTACTTACCAATATGTATAGGGATGGAGTATTAGAGGAATCAGAATTACCAAAGAAGATGTTTGCATATACACCAAGCTATAGAAAAGAAGCAGGAAGCTACAGAGCAAATGAAAGAGGGTTAATAAGAGTTCACCAGTTTAATAAGGTAGAGATGTATCAGTTTACTACACCTGAGCAATCGGAAGAAGCTTTTGAGGAGCTATTAAATAAAGCAGAAAGATTAATTGAAGAATTAGGTCTTCATTACAACAGAGTACTACTTGCTGCAGGTGATTGTGCTGCAGGTGCGGCTAAGACAATAGATCTCGAGGTATGGTTACCTGCAATAGCTCAGTACTACGAAGTAAGCTCAATATCAAATGTAAGAGATTACCAAGCCAGAAGAGGGAATATGAAATATAAACCAAGCGATGGAACCAAGCTGCAATATCTAAATACCCTAAACGCGTCAGGATTAGCTACAAGCAGGTTAATGGTAGCTCTAGTTGAAACATATCAACAGTCAGATGGTAGTATCATAGTTCCAGAAGTGTTAAGGAAATATACAGGGTTTGATAAAATTGAGAAATAGAGGAATGAAATATTCTTTAGGATTCTTACTACAACAAGATATTTGTAAACAATTAGAAGAAATCTCTAAGGAGGCAGCTAGAATATTCGCAGGACAAGAAATCCCAGTAAGGTGGGTTAAGTTAGAGAACTATAGAATCTCTTTACATCAGTACCAGAAACTATCACCTCTACAAAAACCTCTCCTAAAGAAGAAACTTAAGAATATCGCTACTCCAGCATCTAGGATATCCTTGCATAGAATAAAACTGGGAGACGCTAAAAGGATGAGAGGTTTAATATATTTGAGTATTGATGAAGGGGGAGAATATCTAAGAAATTTGAAATCTGAATTAGTGAAGGAGTTGAAAATAAAAGAGACCTCTGTTTTTGTTCCTAATATTGTAATAGGTAGGGTGAGTAAAGATCTTACTAGACAGGAATATTCCAATATTCTTAAAGACTTTGAAAGTTTGCAGGCAAGTGTCAATAGAGTACAATTTTTAATTGATACTATGGAATTAATCGAAGCATCATGAAATTTAAGGAACACAACTTTATACCACTACTGTTTGCAGGGGACATCAACTCATATAGTATGGCGCGATCATTCTTCGAGGCATATCGGATTAAATCAATTGTTTACGGTAAATATCACACAGGACCCAATTGTAATAGTAAGATACTTGAGTATAGGAATAAGGAAAATATTGAAGAAGAGAAAACTTTCTTGGAAGTGGTAAATAATGTTGCGAAGAAAAACCCAGACAAAAAAATCTTAGTGATTGGATGTGCTGATAGCTATGTTGCACTTGCTAGTAGATTAAAAGACAAATTCGAGAAGAATGTCATAATCCCATATATCGATTACGATTTAATGCAAGAACTTATTCTAAAAGACAAATTCTATCAATTGTGTGACAAGTATAATATTGATTACCCAAATACATTTGTGTACTCCAGAGATATGGGAGATAACCTAGAACATGGTTTTGAATACCCAGTGATACTCAAGGCTGCAGATAGTGTTGTGTATTGGGAATATCCATTTGAGACACAAAGAAAGATTTACAAAATTAAGAGTGAGGAAAAACTAAGGAATGTAGTTAAGGAGATTTATGATGCTGGATATCATCAGAAATTAATTATTCAAGATATGATTCCTGGAGATGATACATACATGTATGTCCTAACTGGATATTGTGATAGGAATAGTAAGGTTAAACTTATGTCTCTGGGTAATGTCTTAATGGAAGAGCATACTCCCCATGGTCTGGGGAACCACTCCGTCATTATAAATGATACAAACCCTCAGATTGTAGAAAATGTTACAAAGTTTTTAGAAGATATAGGGTATATTGGCTTTTTTAATCTAGATATCAAATATGATAGTAGAGATAATAAGTACAAGTTTTTTGAAATAAATACTAGGCAGGGTAGAAGTAATTTCTATGTTACAGGTGCTGGATATAATCTTGTAGAGTATGTGGTAGAAGAATATGTTAATGGAAAGGAGTTGGGATATACTTTAGCTACAAAGAAGAAACTTTGGCTTGTAATACCATTAGTATTAGCTTTCATATTTGTTAAATCAAAGAAGTACAGGAGAGAGATGTTGTCTTTGCTGCTTGCGGGTGATGTGGTTAATCCTGTATTCTTTTTTAAAGACATGGGGTTTGTAAAGTCTCTGAGGTTTTTTAAAACACATATAAGTCATTTTAGAAAGATGAGGTTAGAATAATGAAGAAGTTAGGAGTTATCGGAGGTATGGGGTCAAAGGCTACTGCATACTTTTACAATCTTATTGTGGATTATACAGAAGCTAGTAGTGATCAAGAGCATATTGAAGCTATATATCTTAATCATGCATCAATGCCTGATAGGACGGCTGCAATTTTGTCTGGTAATGATCAAGAGGTAAGGGAGTTGTTAATTAAGGATGCTGTACTTCTCGAGAGTCTCGGGGCTTCACATATAGCGATACCATGTAATACGTCCCATTACTTTTGGAGAGAAATTCAAGATAGTGTAAATATTCCAGTGATAAATATGATAGAAGAAGTTATCAACTATGTCCGTAGTAGAAATGGAGGGAAAATAGACAAGGTAGGAGTATTGGCAACTGATGGTACTATCAAGACTAAACTATATGATGAAGAGTGTGAAAGGAATTCAATCGAGGTTGTATATCCAAGTGAAGGGCATCAGAAGAAAGTTATGGATGTGATATATAGTGGAGTGAAGAGTGGTAAAGGAGTAACAGGTGAAGAATTGAAAGAGGTTGTTGCAGAGCTCAAGTTACAGGGTTGTGATGTTGTAATTTTAGGGTGTACAGAACTTTCTGTGTTGTACAAAGATGTAGTAGATCCATATGTGGTGGATGCTTTGTTTGTTCTTGCTAAGAAGTCAATTGAGCTTTCAGGGAAGAAATTCAGATCTTCCAGATAATAAGATTGGTAATTAGTGGACCTATATGACAGTAAATCTTGTGACTAGCATTTGGGAAGAATTTAAGCCAACCTTTTGTTTTGAAATAATTAATCTCCTCATAAACCTTCTCCTCCCCTTTGCCTGCAAGACGCAGTCCAAATTTGCCGTTAAGAGATCTTTGTACTTTCTTAGGAAGTAGTTGAAAGAATGGGAAGTTGTA
>JAIOSB010000016.1 GCA_021107795.1 bacterium
TAGCCAACAAGAACATTTATCCAATAATTGCAGTAAACAACAACGCTAAGTATGGACTGTTAAGTAGAATCCTCTTTGGATCTCAAATAGATGTGTTTAAGCTTGAGATTGGGTTTAAGCCTTACTAAATTATTTAGTAGTTAAAACTTCCAGCTTTACTGTATAATGAATTAATATTTTAATTTGTCTTAAATAATACATATGTTAAACCCAAAAGAGATTCTTAAAATGCAAGGTGAAGCTAAGAGAATGCAGAAGAAATTGAGAGAAAAGAAAATTACTGGAGAGTCCAAAGATGGTAGACTTAAGATATATATGAACGGAGCTCAAGAGTTTGAAGACATATATATTGATGAAGAAGTCCTTGATGCAGAGGATTTGAAAGGTATAAAGAAGAGAATGAAAGAAGCATTTAAGAGTTACCAGAAGAAATTACAGAAAGAAATGATGTCAGATATGGATATGGATTCCCTTAAGAAAATGTTTAGTTAGAGGAAATATGTCTGTATTACCTAAATCTGTCGAAAATGTCATTACGCAATTCAGTAGGCTACCAGGGGTAGGTCCTAAATCTGCTGCAAGGATGACATATCACTACCTTAGATCTCCGAATAAGGATGCTAGTAAACTTGCAAATGCATTGATTGATATGGATGAGAATATCTGTTTTTGTAGTAAATGTTACAACGTTTCAGATAAGGAGGTTTGTGATCTATGTAGTAATTTACTCAGAAAGAATTCTAAACTGTGTATTGTAGAAGAACCTCTGGATGTAGTGGCATTTGAAAACTCTGCAATATACGATGGGGTTTACTTTGTATTAGGTGGTGTAATATCTCCTGCAGAGGGAATAGGGGCAGAGGATTTAAGGTTTAAGCAGCTTAAAGAAAGAGCAGACGAGCTACTTGAGGAATTAGAGGATAAGAAGTTAGAAGTAATCGTAGCTACTAATCCAAGTCTTGAGGGAGAGGCTACAGCTAGCTATATTCATGACATATTTGAAAAAAATATCAAAGAGGGTACAATGATAGTGAGTAGGTTAGCAATGGGGCTACCAACAGGAGCAGATCTTGAGTACGCAGATAGATTGACACTTAAAAGAGCACTGGAGGGTAGAAGGAGTATATAATTTGTATTTACTGCTTAATGTCTTCTAAACCACAGAGAGTTACTTACAAAGAATTCCTTAATCAAAATGGTTACTTCCTTGTATTCACCCTTATCTGTGGTCTTGGTCTACTCAGCTACTTCTTCTGTAATTCACACTTTGAGAAGATATTTGGTGAAAGAGAAATCTATGTCCTCGACAGTTCTGCAGTAAAGGGTGTCTGGATTAGTAATGAAGGGATAGGATGTCCCAATATTGATAATTTGGATGTAGAAAGATGTGTAGAGGATATATATTTAGACAGTTTTCAAGCACTACCTACTAAAGATATCCAATATGATGATAATGGAAGAATTCTTTTCTCTAATGACGAACTATTTATAAGCGGGGTATTTGATAAGAGGGAGGTTCTTAACCAAGAGATATGGCCTGATGTATATATTGGTGATTTAAATATTAAGATTAACCATAGACAGTGGGTGTATGAAGATGTCGTATTTGATATGGAATCGGATGACCCTATCCTTTCTCTCTTACAGACAGATGATGGATATATATTACTTCTTTCTCCTTCCATAAGCATGGTTAATCGTACTAGACAGTTTTGGGTGTATGAATATACTAGTACAACAGGAGATATAAAAGTGATGAAAATCTTTGAGGATAGTACTCCAAGGGTGTTCCTTGAATCAAGTAGAGCATCTTTTAGAGAAAAGAATGATCATATATATCTTTTGTTTGAAAGGTTTGATCCAGCACTCATGGGTAATATTGAGGTTGAGATATATATGGTAGGAGAGAGTCTTCAATTTGATCAAAGAATACTCCTTTTAAATGGATATTAGATTTAATACATAGTAAAATACCAATATTATGAAACTTTACAGCACATTGGATAGGAGTGTAGTGGAAATTAAACCCTTAGTTAAAGATAGAATCTCAATATATAGCTGCGGACCTACAGTTTACTACAGGATGCATATTGGAAATATTCGTGCATATGTGAGCTTTGATGTTTTGCACAGAGCTTTTCTGTATCTAGGGCATAATGTAAAGAGAGTAATGAACCTTACTGATGTAGGTCATATGACAAATGATACTGACTTTGGGGAGGACAAGATAGAGGAGAGTGCTAGTAGTGAAGGTGTGGAGCCTATAGAGATTGCTGATAGATATATTCGTACCGTACTTGAGGACTTTTCTAAAATGAATATCCTTTCTCCAAGTGGAAAAAACATAGATTCTAAGTTAGATATTAGTAGAGTTAAGGAGTACGGATTTTTGAGAGCTACAGAATATGTTGATAAGATGATAGAAATGATTCAAGAGATTGAGAAGAATGGATATACTTACGAGACAGAACAAGCGGTATATTTTGATGTCTCTAAGATGTCTGACTATACAATATTCACAGGACAAGCACTGGATGAGAAAGAGGAAGGTGTAAGAGATGAGGTAAATGTTGATCTTGGGAAGCGTCATCCTGCGGATTTTGTATTATGGATGAAGAGAGTAGATAGGTATGAGAATCACTCTATGTATTGGAACTCTCCTTGGGGAGATGGGTTCCCAGGTTGGCATATTGAGTGTTCAGCAATGAGTATTGATGCACTTGGCAATGAGTTCGATATTCACACTGGTGGAATTGATCATATCCCTATACATCACCCAAATGAAAGAGCCCAAAATATTGGAGCTATGAAAAACCCAGTTGTTAGCTATTGGATTCATAATGAGTGGTTAGTAGTGGGGGATAATATAAAGATGTCTAAGAGTGAGGGAAGTCTTGTTGTATTAGATGATATTCTGAATATGGGTTTTGATGTCTTAGATTTAAGATATCTTTTTGTCTCTGTAAATTACCATATTAAGATTAACTTCTCTAAAGAAGCACTAGAGGGTGCTAGGAATTCTAGAATGGCTTTAGTTAGTAAATTAAGAAAGCTGAGAAAAGAAACTAATGGAAGTGGTAATATATTGCTTGACTATAAACAGTGGTTTGAAGAGTGTCTGAATGATAGCTTGAATATATCTAAGGGGTTCGCATTGATAAATGAAATGATTAAATCTAATGAGAAACCTGAGGATGTACTAACTACTATCTATGATTTCGATAAGGTCTTGAGCTTGGATTTAGAGGCTTCAGTAGAAATGCAGGGGTTGGATGTCCCCGAGGATATATTAAAGCTTGTAGAGAAGAGGGAGGAGGCTAGAAAGAGTAAAGATTTCGAGTTAGCAGATCTACTTAGGGATAAGATAGGGGATAGGGGTTATGTTGTAGTAGATACTTCTACTGGTTTTAATATTGAAAAGATATAAATGGCACAAAATACGGTTAGTATAAAGTTGGATAGTACTCAGATAGAGGCTTTTGCAAGTGTGATGAAGAATCTTGGTTGGAAAGAGAAACCTGTAGGGAATATGTATATAAAGGAAGCTTTTGTATCACCTATGGGTGGAGTAGCGACACTGTATACAAGTGGGAAGTTGGTATTACAAGGCAGTGAAGATTTTACTCAGATAATTGTATCTATTAAGGGTGACGAAAAGTATGAGGATATAATTCCTCATATGGGTGTAGATGAAGTAGGGAAAGGGGACTACTTTGGTTCTTTGGTAGTAGTAGCTTGTTTCGTAGATGAAGCTTTTGTAAAAAAGATATCACATTTAGGCTTTGGTGATTCTAAGAAGTTCTCAGATAAGAAGATATTACAATTGTATGATGAAGTGAAAGATTATCCATATTACTACCCAATTATCGTATATCCGAATATGTATAATGATTTGGTTAATGAGTATGGTAATGTATCCATACTGCTTGCTAAACAACATTCTCAGTGTATTGAAACAGGATTACAAGATCTTGCAGAGAAGAAGATTGAGTGTAGGAAAGTAGTTATTGATCAATTCTCATCTTCCAAAAGTAGGGTCTTAGATGAACTTGGTCCGCTTGGTAAAGGTATAGAGGTGGAGCAATTTCATAAAGGGGAGTCAGATATCGCAGTGGCAGCAGCATCTATTCTAGCGAGGGGGATATTTTTAGAAGAATTTGATAGGTTGCAATCTAAGTATGATTTTGATTTCCCTAAGGGTGCTACTCATGTAATTGAATCTGGTGTTGAGTTTGTACAGAGATATGGAGAAGAGAAGCTTCGAGATGTTGCAAAGGTAGGTTTTAAGACTACTCAGAAGGTTTTGAGTTTAGTTTAGTATCCCTTTTTGATCTTGTTAGTGTAAGAGCTATTACTAGTGTAATACCTATACCAAGAAGTTCACCTTTAAATCCTTTTATCTCTATTTCATGATTAATCTCTTCGTTGTCTATTCCGTTCTGTATTTTGATATAGGCAGTTTTTCCAAAGAGAATATCTTCTAAATACCAATTATTTACCTTGAAGTTTATCTCAAGAGAATCTTGTGGGTATACTCTGTCTCTATCTGAATTTATTTTAATATATTCTGGTTCTTTATCAACACTGTGTTTGACTACCGTTATCTCTCCTTTTGGTGTGAGTGTATACTTCGAGTTGTTGAAGAAAATAATCTTTAATTGAGGAGATTTAAGAAAAGGTATTCCTCTACTAGTTACTTGTATATCGATATTGTAATCTTGAGTGATGGTGTCTAGATTTGTATCTTTAATGAGATTTAGGATTACAATGTGGGAGTTTTGTGCTGTTATCCCTGTTGCTGTATCCTCAAGCTCACTATCATCTAGTTGTTGTGCAAATGTGATGAGGTTGTAGTGTGTACCTGGTACTAGTGATTCTAATCCTAATATTTGGAAAGGGATAGCTTTAGTGGTGTTTGCTGGTACTAGAATTGGATCTGTACTGATTTCCACAAACTTCTCAAATGGTTCTAAGTCCAAAATATCTTCTGACGAGGGAAGATATTTGTATATGTGTGGAATTAGGTAGATGTCGTAATCGTTTGTATTTCCTACATCGATAGAATGGTTACTAGTTTCCCCTATATTTTGTATAACTTCTGTGAAGATGGGGGAGATAGTTTCCGCGTAAGTATTATTGGGTATTAGTAAACTAACGAGGGTAGCGCTTAGTAGGATTAATACTTTTCTTCTGCTTTTTCTTTTTAGTTCTAAGAGTGACATATGGTATCATTATGACAAGTAATATCACTATTATCAACTTCCAGGGAATAATCCAGAAAGTAGTTGTTGCAGAGAGTATGGAATAACCGGGGTCAGTATGTTTATAAAGGATTATGGCTTTTGCAGTGATTGGTCCAAGTACGATTTGTCCATTATTGATATATTTCTCTAAATCTAGATCACTTTCATATATTCCACTTTGGTCTCTCAGAATACTTTGGTTTGCTGTATTGAAACTAATCCTACCCACTTCTTTTTTAAATATATTGGTAAGTACGATATCCCCTTTTGGTGTGATATGTGTATCTCCGAGGTTTTGAATTCGAGTTATAAGTGTCGCTAGACTAGGACTTTCGTATATCTTTTTTGTAGAGTGGAAGTCTAGGATTTCAGCACCTTCTGCCCATTCATCTCCCACAGTGATAAGTATGGGAATTCCAGATCCTAGTAGGTTGTAGGCTGTAGTGATATCTTGTTGTTCGGCTGCCTCAGAAGAGAAGTAGATTTCAACATTATATTCCCCAGAGGCTGTTTCTTCGGGAACTGTTATTGTATATCCAACGGTTACATTTCGATTAGGGACTAACTCTATTACCTCTTGTTCTATGGTAATCCACTTCTTTGCGGAGTAGGGGTTTTTGGCGTCTTCTTCGGAGGAAAGATATATGGCGGATCCGGGTTGATTGTCTATTTGTTTAAAACTACTTGCATTTACATAGTAGGTTATTGTAGATTCTGCGAGGTTCCAAACAGTGAATTCCCCTTTATATGTTTCTCCTAAGTCTAACTGTAATTTTTCATGAGTTGGAGCAGTACCAATTGAGAGAGCTTTTGCCTCTACGTGTGTTACACACAATATTGCGAAAAGTAGGGTAGTACTTAGTAGGTATCTTAGATTTTTCATATTTTGTTAATTAAGTCTAGTTCTAGTAGTAACCACCACATACAAAGGTAACTGTCTCTGCATATGATCCTGCTTCTGCACTTGCACCTGCCCTGGCACCGTAGGTTATAGTGGAATCCTCACTAACTACTTGTGCACCTATTTGGTAGAGAATTTGTTCTACTTCACCGTCGCCCATTCCGAGTGATCCAAATACTCCTGCTCCATTACCTGAATATCCAGTACCTCCAGTTGCACCAGTAGGTACTGTCACATTCATACCAAATCCTTCTGATCCAGGTGTTGAAATGTCTACTGTATTAGCTCCTCCAGAGGATGCGATTAAGTATGTTGTTGCAGTACTCTTGTAAAGACCAGCATCTACTGAAGAGTCTCCTGTACCGTATGCGACCCAGTAGTATCCTGCAGCGGAGGCAGAAGTTGATGTTGAGATTGTATGAGTTCCTGTAACATATGCACCTCCTTTGTAAAGATTTCCAAGAGCAACTGCATTTGTACTGAGTGAGCATGTTACTGTTTCTACATCTTGAACTGTAGCTGTAATATCGACTTCATCGTCTGCTACAATATATACACCGAAAGACTTGGTTTCAACAGTAGTTCCTTGAGTTATAGTTAAGACAGTAATATGGTTTCCTGCAGTAGATGTACCTAGTTGACCTGTAGTTCCATCTGAGACCTTTACGGCGTATGTTTGACCAGCTGTTAGACCAGTAAGTCCCGTTATTGTAATTGTATCTACAGAAGATGCACCACTTCCTTGTGTACATGATGCACTGAGAGTTCCGGGTAGGGCTGCATCTACAACATACTGACCTGTTGAGTCTGCTGGTGTTGAGGTTTCTCCTGATACGGTTAAATCAGTTGCAGTATCACACCAATGAGTGTCATCTGCATCGGGGAATTCCAAAGTCAATTCACCTCCTGTAGCAACAGCTCCAGAGGTTTCAAAAGCAATATATATTTCTATATCATCAGTCCCAGTAAGACTTGCACCCATTCTATTGAACATGACGTACGCAGCAGTAAGTGTCGCTGCATCAGAATTGAACGCAGGAAAGAGTACAAGGGTAAAGGCAACTAGGGGAATCATGAACAGATATCCGAACTTTTTTAGGATCTTTTTCATTTTGGGCAATTTAATAAAGTTATAAGATATATTATCTGTTTTCTATTTGAAATGTCAAGTGTATGAGGAATAATATTTAATACCTTGGTACAAATATGAAAGTAATGGTTTCGTTGTAGTCTGTTGCCCCTTGTTTGTCTGCAGCTGCTCTAGCTTTTAGATATAGCGCCATTCTCCCATCCACTATTGCTCCATCTCCATCATAGACCTTGTTCCAATCAGTATCTACTATTCCGACATTACTAATGCTTCCAGCGTAATTGGTCATTGCAGTAACATCTCCTAACTCAGAGGATGCGTTGCTGTTGGCAATATAGTAACTTTGTAAACCAAAACCTTCAGATGTAGTATCAAGATTACCTGTAATGGAATCTATTTGTACAGAGTGTGTTGCACTGTATAGGCCTCCATTTGCTCCCTGTTGTACTACTGCAAATCCACCGACACCATTAGTTTCTGCATCAAACCATACTAAGTCGTCTGCAGTTACAGTCCCTGCACCAGCGAGTAGGGAGGTGCTACCAGTGAAAGATATTGTGTAGGGTGGGCTTGTCTCTGTTGAGGTTCCACTTTCTATTGCAATATCTATATCAAAGCTTGAAGCTGCTTCTGTAGTTGTAGCTGTGTCAGATGGCCCTTCTTCAGTTTGTGTAAGGTCTCCATGGAGTGCGATGATTCGAATGTAGTATTGTGTAGATGAAGCAAGTCCTAAGATATTGAAAGTGTCTGTTTCCCATTGTGTTTGGGTACGGAAATCGTTGATGTTGTGTGCACTGTAGGGTTCCATTTCGTAGGTAGCTGCATCTATATAGTTTGTGTCTGAAACAAAATTGTCTGTGGAGATTTGTATTGCATAGAGTGTATCAGTAGGGTTGTCATTTGTATCTATTTCAAATCGTGCTCTGTTGTAACAGCCATTGCCTCCACACAGGACTACCATACCTCCGGCAGGGAGTTCGACTGGTCCAGTAGTGCAGTTACTAGTTCCACTTGTGGTTGTTTCAAAGCAACTAACCTCTGGTACTGCAGGTCTAAATGCATATACAGGATCTGAGAGAGATTTGTAATTAGTAGAGTAGGTAGTGGGGTCAGTAAGAGTTTCGTTTAGTGTAAGTAGTGAGGAGTAGTTCGTACTTTCTACACTGTCTCCTCCTTGAGTAGTTACTCCAACGAGCTTGTAGTTTGTTGAGTCAAGCTCCTCTGCGAGTGTACTAAATACGGGGAAGAGTATTGTGAATATACATATCCATGTGATTGTAAGGACAGTTTTGTTATTCATCTATTATATATATAAGTATATATTATTTCTTTGTTTTACTGGGTAGGTAATATTTGTTAGTTACTTCGATTGTAGTTAATAGTAGCATGAAGATGACTGGTCCGTATATTAATCCCCAAATCCCCCAGATTGATAGTCCTCCGAATATAGCGATGAAACTGATAAATATGGACATCCTTACATCTTTTGGAATAAGCTTGGCTCTTAGGATTGTATCAATATTTCCAATGACTATAATTTGGGCTAAGGCAAGTACAAGACCTTGGAGAATTTGTCCATTAAGGATATACATTCCTGCTATCGGTAATATAACTATCCCCGTTCCAAGGAGTGGGATAAAGGAAAAGAGTGCTACAAGGAGCATGATAAGTAATGTGTATGGTGTACCTAAGAAGTAAAGTACAAGACCAGCTAATAGACTTTGTCCTGCAGCTATTATTAACATTCCCCATACCATTGCTTTGGCAGTTTCGAGTGTTCTTTTAATATAGAGTGATGTAATTTCTTCTTCGAAAGGAATAATTTGTTTGATGAAAGAAACGATTTTATCGAATTTAGGGATTATTACGAATGTGAGTCCGTAAAAGATCATTAAATTAAAGAAGGCATCAACAGAAAAGCTGCTTATAGAAGATACAGTTGAGAGTACATTGTTTAACAATCCGGATAAAGAAGATTGGAGATTGTCTATTACTTCTTGTATAGTTATTTCAATTGGTAGATTAAATTTGTACATTTTTTGGTTTATCCAATCAGTACCATCTTGTAGATAGTGTGTTGCTGTACTGCTGTCCAGCTTGAGATTATTAACTTGTTCTGAAATGAGTAGAGCTATATTAATAACTGCAATACCCAAAGCAACTCCAATTATGAGAGTAAATAGTATGATTAATGCAGTAGAGAGTAGGCTTGCACTGACCGTTTTCGTATTTAGCTTCTGTGTTAAGAATTTGTATATTGGTTGTACAATATATGCTACTATTATAGCTAGTAGGATTGCATTAAGGTAGGGTTTGGCAACTACTAGTACAAATCCGAATACTGCTAATGCTAGAATTGTGAAGATTAATTTAGAGTGTTCCTTTTGAAAGTATTTTTTATTCTTTGTTGCCATATTCGATATCCTTTATATTAAATATTAGATTATACAATATATTTGATATATAATACGGGAGATTTAGGAGAGATGCCAGAGTGGTCGAATGGGACGGTCTTGAAAACCGTTGTACAGGTTTCTGTACCGGGGGTTCGAATCCCTCTCTCTCCGCCAATTACGATTAACAAGTTTTGTACATTAATATGAAAACTAAACTTAAAATATTCCTCCTCTCTACTATTATCCTTATTCTTGCAATAGCACCATGGATTACAGAGGAGTATGCTATTAAAAGGGTTAAAACATATTCTAATTTTCAATATCAACATAGATTGGATAATTGTGAGGATTTGAAGATAAGTGTGATAAAGACACCATTTTGTAGATGGGTTACTACATATGAAGGAGGGTGGTGGGTTTGTTTTTAGAAGAATATAGTATAGAATATGTAAATAAATTTATAAGATTGTTTTATGAAAAAACTAATCATTGTTCTTGTAGTACTTACAGTCATAGCAGGTGGTGCATATGCTGGTTTAAAGGCTACTGGTATGTTGGGGTCTGCAGATGAGGGGAATATAGTCAGTGATACTATATCAAATATTCAAGAGAAGTTGGATATACTTCCTACGACTGAAGAGGTAATTGTAAGCTCATTGCAGGATTTAATGGATAGTGGAGATACACTCAAGTGTACATATGTACAGGATGAAGAGGATGTTCAAGCTCATGGGACAATATATATTGCTGGTAATCTTGTTCATACAGAAATTCACATTGAAGGAGAAGATGGTGCACCAGATGCTCAGATGGATATGGTTGCACTTACTGAGTGGGTATATGTTTGGACTGATGCTCAGCCTAGAGGTATGAAAGCATTGCTCTCAGCATTTGAAGGGGGAGATGAGTTTGATGCAAGTGAAGATGTCTTCGGATTAGAGGAAGAATTGGATTTGGTATGTGTCCCATGGGTAAAAGATGACGCTGAGTTTGAATTACCTGAAGGTATGGAGTTTGATGATATTACAGAGATGATGGAGGGTTTCCAGGGTTATAGTGTAGAGGAGTTAAAGGAGATGGGAGAACAAGACGCTGAAGCAAATAGGGAGTTGCTATGTGGGTTTTGTCTTACAGCACCTACTCAAGAGGAAATAGATCAGTGTTTAGTTGATGCTGAGTGTGACAAATTGTAAGTTAGTTTATTCGATAGAGGAATAGATTCTGTTCTTGTGTTTGTTTTTTACAGTATTATAGTATACTTGTCTTATGGATTTTCTTACTCTCATTACAGAACTTGCACAACAATCTAAATACATACTACTATTCATTGTTTATCTTCTTGAAGGCCCTGTTGCAGGATTTATATCTGCTTTCATAGCTACTACTGGTCAGTTAGATATATCTATAGCATTTCCCCTCCTTATTCTTGCAGAAATTGTTGCAGATATGTTCTTTTACTGTTTAGGAAGATGGTTATCTAACATAAAGCTTAATAAAAAGGTCAAGAAGTATGAGCAAAACAATCTCTTACGGGTGATTAAAGAGATCCTTTTTACTCATCCAATTCGAGCTTTAATAGCAGTAAAGGTAATCAGTGTGATTGCAATACCAGGGTTAATCCTAATTGGGAAGTATAAGTCATTAAAGGTACAGACATATCTTCTATGGGTTTCTATCATATGCCTTATAAAGAATTTTATAGTAAGTTTAATGGGATATGGTTTGGGTATAGGTATTGGAGACTTACTAGAGATATATGATGTTTATATGAGAGTTGTAGTAGTAGCAGGAGTTGTTGTAATCGGATATATTTTGGTACGAGCTTATCAAGACAAGATTGAGAAAGTTTTTCTTACTGTATTAAGAAAGATGAAATAGGCTATTGCAAACTTGTGCTTACCTTCCTTTAGCAGAAAATTTTGTAGCGACGTATACGAGAGGATAGAGTGGAATAATCAATAATAGAAGTAATATGAGAGAAAGGAAGCTTCTAGTGTGAGATTTCTTAGGTTTAAGCTTGATGATTTCTTCATATAATTTTACTGTTCTTGTTTGTATATTACTCCAGTCTAATTCTGATACTCTCTCAAGACAGGATTTTGACATATTTTCATAATCAGAGATCTCCTTTTGTGCGAAATGCTCAATTGATTGAGCAAATTCTTTCGGAGAAGTATTAGCATTAAGCCATATACCAGTATTCTTGTTGACAAACTCATCTACGGTTTCGTTACTTAATCCTACTACTGGGGTACCAGAAGCTAAGGCTTCAAGTATTGCAAGACTCTGGACTTCTTTTGTAGAAGCTGATACAAAAAGATAGCTTTGATTAAGGATATCAATAACTTCTTCGTGGGGGAGATTTCCATGTAGGGAGACTCTCTTGCTTAATTTAAGGTTTTTAATAAGGATTTCTATCTCTTGTACATATCTCCTGTTATCTGAAGTCCCAATTAGATGTAAATGATATCTTTTTGGTAAATACTGGAGAATATTTACTAAGTAGTGTTGGTTTTTCCTTCGATCTAGATATCCAACAAATGTCAAATGAATAATCTTGTCTTCTAAACTTATGTCTTTTGGTTTGTAATATCTCTTCAAGTCTCTACCGTTAGGGATTATATGTATTGGCCCTTTATATCTTATCTTAATTAATTCATCTCTCGCGGCTTGGTTTAGGCAAATTAAAGCATTACAATTGTTGTAGAAGACTTTTGCATAAGTATCTATTACAGAGGACACTATTTTGAGAAAACGGATCTTGTTTTGTATTAAAAAACTTGTCAATTGATTTGGTAAGCCGTGTGTTGTGTATATGAATGGGACTTTATTAATATTTGCCCAAGCTTGGATGAATAACACAAAAGGTATTATTGTATGACTATGTATGACATCAGGTTGGAATTCTCTAAGAAAGTTTCTAAGTCTGAATAGATCTATGCCAGTAAATCTTGAGATGGATATAAAATTGTCATTATATGCCTTAAAAGAGAAAACTTTCAAAGCGCCCTCGTTGGAATCTAACTCTGTCTTCTCTCCAGATCTAATTAATGCAACATCGAGAGTATTGTCTTGAGAGAAATAATGGGAGATTTCTTCCGCAACTTTGCTCTCTCCGCCTACCTGGTTTTTACTAAAACCATTTATAAAAAGGACTTTCATGAACTTTTGTTATAGATATTAATATAATGTATAATCATCATAGCATAGATGTAAACACAGATATAGATAAGTTTTCTTAATCCCAAATTTGAAACAAAATGAGTTTAAACCAACTGATAGAAAGTATGGCTTTCCTAAAAATACCCCGAAAAGAACAAGAAGATCCCTGGAAATAGTTCCCGGTTTAATAGTGTGGATGTTTATACTTGCACCATTCTTTTTTGCTCTAATGGGCTGGAATACAGCATTTATCATATATGTTGCATATCTAGTGGCATATTGGACTGTAAGAAGTGTTAAATTTGTGTATGGTATTCTAGTCGGTTTGAAACGTATGAAGCATGAAACGGCAGTGGATTGGATGCACAAGATTAAGAGTGAAAAACAAAGTGAATTTGAGAAATTGAAGTTTATCTATATTTGTCCAGTATATGCTGAGAGTTTAGATACACTAGAGCCCTCATTCGAAGCTTGGGTGAATAGTGATGTCGGGGCGGATAAGATAGATGTGGTTATAGCAATGGAGGAAGGGAAACAAGATTTCCAGAAAAAGAATTTTGAATATTTGCAGGAGAAATATGGGGAGTTTTTCAACAGTATGCAATATTATGTACATCCAGCGGGCATACCTGGTGAAATAGCTGGAGTTAAGGGGGGGAATATTAATTGGGCAACAAGGAATTATGTAAAAGAATTAGAGGATAGGGGAGAGAATCTAGAAGAGTATTTGCTAATTACTTGTGACTCTGATTTAAGGCCTCATCCGAAGTATCTTTCGGCAGTATCATATAAGTATTTGACAGTAGAAGAACCAAATATGAGGTTTTATACTTCTGCACTTCATACATTCAACAATAATCTTTGGAGAGTTGCCCCAATTATTAGAGCTCAGTCGGCAATGTTGACTCTCGTTATTTTGCATGAGTGGGTTATAAGAAAGACTAGAAGATTTCCTGGATCTAATGAAGAAGTGTATGCGCGAGACTCATTCTCCTCATACATTGTAAATCTACAAACACTGAAGGATGTCCAATTTTGGGATCCTGAAATTGCCAATGACGACACTGCATTTTTTTGGAATGCTCAAGTTAGGACAAAAGGTCAGTTCAAGAGTCAAGAGGTATATATTCCTACATATAATGATGCTGTTGAGAATAAGAACCTTTGGGAGTCGCATAAATCATATTATAAACAGCAACACAGATGGGGGTGGGGAATTATCAATCTCCCGATTAGTGCCGCTTCAATGATAGCGGATAAAGAGTTCCCGCTTAGGAGAAAGTTAATACTTTTCCATATGATGTTTGAAAATCAAATCTGGTATCTTACTATTATTTTTGTTCTCACTTTTGGGTTGAAAATAATGGGATGGTTAAATCCTGCATATCAATTTAGTGCCTTTTCATACAATTTGCCAAAACTTCTTAGCTATATCTTTACTTTCATTACATTAAGTAATATTCCAATGGTCTTTGCGAGAAGAAAGATTACTCCCGTGCCAAAGGGTTGGAAGTGGTGGAGGCACGGTCTAGATTTTATAGAAACACTCTTAGTTACTGTAAATATGCTTACTTTTGGCTTTATCCCATATTTACAAGCTATGACGGAGATGATGTTTGGTAAGACAGATTCAAATCGAAACTTTTACATTACAGAAAAAGTTAAAATGGGAAAGTAGTTCATCGAAAGTTCATAACTGTTTAGTAAAATATAGGTACTAATCTTAGTGCCTAAAGTTATGCAAATATTAAAGATTGTTCTGTTTTCAATACTCTTTCTCTCCATATCCCCAATTCATCATATATATGCTCTAGACGAAGGATTCTACAGCACAATATCATTTACGATAGGGGAGCTACCATCACGAGAAGATATATCATATGAACCTATGCATATAGAAGGGGAATATACCTCCGATGTACTCTCTCACACAGTGCTAAGTCATCTTACACAGGATAATTACAAAAGCAGAATATTTGATAAGATGACTATGTTGGCTATACCACCACTCTCGCAGGTAGATATTGGATATTACTGGTATAACTACACCCCAGACGAAGTAGATATCGAAACCATTAGAATTCCTCTGAGTAGAGAACACATACCTAATGGGGATATGACTCAGCTCTTCTACGAGAATCCAAATCAAGAGTTTGAGGAAGGGATAACATATTCAGATGGACCGTCCAGAGGGGGAAAGTATGTAGATATTGAAGGGGTGGGCTTGCTTTCATCCGATATGGATAGTGGAATGAGTAGAGGGGTTGTAATAGAATCTTTTACAATGAAACCTTCACTTGAACTATACGAGTGGAAAGTAAAAGTACTGAGCGAAAACCTCTCAGAATTAACCCTCTATGTAAGAAATATTACGAAGGAATCTTTACAGGACATATGGATATTCTATGACGAAGGGTCACATCTCATAATGGACTTTGATGAATATGAAGAACATCAAATGGTGGTACATAAAAGATGTGTAGTAGGTGAAGAAAGTGTGAATTGTGGAATTATCAGACTAATGGATAGAAATACTAAGGCACACTGTATGGTGCGAGGATCAGATTGGGATAATTACCTTAAGCCGGAATCAATATCTGTATGGAGCAAGATAGAAGGGGAGTGGATTGGTGGTGCTCGGTTCCAGCCAGACAGAGAAAGTCTCTGTATTCGAAGGCTTCCGCATGTGTATAAAACAAAGGAATTAATCGCAGAGTACAACCCACCAATACCACCTTCTACACAGGAAGAATATTGGGAAGATATCCTAGGATTAGAAATATTACCTATCACAAACCATCAAAGTGGTAGAGACAACTTTTGGAGATTGATAAAACCATTGTTTACTGATAATCTTAATATACTATGAAACTGTCAATATCATTACCAGACTATGTACAAAATACTGCAAAGATGCTTGTAGACGAAGGGTTTGAATGCTACCTAGTGGGTGGTGCAATAAGGGATCTTGTAATCGGAAAGATCCCTAATGACTACGATCTTGCGACTGATGCACTACCAGATGAAATGTTGAATATATTCCCTAAGTCAGTTGCAACTGGAGCAAAGTTTGGAACAGTGCTCTCTCTCACGCAAGACAGTAAAGGAGAAGTACACGAAGTAGAAGTGACTACATTTAGAAGTGAAGCAGAGTATGTAGATGGAAGATGGCCCAGTAGTGTAGAGTTTGTAGTTGAAATAGATAAGGACTTAGGTAGGAGAGACTTTACATTCAATGCCATGGCTATAGATCTCTCATCTGCAAATCTTGAAGGCAGTAAAGATGAACAGCTTCTGGATATCTACGATCCCTTTAGTGGAATCACGGATATAAACTTGAAGACAGTCAAAGCTGTAGGTACTCCAGTTGAAAGATTTAAAGAGGATGGACTACGTGCATTCAAAGCATGCAGATTAGCTAGCCAATTAGAGTTCGATATTGAAGAGGAAACCCTCAAAGCTATATCTAGAGCTCTACCTGTTGCAGAAATGGTATCCCTTGAGCGTATTAGAGATGAATTTATGAAAATGCTTCTACAATCCTCTAAGCCCTCAGTGGGGATTAATCTAATGAAAGACACTGGCCTTCTAGCAATCTTTTTACCAGAATTACTAGAAGCTGTAGGTATGGAACAGAAACTCTTTCATAAATATGATGTATATGAACACTCTCTCCGTACATGTGATATTGCTCATGATTCTGTCAAATTAGCAGCACTCTTACATGATATAGGGAAGGTAAGAACAGATATGGGAAATGGCCACTTCTATGGACATGACACAGTAGGGGCCCAAATGACAGAAGAGATAATGAGAAGACTAAAGTTTTCTAAACATGAAATTGAAAAAGTAAGCAGACTAGTTAGAAACCATATGTTCTTTTACCCACATGTGACCTCCGATATGCCAAAGAATGAGCAAGAAAGGGTATTACTAAATGAGTGGGGAGATAGTGCGATAAGGAGGTTTCTACAAAGAGTAGGAGAAGAAAATGTAGATGACCTTTTCAGGCTTAGAATAGCTGATGCTACATCTAATCCTGTATCTGAATTTCAACCAGAAGAAATAGCTCAGCTACAGACCCACATATCCAAAGTGCTACAAGAAGATATGGCATTAAAAATAGCAGACCTAAAAATTAATGGAGAAGATTTAGCCCAAATTGGGATTAAAAGTGGTCCTAAAATGGGCGAAATATTAAGAAAATTGCTAGATATTGTTGTAGAAGATCCTCTTTTAAACAGTAAAGAGATATTACTGGAAGAGGCTAGAAAGATGATGTAAGATATACTAACTAATATTAAAATCTGCCTAAATGAAAATCCAATTCTGTGGAGCAGCGCGTATGGTCACTGGATCTTGTTACTACATAGATACTGGATCTGCGAAATTCCTTGTAGATTGTGGAGCATTCCAAGGAAGTAAAAAAGCTGATTCTTTGAATAGGGAAGCTTTCCCTTTTGATCCAGCAACACTTGACTATGTTTTTCTTACACACGCACACTACGATCATTGTGGAAGATTACCTCGCCTTATCAAACAAGGTTTTAAGGGTAGGATAATATCAACGCAGCCAACAAGAGATCTCACGAGTGTAGTACTTTTGGATTCTGCTAAAATACAAAGAGAAGATTTTAATAGATGGGAAGCAAGAGCAATAAGGAAGTCTGGTAGTGAGCTAGACCCTCAAAGCGAGGAATATGTAAGTCGTGAACCAATGTATTCAGAAGAAGAGGTAGAAGACACTATGACAAGGTTTGAGATATATCCATATGGTAATTCTGTTAAATTGGGAGAAAAGCTTGAATTTAGGATGAGAGATGCGGGCCACATTATCGGTTCTGCAATGCTTGAGTTCTGGGTTAAGACAGAAGCTGGAAGAGAGAGGAAGCTAGTCTTCTCCGGCGATCTAGGACAACCAGGGGCAAGGATAATTAAGGACCCAGATATGATTAGTAAAGCTGACTATGTCGTTTGTGAGTCTACATATGGCAATAGGTTGCACAAAAGCAGGGACGAGACAGTATTGGAGTTTCTTTCGATAATAAAACGAGCACAGAAAGAAGGTGGTAATATTCTAATTCCATCATTTGCAATAGAACGTACACAAGAGATTTTGTATGAGCTAAACCTCTTTGTTGAAAACAATCTCCTAGAAGGCTTAGAAGTATTTCTTGATAGTCCAATGGCATCAAAGGCTACAGCCATATTCAAAATGTACCCTGCCTTCTATGACGAAGATGCAAGAAGACTTCTTGAGAAAGGGGATAACCCATTCGAATTTGACGGATTGAAGATAATTGAATCTGCAGAAGAATCAAAGAGATTGATAGATAAGCAGGGGATATTAATAATTGCTGGTAGTGGTATGTGTACAGGTGGGAGGATAGTACATCATCTTAAGAATAATCTTGCTAATCCAAAAACCAACGTTATCATTGTAGGTTACCAAGTAGAAGGAACTCTTGGTAGAAGATTGGTAGAAGGGGAGGCTTCAGTTAGGATATTTGGTGAACAAGTAGAAGTTAATGCTCAAGTTCATACATTAGGAGGCTTCTCTGCTCATGGAGATCAAAGGGATCTAAGATATTGGTTAAGAAGCTTTGGGCATACACCTAAGAAGGTCTTTATCACACATGGAGATAAAGAAATTTCAATTGGTTTTGCAAGTAATATTAAATCAGAGCTAGATTTAGATGTATGTGTCCCTGAATTATATGAAGAATTCGAATTAAAGTAGTATGAAATATCCAGTAGAAATAGAGAAAATATATAAAGATATTAAAGATTTAAGTATACAGGGAGCAACCAATGTCGCAATATCCACACTTGAGGGTATGAAGGAGGCAGTTAGGAGTGAAGTTGTTCAGGATGACAGTCTGTTTGAAAGAATTATCAATATTGGTAACTATTTAGCATATGCAAGACCAAATGAGCCTTTGGCTCAAAATGGCGTTCTGTATATGAAATATGTCTTCTCTGAGAGAAAAGGTATGAAGTTGGAGCTGTCTAAAGCAAGGGAGATGTTGGAGGATATTTGTGAGGAGTATTTACAGATGATTGCGACAGCTAAGAGTAAGATAATTGAACACAATACTTCTAAGCTCACATATATTGATCATATTCTCACACATTGTCATTCTTCAACGGCAAATGCAATTATCAAAGCCATTGCAAGAGGAGACGATGACTTTACTGCAGTATGTACAGAGACTAGGCCAAGATTTCAAGGTAGGATTACTGCGAAGAATTTGGTAGATGCTAGGATTAAGACTACATTAATTGCTGATAATGCAGCAGAATCCTTTGTTATTGGAAGAGGTAGTAGACCTGTATCTGCCATATTCATAGGGGCTGATGTAATCACAATGAAGGGTTACTGTGTAAACAAGATAGGTAGTTGGGGAATCGCTATGACTGCAAAACAGGCAGATAAGCCATTGTATGTAGTCACTCCGTTGTTAAAGATTGATCATGATACAGCATACAATGAGGTGGAAATAGAGGTAAGAGAGGACAAAGAATTGTGGGATAATGCTCCTAAGGGATTAGAGATGTATAATCCTGCTTTTGAGATTGTAGATGCAGGCCTTATCACAGGCTTCATTACAGAATATGGTATCCTTAAATCAAACGAAATAGCGGGGGTAGTACAGAGGGAATATCCTTGGCTTTTTAAACAGAAACCGGATAAATAATATTAGAAATAATAAGTATGGGACTATATCTTAAATCAATAGAATTAGATTTTGAAGGTGGAAAAGACCTCTTTGTTGTACTGCACAGAACAGATGCAGAGAGAATAGGGATTAAGGACGGAGGTACGGCACTTCTTGGATATAGGGATGTCGAGATGTATGTAAAGGTAATTATCACAGATTCAGAAGTCTCAGAAGGGGAGATAGGTTTGTATGAAGAGCTTGTGGATGAGAGATTTGCACCTGTAAATCAGAAGATATTCTTAGATATTCCTAAGCCTACTAAGGCATTAGACGCTATTAGAAAGAAAATGAAGGGGGAGAAGCTGAATGAAAAGGAATTACTCTCCATTATGGAGGATATTGGTAGTAGGAAGTTAAGGGAAACAGAGGTTGCATTCTTTGTAAGTACATTCTTTAATCCAGGGTTTGATGAGGATGAGATATATTGGATGACAAAGGGTATGGCTAATTCGGGAGAGAAGCTTAGTTTCAAGAATATTAAGGGTAATGGAGATCTTGTTGTAGATAAACACTCTATTGGTGGTACTGCAGGGAAGGGGATTACCCCTATACTTGTATCTATACTTGCAGCAAATGATTTAGTGTGTCCAAATACTTCTACTCGCGCTATTACCTCCCCAGCAGGTACTAGCGATATCTTAGAGGTAGTGATGCCTGTAGCTGTTTCTAAAGAGGATGTATACAAAGTAGTTAAGGAGACAGGGGCTTGTTTAATATGGGGAGGTTCTTTGTTCTTAGCTCCTGCGGATGATGAAATTATCAACGTAGAGAGGTCGTTAAGAATACAGGAGTTCCAAAAAGTGTTAGTAAGTATTGTAGCAAAGAAGGTCGCTATGGGTTCTACATGTGTATTAATAGATCTCCCATATGGTAAGAATACGAAGTTGGATAGGCCAGATGATTTAGAATTTTTAGAGAAAGAGTTTGTAAAACTGTTCTCAAGGTTTGGTATTAGGTGTTTTGTAATAAAAAGGCAGATTAAGGGTCCAGATGGTAATGGTGTGGGTCCTGCTTTAGAGATAAGGGAGGCTCTTAGGGTTTTAGAGCAGACAGACAATAGATCTAGGGGGTTGGAGGATACAGTATTAGATATGGCGGAGATTCTTCTAGAGGAGTCTGGTAGAGCTAAGAAGGGTAAGGGTAGGGAATTGGCTCTAGAGACATTGTCAAGTAAGAGGGCATTGAGTACATTCTGGAGGATTGCAGTGAGTCAAGGGCAAAAGAAGGTTATTCTTTCTCAGGAGATTGAGGTAGGGAAGCTTACTTTTGAGCTTAAGGCTAAGAAGGGTGGTACAATCACAAGGATTGATACTAGAACTATTGTAGATATTGCACGGTCTTTAGGTACACCTAAGGTTAAAGAGGCAGGAATATTCTTTGAGAAGGGTGTAGGGGATAGGGTGGAGAAGGGTGATGTAGTAGCAATATTGTATGCACAGACAGAAGGACGATTAGAGCAAGGTAAAGAGGCTGTAGGGGAGTTGTTGGATATTAAGTAGATTTTCTTCTGATTGATGATATAATCCTGATATGAAGATTCGCCAACTGTGTAAGTCAGATATTGCTAGTATTATCGAACTGGAAAAACACCATGCTCCTGATAAACCCCACTATGTAAGATACGATCAGAAGACATTATTATTCATATTTGATAATCCAGATGATTGTGGAGCAATAGGGTTATTCGATAAAGAAAGATTGGTTGGTTGGGGTGCATATCGAACAAACTGGAGTAAGTATAATGCGGAGTGTGGCGTATATGAGATTAGCTCTATTGTGGTTGACACAACTTATAGAAGGCAAGGGTTAGGTGAAAGGATACTGAACAGAATCATTGATGACCTAAAAAAGAAGAAATTTACCAAAGTATACCTAACTGTATCTCCTCTAAACCTTGGAGCACTAATACTCTACGTCAAAAATGGATTCATTATTTATGATTACAAGGCTAATGTATATGGAGAAGGAGCGGATAGAGTTTTTCTTAAATTAGCAGGGTAGATTAGTTTAATCTTTCTTTTTGTGATTAAGGTGTGGCAATGCAATATGTTATCTACCTCTTCCTTATTCTTCTAACTACCCATCTTACTGATGAAATACATATGACTAGTACAATGAGTACTAAGATAATTGGTGCAACAATTGCTGTACTTCTTCCAATACTACTCGCCTTAAAGAATTTGTTTAACATATCCCCAACATTCTCTTCAGAAAGATCCTCAACTGGAGATATCTCCTCATAACTTTGTAAACTATCTATATCCTCAATATCATTCTCTGTAACTGCATAGATTGAGATATTAAACCCTAAATCATCAATATCGGACAAAGAATCTGCAGAATATACCTTGGTATTAGACAAATCATTTCCACTAAAAGTCTCCCAAAGGATTCGGCCAACATTCTGTCCGATATCCATATTCTCACTCTCTAAGGTCGGATCTATAGACAACCAACCATAATCAGGCAACCATACCTGTACCCACTGATGCCTTACTTGAGAATCTTGTGTATGAGCAATGTCTTTTAAATTTGCATACCCAAGAGCTGCCCTTGCAGGTATCCCCTGTGCTCTCAATATTGTAATCATAGCATCAGAATACTCCATACAGACTGAACCACCACCCTCTAATGCCTCCTTTGCTCCAATCCTATCATTCCCAGAATCTGCTTTAGTCTGGTCGTAATCTAACTTCTCATTTATATATGTGTAATCTGCTCTAATTAAATCAAGGATATTTACCATATCACTCTTTAATGCCTTGGCCTCCTGTTGAATATATGTATCATTTACTTGCCAATACTTTGTAGAGGTAAGATATCCAGACAGGGTCGAATCCTCTGAAATGGCGTTCTCATAGAGAGAAAGCTCTATATTAGGGATGAGTTTAGGATCACTTAGGGCATTTTGTTCTACCCATATATATCCAATTACTGATATTGTACTTTGCTCGTGTGCATCTACCTCAAATGTTGCAATGATATTCCCCTCACTATCTCGCCCTATCTTACTAGGAGTAGGAGACATACTCTCTATCTTCACTGTCTGCATATTCTCATCGAAGTATCTTGGTAGAGATATCTCGAAAATATTCTTAGAAAACTCTTTGAATATGTCAGGATAGTTCTCTGGTAGGAATGTATCTGTCTGTGGAGTTTCATATTCCAACTCAAATCTATATATCTGCGGCGTCCCAAATTGTAAATATGGGTTTTTCCCTAACCTAGATTCTGCGGAGAAGAAGTAGGCATCCTGTCCATCACCACTATCTAGCGTATATGTAGTGGGCCATATCTTAGCTAATTCTCCAATCTCTCTGTCTACGACAATATTAAGGTTGTATTCGAGATTTGTCTTGGTATTAGTATCTTCATGTAACATACTAAATTGTGTGTCTTTCGGTAAAGAAGGAGCTTGTAATGTGACGTTTTGCTGTACAACTTGTACAAAGTCGTGTGTTTTGTATGTTAGATATATCTTGTATGGAGAGCTTCTGGTCGTTTGTTTGTAATTAGGTACAATTACATGTATTCCTTCCCCCTCTTTTTCTTCTGTGGAGTAGGTAAGGGTTTTACTGTTGGAGTCTTGTACCGTAATTGAGTCTACCTTAAACTTTCTTTCGGTAGATATTTGAGAATCAGTTTGAGTAAGAATATCAGGTATTACGAATGTTTTACTTCCGCTTGCAGGGAAAAAATACTCGCTACCTTGTACCTCTCTAATATATTCAATCTGCACAGTAGTGTAATCAGAGTTCTTTGTATATTGTATTTCCATATTTTGCTCAATATGGAAGTCGTAGGAGGATGCATGTGCTAAGTGGGGGGAAAGGAGGAGTGTAAGGAGTAGAATCGTATTGAGGAGTTTTTTCATAAGTAAATGATATCATGTTTGTAAACAATATATTGATTTTATGATATTATAGGCGCATTATGATAACTAAATCACATACACTCTCAATTGGTATAGTGGGTTTACCCAATGCAGGGAAATCTACAATCTTTAATGCACTTACAAAAAAGAGTGTACCTGCTGAGAACTTTCCTTTTTGTACGATAGATAAGAATGTTGGTGTAATACAAATACCTGATGTACGATTGGATAGGATGAGTGAGTTTTTTAAGGCTCAGAAGGTAGTTCCCTCTGCTATGACCTTCGTAGATATTGCAGGTCTTGTGAAGGGTGCTTCGCAGGGTGAGGGTTTGGGTAATCAGTTTCTTTCACATATTAGAGAGGTTGATGTAATTATGTATGTCCTTAGGGCTTTTCCTAGTACAGAGATTGTACATGTGTATGATAGGGTAGATCCTGTTGAGGATTTTGAGATTGTACAATCAGAGTTAATACTAAAGGATATGGAAGTTGTAGAGAAGAAGATGGTAGGTGTAGGTAAGATGGCAAGGATTGGGAAGGAGGAGGCAGTTGTAGAGAGTAGGGTTCTTGAGAGAATATTGGAGGGGTTGAGTAAAGGTGTTCCTGTGATAGATATGGAGTTTAGTGAGGATGAGTCTGATATTGTACATGAGCTTTTCTTACTTACCTCTAAGCCTCGTATGTTTGTACTGAATTGTAAAGAGGGTGTTGCACAGGAGGATCTAGAGAGATGGGAAAGTGGGCTAAAGGAGTTTGTAGGTGGTAAGAAGGAGTATATATTGAGAGTGGATGTTAAGTTGATAGGGGGTGGGGAGGATATGGAGGAGTACAAGGAGCTTTTGGGGTATTCTCCTAGTAGTGTGGATGATGTAATTGATATTGCTTACAAGAGATTAAATCTACTTACTTTCTATACAGGTTCAGAGAAGGAGTGTAATGCTTGGACTATACAGAGGGGGGCAACAGTTAAGGAGTCTGCGGGTGTTATACATACAGATTTAGAGAAGGGTTTCATCACTGCAGATGTTGTTAATGTAGACGATTTGTTAAAGGTAGGAGGGTGGAGTAGTGCTAAGGAGAAGGGGTTGGTAAAGAATGTGGGGAGGGAGTATGTTACTGAGGATGGGGATTATGTAGTGATTTTAGCAAACAAGTAGAGGTGTATAGTTTGTGCTATGGGTGTGCTAGGCCTAGTTCTTTGTTATAATGTAAATACTAAGTTCTTAAGCTTTAATTATGGGAGAGCCTGATGTGTCTGAAGTTTTCTCTTATTTTCCTGAGGATGATATTTCCAAAATGCCAAGTCGGGAGGATCAAGAATATGATTATCTAGTGCGTTGTGTGTCCAAAGTTTTATCTGCTTTCCCTGAAGAACCTATATCATATGAGTCCGATGTTAGTGACTTACTCGATTATGGTAACATTGTAAATCAGTTTAGAAATATGAGCTTGGATATTACCTCGCACGGATATGTCGCTTCTATGCTCGAAGAATTACTAGGGATAATTGATACTCCAGAGTCTGATTCAACAGCGACAAGAGATTTACTAGTTAAGAAGATGATGGAAGTAATGAATGTAGAAGAGGATGAGATATGCCTCTTACGAGAGTATTACGAAGCAAGTGATTCTTCAGAGAGAGCCATGCTTAAGGAGGAAATTGAAGCGATGAAGGCGGAATTGAAGGACCTCACGATAAAATGGTTAACACCACAGCAGGAAGAGCGAATGCAACAGATGATCACAGCTATTACACAAAATAGTGATGGGAAGAGTATTGTAGTCTCAATGAACGAATACTTACGAAAATGTGATGATGAAATAGCGGGGTCCCTTTCAGCGGATATAATAGTTCTTGAAAAGAAATATGGAAAGGCATTGAAGAGCCAAATGAAGAAGATGCAGGCTCTTAGAGAACAAATCGTAGAACAATATTCAAGAGGATAGACAGGGTGTATAGTTTGTGCTATAGGTGTCCTAGGCCTAGTTCTTTGTTATAATACAACATTAAACTTTTAGTCTTTAATTATGTCAGAATCAAGTATAGAGAAAGATTGTAATTCAGAACAGGAACGTTTTGAACTTCAAGAAAGATTGTACGCAGTTGATGCAAATCCTATTATTACCGAAGTTTTATCATATTTCTCTTATGAAGCGGAAGAACATATTCATAATTTAGAGAGAGTTGAGATCTTGTCTGATGGTGAGAAAATAGATTGGCCGGAATATATAATTGACTTACAAGAATGTAGTAGCATTATAAAGGAGTTAAGATATATGACACGAGAATCTGTTCGGTACGGCATTTGCTTTTATAAATTTGAAAAACTTTTAAAGGTAATTGATACTCCAGAATCTGATTTAATGATAGGAGGGTTGGTACTTAAGAAGATGATTGAAGTAATGAAAGTAGGAGAGGATGAAATATGCCTCTTACGAGAGTATTACGAAGCAAGTGATTCTTCAATGATAGATATCTTTAATGTGAAGATTGCAGCGGTAGAGGCGGAATGGGAGAACTTCAGGGCAAAACGTTTAGCACCAGAGCAAGAAGAGAAAATGCAACAGATGATTACAGTTATTACACAAGACAGTGATGAGACAAAAGAATCAATAGAAGAATACTTGCAGGGGTGTGATGATGAGGTAGAGGTGTCCTTTAGGGTTTATCTAACAGTTCTTCAAAGAGAATGGGGAGAGGCAGTGATGAAACAAAGAGAAAAGATGCAAGCTGTTGAAGAAAAAATCGTAGAGAGATCTTCAAAAAAGTAAAAGTTAATACCACAAAACTCTTCCCATTTGCTTTGTTTTCTGTTAAAATCCAAACGCTAAATATAATTTTATGACACATAGTTAATGGCTAAGAATGAGAACACAAAGATATATGAACTAATGGTAGTACTTAAACCATTACTACCAGATGATGTAAGAAAAAGATTACACAAGGAACTTGTTGACCTTGTAGAATCACAAAAAGGTAAAGTCCTAGATGTAGAAGTATGGGGTAAAAGATACCTTACTTACAAGATATTAGGTCACAATGAAGGATACTACATCATTTATAACTACGAAATTGCTCCAAGACATATAGGGGAGATGACGAGACAGTTGAAATTAAAACAAGAGATACTCAGAAGCCTAATTACAGAAGTAGAACACCCTGAGGATATTGGGACGGGAATTAAGAAAAAAGAAATAAATATCTAGTTCATCAAAAGTTCATAATTGTGTTGTATGATTAGATATAGTTAAATTAAATAAATAATATACATGGCAGCAAGATCTTTAAACAAAGCTCAACTAATAGGGAATCTCACAAGAGATCCGGAATTGCGATATACAAACTCTGGTGCAGCTGTAGCAACCTTTGGAATGGCTACAAACAAATCTTGGAAGGATGAAAAGGGAGAACTTAAGGAATTAGCAGAGTTCCATAATATTGTAGCATGGAGTAAGATGGCAGAAATATGTCAACAACTCTTAGCGAAGGGTATGAAGGTATATATCGAAGGATCCCTAAACACGAGAAGTTGGGAAGCTGATGATGGAAGTAAGAGATACAAGACTGAGATAAGGGTTGATGATATGATTCTCTTGGATAATAAAGGGAAACAAGGAGTAGGTATAACAGAGAAGCCAGAAGGTGAGAAAGAAGAAGCACCAAAAGACTCTAAACCTGTTGAAGAAGTCCCTTCTAAGGATGAAGATCCACTAGAAGAGGATTTACCATTTTAATTTAGTAAAGCTAGGAAGTAATGAGTGAAGAAGTAAAAAACACAACAACAACAACGGCAACTACTACAACACAAAGTAGTCGTCCAAAGAAAAGGAGAAGGAAGAGAAGAATTATTCAAAATCTTAAGTGTCCTCTTTGTGAGTCTGGTACTCAATACCTCTCTTACAAGGATGTATATCAATTAAAAAAGTTTACATCTGTAA
>JAIOSB010000021.1 GCA_021107795.1 bacterium
ATATTTTTAATATGATATATCCAGATACAAAACTAGAGGAAAAACTTTGGGGTGAGGGTTACAGGGTTGTCGTAGGTATTGATGAGGCAGGGAGGGGACCTTTTGCTGGTCCTGTTAGTGCAGGGGCAGTAGCTATTAAGTCTAGTTCTGAGATTGTTGATATTGTGAGGGATAGTAAGAAGATGACGAGGAAGAGAAGGGAGGAGGCTTTTGATTTAATTAAGGAGAGTGTATGGGGTTGGGGTATTGGTTTGGTTAGTGCTAGGGAGATAGATAGGGTGGGTATACAGGAAGCAGTCCTTATGGCTATGAGTATTGCTCTAAGGGGTGTGGAGGATATGGTTGGTAGTAAGGCCAACTACCTTATCGTAGATGGTCTTAATGTAGAGCTTATTGACGAGTACCCTATGTTAAAGATTAAGGAGGGTGATCTTAATCATTATTCCATTGCTTGTGGTTCTGTACTTGCTAAGGTAGAGAGGGATAGGGTGATGAGGGAGTATCATTTAAAATATCCTGAGTATGGTTTTGATAGTCATGTTGGTTATGGTACTAAGAAGCATATGGAGGCTATGGAGAGGTTTGGTATTTGTGATATTCATAGGAGGAGTTACAAGCCGGTTGCAAAATATGTAGAAGAAGGGATATAATCATCAAGTTTCGGGCCGCTAGCTCATCCGGTTAGAGCAACTGCCTTTTAAGCAGTAGGTGCTGAGTTCGAGTCTCAGGCGGCTCACCAAAAACAAATCATGGACCCAATACTTGAACTAGAAAAACCAACAATTACCAATTACTTAGAAGAGAGACTTTTTGAGGCTTTTCAAACTAGTGTTGAATTAGGCTCTCCTCTAACTGAAGAAGATTCTAGAATGATATGTATGCCTGTAAATGAACGACGTTTCTCTGAGCTTTTGTTAGATTTCCCTCAACTTATTGTATTCCCTCAACCTGTGATTGAAAGTATGGTTCAGATCCCAGATTTCTATATTTTCAATGTGAAGAATGGCTTTAGTATTGGAAAGTTTGTTGAGATAACATTGTTCCCTAGAGAAAAGATTTCTAATAATGGTAAGGGGTCTAAGGGTATAAAAAGGAAGCATAGGCAAATTGAAGCTTTTCGTAGTAGTGGTCTCCCTTTTGTCTTTTTATATAGGGAGAATCAAGAAAGGATGAGAGAGGCTCTTTGTTCTGAGTTGTTTTAAGGATTAAGCAGTAGGTACTGAGTTCGAGTCTCAGGCGGTTCACCAGTTGAGATTATATCTAATGTAACTCCTCATGTCTTCCAAGAGATATGGCGGAGTATTGGGATAATCTCTGATTGCGAAAATAATTGAAATTATTGCAATTATGCTTTATAATACCTCAGCATCATTACAATAGTTTACTATTGTAACCGACGGGGGTTTCACCCCCGTTATGTTCTACATTCTTAATGGTTCAAAATATTTAGATCTTGCTCTAATTGTTGTATTACATAAATTCTTAAGTTCATCACAGGGATTTCCTTTGAAGAATAGTAATTCAACCTTTTTTCCAAGACTTCTTACTGCTTGAACTGCAGGAACATAATCGGTATCGTTTGATACAAGTATTGCTGTATCATATTGCTCATTAACGGCATGCATTATCATATCCACACTTAATTGTGTATCCAAACCTTTTTCTCTCCAATCACCAGGTATACCTTTAAGATTGCCATATTTTACAGTTAATCCAGAACACCCTTCTAATTTCATAATATACCTCATTTGCTCGTGATAAGAGTCTTGTTCTTTTGTATTTCCACGGAGTCTACATGTGGGAGGCTTAGTACAGTAAAACATGATTTGTTCTAAAGTCCGATCTTGTAGTAATCCTTTAGATAATATTCTTGGGTCAAAAAATGTCGGCCAATTAGGATTATTAAAGCATTTGCTTTTCTTGTGTATATCTTTAATCCGGTTATAGGTATTGGAATAATCGATAAAAACAAAAAGTTTTTCTTTTTGTACGGGCATAGTATTGTATAGTAAAATTATATATATTATATAATTTTACTTACAGTTTGTACAATTAAGTTCCCACCCCCTTCTCCAACCCATACCCCAAATCCAATATCTTCTGTTCTTCTAAGTGATTACTAATGAACTGTATACCAGTAGGCATATTGTTCTCCAAACCATTAGGAATACTAATACCAGGTAAACCAGCCTCTGAACTACCCTCTGCTAATATATCTGCTAACTCCCCAAACAAAGGATTATCTGCATCCCTATCTGTCAGTGCTGTAGAAGGAGTAGAAGGAGCTACAATTGCATCAAACTTCTTAAACACCTTACTGAAATCATCCCTAATTAATTCCCTAACCTGCTCTGACTTCTTGAAATAGTCATCAGCATAACCAGCGGAAAGAGAAAAAGTCCCAGTCATAACCCTACGCTTAGGCTCCTCTCCAAAACCCTCACCCCTTGTAGACTCAAAAAACTCTCTTACACTCTCATTCCTACTCCCCTCTAAACCAAACCTAGTACCATCATACCTAGCAAGATTAGAAGACACCTCACTCCTACAAGTAATTGTATACACTGCCATAGAGAACTTAGGATCCATAATACTAATCTCCTCTATCTCTGCACCAAGAGACTTTAAAATCTTTACTGACTTATCAAAGTTCTCTCTTACTCCATCTGTAAGTTCTAATTCTAAATACTCTTTGGGTATAGCTAACCTCATACCCTTGACACTATCCATACTCAAATCTTCAAAGTAGTTGGGGACAGGATCCTTGTACGAAGTAAAGTCATGAGGATCATACCCTGCCATAATGGATAGCAAATACGCACTATCCTCTACACTCTTAGTAAGAGGACCAGGGCTATCTAACGATGAACCCATTGCTAATATTCCATACCTAGGGACTCTACCATATGTAGGCTTTAAACCAACTACACCACACCAAGAAGCAGGCAACCTAATTGACCCTGCTGTCTCTGTACCAAGTGAACCTGCACACATGTCAGCTGCAGTAGCAGCACTACTACCACCACTACTACCACCAGGTAATTTGGTTAAATCATGTGGATTTCTAGTAGGACCGTAGTAAGAGGTAACTGTAGAAGAACCATGACAGAACTGATCTAGGTTCGTCTTACCTAGTAATATCATACCTTCCTCTTTCAATCTTTTTATAACGGTGGAGTCATATACTGGTTTGTAACCATCTAGAATATGTGAAGCACAGGTAGTAAGTACATCCTTTGTACTAAATACATCCTTAACTGCAATGGGAATACCACTCATTTTCTTCTTGCTCTCTACTTCAAAGTTATTATCAAACTCCTTGGCCTGTGTAAGTGATTTTTCTTCGCATACCGTGATGAAAGCATTTAACTCCTTATCCTTTTTCCCTATCTGATCTAGGTAGTACTTTACAACCTCTGTTGCACTTAGCTCCTTACTAAGTAATTTCTTTCTAATTTGTACAATGCTAAGGTTTTCCATATATGTATTCTATCAAATCTTTAGAGAATTGTGAAAACAATGAAAGCTAGAAGGGAGGTAACCAACGTTCCAGCTATTACTTGGTAGATATTGTGATGCTTGTCATAGACTCTAGACCAACCCACCCATGGGACAAAGAGTAGGTATCCGATTAGTAGAATATATATGCTTTGATTAGGGAAGAGGTATGCTAGGGTGGTAATGGTAAGTACTGTCTGTGTCATATGTCCACTTATCTTCCAGAAGGTGGAGATTAGAGAATATGCTAAGAAAGAGATGAGTATGAGTAAGGCTATTTCTGTAACGACTGGAATGTTGTACATGTTAATTAGTATGTAGTTTGTAAGAAAACCGAGTAGTAGAATTATATTGTAAGGAGTTCTTTCTTCTCTTTTTCTAATATTGAAATCAAACGTTTTATCAGTAATCAAACCTGTTTTCCTAAGGTAGGAGTATGCTAGTATTGGAGTAATTACATAGAAGAAGATAAAGGAGAGAATGAGGCCAGGGTATGTAATTTTTGTAATTATCAATATTGTGAGTGTTGTAGTTATTACAGGTGAGCTAAAGAGTGTAGATCCAGTGGTAGATAGCGTGTCAAAGATGTTTTTCTTAATGGATTTCATACTGTGTACAGTGTATCAGAAATATTAGGTATCTAGAAGTGGAGAATCTTTTATACTTTTATTCTTTACAATTATTAATCTATGTAGTGTTCTGGTTATCGCAACGTAGAGTAGTCTAGTATTGTATTCTGTGTCTGGGTATCTCTCTTCATTCAAATCCAATATTACTACACTATCAAACTCCAACCCTTTTGCTCTAGATACTGGTAGTACTAGTAGGCCATTGTGGTAATCGTTCTCTGAGAAGTCTGTAATTTCTCTTCCTATGAGTTCTTCAAAGGGTTTAATTTTGTCATATACTGCTCTTGCATGTTGTTTATCCTTGCATATTAATGCACATGTGACTGCTCCCTTTGCGAATTCTTGTTGGATAGTGGAGAGGAAAGTTTTTAGTTCATCGGTTTTAATATCTTTTAGCTCTTTAGTGAGTACAATGTTTCTAATTGGATCTCCATGTCGTAGTACAGCTTCAGGAAGTTTGTAGCTTTTAGGGAATCTATCTCTAAATATCTTGTTTGCGAATTCTATGATTTCGATTGTAGTACGGTAACATCTGTTAAGTTGATGATAGCTAATATCTGAGTGACCTAAGTTTTTGAGTAGATCTTTTACCGTATCCCAATCCCTTATGTAAAACGGTGGTATTATGGATTGAGCTAAATCCCCTGCTAGGAGAATATTCCCATTTTTAGCAATACTTGCTAGTGTTGATATCTCAATGTGTGAGAGGTCTTGGCATTCATCAATTACAATATATTGTTGTTCGAAATCTTTTGTTCCTTGGATCTTGAGTTGTAGGTATACAATTGGTGCTAGGTCTTCCATTCTGAAATATCTATGAGCGCTTTTAGCGCGTAAGCCTTTTAGAGTATATGTGCATATGTCTTTTGGAACGAGCTTTTTGGTAAAGATGTTTTTGTAAAGTCTGTATGGATTAAGATTTTTCTTTGTATATGAAAGTATTTTCTTTTTCTTTTCATTCTGTATATTGAAAGTGTCGTCATATGAGCCTGTTTGTTTGGTTCTGAATTGGTTTTGGGCAAAGGCGTAATCGATTGCAAGGTTAAGGCGTTCTTCCATAGAGATGTGTGGGAAGCTTTCTTTGAGTTCGAAGTATCGTCTGGAGATTCTGTCAGATCTTGAGTAGGGAATATCCTCTAGAAGAGATTCTTCAAAGTCGTTGAAGTATGTGTCAAGAAATTGAAGGAATTTGGTAGAGCCTTTGTATTCTTTGTGTTTAATGTTCTCTTTTTCGGTTGATATATTAAAACGGTTGTCCCAGTTAAGGACCTTTTTCCCCCAGAAAAGATATGTTTGTGTGTTGATTCCATGTACTCCTAGGTTTGGTAGTACATCGGAGATGTAGTCTAGAAACATTCTGTTGGGAGCTACGATTAGGGATTTTTCAGGTAGGATTTCATCTTTGTAGTTAAAGAAGAGGTAGGCAAGTCTATGGAGGAGTATTGTGGTTTTACCACTTCCTGCTACTCCTTGGATTATCGCAGGTTTATTTATCTTTCCTCTAATTATTTCATTCTGTTGTTCTTGTATTGTAGATACTATATCTGCTAGTTTTTTACCGAGTCTGCTGTTGAGTTGGCTTAGTAAGAAGGCGTCTGCTGCACTGTTTCCGGTTGTTGCATTGTAGATGTTTTGTATTCTGGATCTTGATATTTCAAATTGTTTCTTTTCTTTTAGTTCTCCCTTTCTTTTACCTACGGGAGCTTCGAAATGTACTTTTTTAGTTGGTCCACTGTTTTGGTAGTAGAGGTTTGCGATTGGTGCTCTCCAGTCTACTACAAGTGGTATACGAGTTTTTTTGTCTGTAACTGCAAATTTCCCTATGTAGATATTCATATCTTTTTTAGTAGGTGTATCATTTGGAGTGAATATGATTTTACCAAAGTATGGGGAGTCTACCTTTATTAAGTCCTTGTTAATTCTGTTTACTGTAAGTTGTATTTCTTGGAGTATTTGGTTGTATATACTTTTTGCTGCTGCTGCGTCGTCTCCAGTTTCTTGTTCTACAATATGGATTTGGTCTTCTAGGTCTTGTGTTAGTCTTTCTAGTCTTGGTAGGAGCCATTCAATGCTTTTTACATTGATTTTTGTAATGTGTTCGAGGTATGGGTATTCAATCTTTTCTTGATCGTTTTTGTATTTAACATCCGAGAAGTTTTGTACTTGATCAATATCTTTGTAGAGAGGGTTGAGATATTTTTTAAAGTCCTGCATAAGCGCGTTTAAAAAGTTTAGGGCAAAGCATTATATCATCAATGTGTAAGAGGGTCTAGAGGTGGTTTTTCATTGTGTATTGTTGGTCAAAAAGGTTAGGTAATCTTCAACAATGTTTTCTGAGTTGTGTAGTACTTCATAAAGGTTGTAAGCTTGTTCGTATCCTCGATTGGTGATTCTGTCTAAACTTCTAACAGTTTTCTGTTTAATCTCCTCCGGAGTTCTATGATTTTTATCATATAGAAATTCTTTAATTATTTGAGTTACAACTTTTATTAGTGTTTCCTCCATATAGATGAATGGAGTTGTGTGAATCTTTTGTAGTTTTTTAGGAACTTCTATATGTTTTGTTAGCTCAACATGTTTTTGGAACAAACTGTTCTTCATGAGGTTTTTTTTAAAGATACTGTGTGAGAATTCGTGTATTGCGTTTGAAATAACTGATTGTTGTACAAATTGTGTTTTGTTATCAATTTCATAAGGGCTTGTTATCGAATAAATATTGTTTTTTCTAAATAATCCGAAGCTGTGACCCAGTTCAAATATATTTGGTATGAGGATGAAGTTCATGTTGTTGTGATTAACGCCCCAAATCTTCTTTATCGATTTCTCTACATCCCCATTAAAGTATTTCTCTATATCTTTGTTGAGAGTTTCGTGTAGGGGGAGTATCTCTGTAGTAATAAGTTCGTTGAAGTTTGTTTCTTTTGCTATTTCTTTAACTACGGGGTATATCTTTTCTGTATAGAATTTGGAGTTTTTTGGTCCAAAACCACATTCACCGTTCATTTCTTTCGATGAGAGGTCGGAGTTAGTGTGTATAGCATAGAGAGCGTATCGATAAGGGTGTATTGGATATGAATTGTGATGGTTTTGAAAGTTTTTATAAGAGGTGGCCTGAGAGTAGTTTATAAGTTTGAGAATCTTCTTTCCAAGAGGGTGGTATGGTTGATCTGGTTGGAGTTGTGCGAGTAAGGAGAAGAAGAAAAGGATGTTTTTATTAGATTTGATTTTTATCATAGGTGGTTTGTTAATATGAAGCTTGCCCGAGGGTGTAAAAAGTTTTTTACACCCCCGGGCGTCTTGAGGAACTTTAGAGTCTAGTCTGTATCATAACATTCTCCGACACCACTAGAGTTATCTTCGAGTTCGCAAGCGCAACCATTGTTCGCATAGACTGAACTCGTGTCTTCAAGACTTACGACTTTACCAAAAAGTTCTGACATGATATTTTCTCCTTTTCTGTTAGGCTTCCAATTTTGTGATGAGAATGTTGAAAAGCATAGCTTTTGTTAATAAACAGTGCTCTTCTGACATTTTCCCATTGTTACTTAATCTTGTATGGTGGCACCCACCTGTGCAGTACCACTTTGCAAAGCAATCGTGACATTGTTTGAAGTTTTGAATACTCAAACCTCTAAGGAAGGAGACTTTTTCGTGATCAAAATGAAAATCTCCATTTGAGTCAATATTGCCTATGATGAAACGATTGGACAATTCATCCTGTGATCTTGTTACCCTGGTGCAGGATGAAATTTGTCCATCCGGCAAAACACAAAACATTTCTCCATTACCAGCACAAAACTCCGTTTTGGTAATAAGTTTATGAGAATATGTTGACTTGAAAATCACACCAAGTTGATCTGCAAGCTTTTTAGCATCATTATAGGCTAGGAAGAAATCCTTATAGGAAACTTCAATCATCTCCTTTGTTGCACGACCTGTTAGAGTTAAAGGCTCAACTTTTAGGCTACACCCAAAAGCTTTGGCTATAAGAAGGAGCTCCTTTATTCGATGTATATTGTTTTGAGTAATTGTTGCTCTTATACTAAAGTCAACATGATGTTTTTCTAAGAACAACATTCCTCGGATACAATCATCGAATGATCCCCTTCCATTGGCTTTTACTCTTTGAAGGTCGTGAACATCTTTTGGGCCATCTAGTGATACTGTTATGTGGAAATTGTTTTCTTTTAACCACTTTGCTTTCTTATCGGTTATTAATGTTCCATTTGTTACGAGGGAAAACTTAGTGGTGTTATTCCAGAGTCTCTTTACCTCTTCAGTTGCTTTCTGCAACTTGTTCCATTCTACTGTAGCCTCTCCACCTCCATGAAATAGAAGTTTGAATGTTTTCTTTCCTACTTTTCTACTAGCTTTGATGGAAATTTTAATTGCCTGTTGGATAGTTTCCCAAGGGATACTATCGTGTGTATCACCAGCAAAAGCGTAGCAGTATTTACATCTCAAATTACAGTTAGATGTTAGAGATAGGATTAAGTTTATTGGTTCATACTTTTTACCTCTCCTTGTTGCTATTTTTGGTAAGGGACCACTTAGTCCGTTTTCCTTCAGGAAAACTTCTAGCTCAGGATCAAGCTTGTTATTCAGAAAATAGTCTGTTAACTTCTTGTAACCTCCTTTGTTTTTGATTGGAAAAAGTTTCTTTCGAAGTGGTGCGTACACTAACATGGTATTACCAGAACTGAGGATGTACAAATCTGTGCTAATCTTTTTGGACAAAATTTGGGGAGTTGAATTCATGACATAGTCCTTTTTGTTATTAATGAGCTAGTCGAATGCTGGAATATATCACAAATGTCCTGGTATTGCAAGGGAATCTAGGGGTTTCCCATTGTATGAGGAATTTGATAATATGCTGGTATAGTTTATAATCTACATTATTATGAAGAAGGTAATTATTGTCTCTCAAAATCCCGTCAAGATTCAGGCTGTTAAGAATGGCTTTAAGAAAATGTTCCCTAATCAAGAATTTGAGTTTATTGGTATAACTGTTCCTTCAAATGTCTCTGATCAGCCTTCTAGTAATGAGGAGACTTTCATTGGAGCAAAGAATAGAGTCGACAATGCATCCAACGAGATAAATGACGCTGATTTTTATGTCGGTATGGAAAGTGGGATTGAATATATTAAAAATGAAATGGAGGCTTTTGCTTGGGTGGTTGTAAAGTCGGCTGGTAAGTATGGTAAATCAAGGACGGCAACATTTTTTCTTCCAACAGAAGTTGTTAAACTTATTAAAGAAGGGAAAGAGCTTGGTGAAGTGGATGATATTGTATTTAAAAGGAAAAACTCTAAACATGCAAATGGGACTGTTGGGATTTTGACAGAAAATGTAATCGATAGAACAGGATATTGCACAGACGCAGTAATATTGTCTTTAATCCCCTTTAAGAACGTTGATTTATATTAAAAAATCTCTTTAATCACCCCACCCCCTATACACTCCTGCCTTTTGTAAAGTACTAAGCTCTGTCCAATAGAGGGTGTCCAAACCTTCCCTTTAAAAACAATTGTTTTACTATCCCAATCTACACTACACCTACTACCCCTTGCCCTATACCTCACTACTCCTGTTAAGCCCTTTGTAATATTAATATTCTCTTTGTTTATAAAACTAAAATCTTTTAGAATGAAAGTATCCTTCCAAAGATATGGATTGTACTTACCCTTTGCTACAAATATTGTATTGGTAGAGATATCCTTCTTGGCTACAAAGTAAGGCAAATCACTTCCTCCTACTAAGATACCCCTTCTCTGACCTAAAGTGAGTGAATGAATACCTGAGTGTCTTCCTACAACTTCTTTTGTATCAATATCTATAATATCTCCCTCCTTGTTTATAATATGCTCATCAAGATACTCACTAAGAGAGGTGTCTATGAAACATACCTCTTGACTGTCTTTTTTACTCATATTTGGCAGAGATAGGCTTTGAGCTTGCTTTCTTACCATCTCCTTAGTCATATTACCAATGGGAAAGATGGTTCTCCTTAAGATATCCTCTGATATACCACTGAGGAAATATGATTGATCCTTTCCACGATCTCTTCCTCTAAAAAGTTTTCCATCTTTTGTTTTACAGTAGTGTCCAGTAGCGATTAGGTCTGCACCATTATCAAAACACCAGTTAGCAAAGATACCAAATTTGAATTTAATGTTACAATTAACACATGGGTTTGGAGTCTTTCCTTCTTTGTATGATTTTATAAAAGGCGAGATTACACTCTTTTCAAAATTTTCTTGAAAATCAACAATCTCAAGTGGAATACCAATATGCTTTGCAATGGACTTAGCTTCTTCCTCTGCTACTTTGTTACACTGCTCATTGTGTGTATTTCTAAACATTACTGCAGTTACATCATATTTCTTTGTTAGTAGAAATGCAGAGACCGCACTATCTACTCCCCCTGAGAATCCTACAAATACTTTCTTTTTCATATATTAGAGTATATCATGGATAAATGAGTAACCATCTTAAACTTTTGATATATATTGGCACTATTGTAGGGATATTTTGCCTAGTTCAGGAGAAGTTTGATTTGTTTAATGTGAGATTGATAGATGGTAATGGTGAACAGGTAGAGAATATGGACAATAAAGAAGGGGAGGAGGATGAGAAGTACTTGGAAATATATATTCCTAATGGGCTTAGGGTAAGAGTGAATGTGGAGGTTGTTGATACAGAGGACAGTAGAGCAAAGGGGTTGTCCTCAAGAAGATATTTAGGAGATTATGATGGTATGTTGTTTGTGTTTGAGAAGGAAGTAGACAATCCTTTTTGGATGAAGGATATGTTGATTCCAATAGATATTATCTTTATTGATTCCAAGGGGTATATTGTTGATATTAAGGTTGATGAACAACCGTGTGATGCTACATATTGTCCACAGATTTATTCTAAGGATCCTTATCGATATGTTTTAGAGGTTAATGCTGGTTTTTGTGAGGAGAATGAGATTGAGATAGGTTACAGTATGGTACAATATCTCTAGTAATTTTAAATCTGACTGTATGATTGAGAATATTGTTGTTTGGCTAACCTCTCTTATTGAATCCTCAGGGTACTTTGGGGTTGGGCTTGCAATGTTTATTGAAAGTTTCTTTGCCCCTATTCCTAGTGAATTAATTCTTCCATTTGCTGGGTTTGTTGCTTCTAGGACAGATCAGGTATTGGTAATTTCTATTCTTGTTGCTTCGGTTTGTGCATATCTTGGGTCTTTACCGTTTTACTTTCTTGGTATTTGGGGAGAGGATTTTGTGAACAGGTTTCTTAAGAGGTATGGGAAGTACTTCTTTATTGAAGAAAGCGATGTTAAGAAAGGCTTTGAGGTGTTTGAGAGGTATGGGAGTGGTATTATCTTTTTTGGAAGGTTAATTCCAATCATTAGGACTGTGATATCTTTCCCAGCGGGTGTAGCTAAGACTTCTTTTCTTAAATTTTCTGTATATACACTACTTGGGAGTGCTATTTGGTCAACTCTTTTGGCTACAGCAGGGTATCTGTTGGGTGAGCAGTGGGAATTAGTTGGTGTGTGGTTGTCTCAGTATGAGAATGTTGTAATATTTTGTGGTGTAGCTACCGTGGTTGGTTATGTAGTCTTTCTAATTGCTCGAAGAAGTAGGAAGAAGTAGAAACTAAAATTCTGTGTAATTTCGTATTAGACTACTTCCTGTCATCTCTATTGGTTGTGCTATTCCCAGAAGTTGTAGGATTGTAGGAGCAATATCTCTAAGAGATCCATATGGTAATACATGAGGGTTAATTTTAGTGCCAACGAGAGTGAATGGTACAGGATTGAGAGAATGTTCTGTATCCATTTCTCCTGTATCTAAATTAATGAGTTCTTCTGCATTCCCATGGTCTGCGGTGATGATAACGGAACCACCTTTACTGATAAATGCGCGTGTTAGAATCTTTGTGTAGTGGTCGACGGTTTGTACAGCTTTTATGGAGGCCTCTATATTCCCAGTGTGGCCTACCATATCGGGATTGGCGAAGTTTACAAGTATGAAGTCGTAGAGGTTTGAGTTTATTCTGCTTATCAATATATCAGTCATTTTCTCTGCAGACATTTCTGGCATTTCATCGTAAAGTGATACATCAGGGGAAGGGATATTAATTCTGTCCTCATTATCGTACTGTACAGAGATTCCACCATTGAAAAAGTACGTCACATGAGGGAATTTCTCCGATTCGGATATTCTTAGCTGTTTTAAACCGTAGCTACTGATGATTCTGCCAAGTGGTAGTGATATGTACTGTTTAGGTACCAAGATATTTGTAGGGTAGTCTTTTCTGTACTCTACCATTGCAGCATAGAAGGTTTCTGGAATGAATTCTCTTTGGAATGTGTTTAATTTAGAATCTGTGAATGCTTTTGAGAGTTGGAGTGCTCTGTCAGCCCTAAAGTTCATGTGGAAGATGGCGTCTCCTGATTTAATTTTTGTTTGTACAATTACGCTTGGTTTTATAAATTCATCAGAGAAACCTTGTACGTAGGAGGCTGATATTGCATCTGCGTAATTTTCGAATTTTGTACCAACACCGTTGGCGATCAAGTCATATGCTAGTTTAGTCCTGTCCCAAGCCCCATTCCTGTCCATACCAAATCTCCTCCCACATACTGTCGCTATCTCTCCTACACCATTTTTGTTGATATGGAATTGTAGCTTGTCTAGAAATTTCTTTGCTTCTTCGGTGGGTGTATCTCTTCCGTCTGTGAATATATGGAAGTAGATTTTGTTTTGAAAGTTGTTTTGTGCAAAGAATTTTAATGTAGAAATGAAGTGATTAATATGGCTGTGTACTGAACCGTCGCTTAGTAATCCTAGTATATGGATATTTCCTTTGTTTTGTAGGGCATATTTAAGACCTTTGGTGAGTGCGTCACATTGAAAGAGCGCCCCTGTTTTAATGGCTTTGTTGATTCTTGGTAAATTTTGATTAACGATTTGACCAGATCCAATGTTTTGGTGTCCAACCTCACTGTTTCCTTTTACATTTTTTGGTAGGCCAACGGCTTGGCCAGAGGCTAGTAGGTATGTGTGTGGGTTGGTGTTCCAGAGTGAGGAGAGGTTGGTAGGGTTGGCTAGTACAACAGCATTTCCTTTACTTTTTGGGGCAACTCCTAGTCCGTCTAGGATTATGAGGAGTACTTTTTGTTTTGCGATCATATGTATATTGTGGCATATTTCTTGATTTTATTCTATAATTACACCGCTAAGTGACAATTTTCACTTGATTATATTAAATAATTATTAATAAAGATGGATAGTACAATGTTAAAAGGTATTGAGGAAGGGCAATACAAGAAGAGGCCTGATGTAAGAGTTGGGGATACTGTTAAATTGCATATGAAGATTAAAGAGGGTAGTAAGGAGAGGGTTCAGGTTTTTGAAGGGGTTGTTATCGCTATTAAAGGTTCTGGGATAAATAGGAATATGACAGTTAGAAAGATTTCATATAGTGTGGGTGTAGAGAAGATAGTCCCTTTTCATGCTCCTACGTTAGAGAAGATAGAGGTAGTTAAGAGGGGTAGTGTAAGAAGATCAAAGCTTTACTATCTTAGGGATAGAGTGGGTAAGAAGGCTCTTAAGGTTGGTACTACTTCAGATGTTTATCTCACAGATGAGAAAGAAAAGGCTCCTATTAAGAAAAAGGTGAAGAAAAAAGAGGTAAAGAAAGTGAAGGAAGTCAAGAAAGAGAAGGTGAAGAAAGAAGAAGTTGCATCTAAGTAGTTGTTATTATATATTTTAATGTACTACTGCGAGAGTAGTTCAATTGGTTAGAATATCTGTTTTCCAAACAGAGGGTTGCGGGTTCGAGTCCCGTCTCTCGCTCCAAGTGAATATCTGCCCTAATATAGCTAATATTTTAGGGAAACTCTACAACAATGTGCGAAAGAGCCAAAGAAACCGCTCCTGTAGACGCCATTCTCCTTGCTGGTAGAGATTCTAATGCGGTTGGTTTTAATAGTCAGCACAAGTTTTCTTTGGAAATGGGAGAACAAGATATTTTAGAAGGGGTATTGGAAGCTATCGACAAAACAGACAGTATTGATAAGGTGTTCTTTGTTGGTCCGTTAGAACTGATTGACGATAGGGTAAAAGGGAGAAAAAAAGGCTATATAACTATACCAGATACAGGTAGTCTTTGGGGGAATTTATCCGAAACTATTGAGAAACAGCAACAACTTTGTGGAAATCATGAAGTTTTAGTGATTTGTTCAGACTTACCATTTTTGACTGCAGAATCAATGGATTGGTTAATTGCAAACTCTAGAGGGAAAAACAATTTACAGATCCCTGTTGTTCCGAGAGAACAGATTCTAAAACTTTCTCCTACATACGAAACATACTATTGGCCAATGAGAGAGTTCCCATTTAAGTGGTCAAATAATATATTGTTAGATATAAATAAAATCGTTGATAGTAGAGTGGCACAACTTTTTACTAAGTATAGAGAAACTGATGGTGATAAGTTCCCTTTATCAGCGTTAAGAAGAATACATCTATTACAGAAGCATGGTGGATCAGAAGCCGTGTATGCTCTTTTGTTAAATTATGCGTCATATCTATTGCAACTCAAATTTGATGAGCGGGTACCATTCTCGGAGCTTATAGGTAAAAGAGATTACGAGGAAATCCTTACAAGGGCTATTGCGATTGATTCTGAACTTCTTAAGACTCCGTTTGCTGAGATGGTGCTTGATGTAGACAATCACCTCAGATTGGGTATCTTCCAGAGAGGTTTTCAAGAGATTAAAGGGGTGATTAAAGAGCAGAATAATTCTTATCCACAATTATGATATAATCCCTTATGAAATTATCAGATTTTGACATTGGTAGTGCTAAAAAAGACTTACCTTCTCCTAAGGAGCGCTTACCTATGATTAAGAAAGTTTTTAAATTAGTACTAAATAGGGAACCAAGCTCTAGAGAACTCTCCTTTTATAAATACGGGGTTCAAACTAAGGAAGAAGTTGTTGAGAAGCTTCTTAATAGTGAAGAACACAAAGAAATGTTAAAAACATTTAAAAAATTCCCTAAGTTAGAAGAAAGAGCTAAGAGTGCTGAACACAAAGCATCTAAGCTTAAACAAAATATAGAAGATAGTGGGCAGGAAGAACTACATCTTAAAAATCTTTTGGATGAGAAGAATAGGGAGATAGCTATACTGAGAAAAAAGGCAGAAGATCCTTACAACTTTACACACTCTAAGGCATTGAGCTATATAAAAGGTCTTACAGAGAATAATAGGGATAATGTAAATCATCTCTCTCATGATAGTACCCCACAACAGATAGAAAGCAATCATTATTCATCAATATCCTCATCTCACCAGAAGGAATCTAAGGAAACTTTTATAGATAAGATATATAAGATACTAAATCTTAATTAGGAGGTGTTAACCACTTAACTAGGGCTTTAGAACTCTTCTTTAGGAGTATGACTAGTCCCCAAAGTCCTAAACCTCCAAGTAGTGTAAGGATTAAAATCTTTGCAATATTACCAAAAGTATAACCAGGATCTACTGGTTGAACTACAAGATTACTATCGAAGGTAACAACATCACTAACACTGTTAGTATAGTTTGTATCATGTTGCCATGCTATCAGATTAACACTTAGGGTAAAACTACCCTCTCGTTCTGGCTTAAGTATTGCTTTGAAAGAATAGGTTTGGCCCATATAGAGATCTACAAACTCTTCATGCTTTGGAGTAATACCTACCAATGTAGGTGTATCCCAAAGAATTTGTGTTTTTGGAGAATCTATTTTAGGAATAACGGTAATTACATAGGTTACAGACTTGTCCCAAGCAGATTGTCCAGTACATTCTAAGGATATATCGAAATACTTAGTATTTGTTGTTAAACTATCCTCTTGTGCATAAACATTTCCTAGAAAGGAAGGAAGTATTAAAAGGGAGACTAGTAGTATTAAAAATGTTTTTCTCATTTCAATATCCTCGTGATACAAAGTTTATATATATGATATGCTTTCTTAGATTCTTTAAGAGTCACTAACTCATCTTTATGTACTATCTCATTTCTTAATTTGTGTACATCCCAAAGTTTTTGATAGGTATCTTTTCTAAAAAGCTTGTTTGCTTTCTTAAGATTAAAACCACAGCTACTGGAATTCCTATACTTGTGGTTAAGAGCTTTTGCAAGCATATTATCAAGTCTAATTATCGCATCTTTCCTTTCATAATCGTTCTCGCTCTCAGTATGTGGTTTAAGTTCTACGAGCTTTTTAAGAATAGTGGATTTTCTTCTGGCTATACTCTTAGAGCTATTCAATCTAGAAAAGAGTATGAGTAGAGCAACCATACTAAGGGTTATAATTGTGAGAATTAATGGGTCACTCATTTCTTATATACTACTTTATTTAAAATGAAATATACAGTACCCAGAAACATTAAGAAAAAGGTTGCAGAAAGTATCTGAACTAGAGTCTCGTAACCTGTATGTTGCGTAACTGGATTATTAATTGAGAGAAGTTCTAATTGGAGAGTTTCTTCTCCATTCTTAATGTTTGCAGTTGTGAAGATTCTCTCTTCTTCAAGTTGGTCGAATGGAATATGGAAGTTAATATATTTATGCATGTGAGGAAGTAAGATGGAGTTTGTAGAATTGCTAACGTAGTCAATATATTGATTGAGATCAGGGTTGGAGTCAGTAAATTCTATACCGGTCAATATTGTATTCCCAGTATTTTCTATAAAGATGCTCCCGTGTAAATATTTATTTAATACAGAGTATGGTTCTAAACTGATAAAGAGGTTGCTTTGAGGAGAGTAAACCACATCGCTATCTTTTACATACTCAAAACGTATGTCGTTGTCCGAATAGTAGGGGAGTGTAGGGGATATTGATTCATGTATTCGATTTAGAATTGAAATATGATCAGAATGATCTCTCCCAAAGAGAGAAACCTTAGAGTAATCCTCAAGGTATGGATCTAGAACTAACCATTGATTTCCGTCATAGGTTTGTACCCAGTAATGGAACATTCCGTTTTCTTGATAGTTTGATATATCAGAGACATACCCTATGGTATATATGCTTGGGATTTGATAGTAGTCGAGTAGAGCTTTGAGTACATCGGCATAATCCTCAGGAGTGCAATTTATAGGGTTCTTTAATATCTCAACAGTCCCCTTCCTTATCCCGCCTGAAAGTGAGCTAGGTTGTGTAGAGGGGGTAAGTGTCTCTACAGTATATCTGTAAAGATATTGGATTAGGGTGTCTCTATCTGTTGAGCTATTTGTAATACCCTTGTCTAAGAGATATTGTTCTATCTTCTCAACTTGCTTGTTTTCTAAACTCCAATATATACTAGTGGAGTTGTAGTTTGTACTGTCAAGAGGAGGATAGTAATTATGATATCCCATGATTATATATCCAGAAATCTGTACATCTACTTGAGTTTGAGCGTCTACTGTAAAAATGAGGAGGTAATTCAAATTGTTGTCTTGTATGACCTGCGTAGGTTGTATACTGATATCTTCTATTATAATTTTTTGAAATTGTGAGTCTTGGGGTATGAGAAGCTCGTATTGTGTAGTAGTATCACTTTGATTGTTAAAGGATTTCGATATATCAAACCTATACACAATGTCTTGATTGAAGATGAGCTTAAGAGTGGTTGAATCTGGGGATTTAATATTAAGTATGTAGTTTGTGTTATCCTGCTTTTCACTTTCGGTTTGATCAGATATCCAACCAACCTTTCCAAAACTCTTCGGGTAGCTAATGGAGACTTCTGAGGTATTGATATCTGCAATTTTGGACACAAGACTTAGGATGTTGCTATCATTATATGGGTAAGAGTATGTTATATGTATTTCTTGTAGAGAATCTGGAGCTACAATGGAGTTGGCGAAATCAATTAGAATGTCAGTAGCATTATTCCGGTTGTATATGGTTGCTTCGAGAGGAGAGTTTTCTGTTACTGAGAATATTTCAGGCTCGATATTACTTTGTGGAAGAGTAATTGTGTAGTAGGTTAGGACTGTCCTTTCACTTGATGAGATGGTAAGTGTAGCAGTAGTATCTACATAGCCATTGGTTTTTACAATATGGGAGAATGTTGCATTTGTTGTGATACCTTCTTGGGCCGATATAGAGGTTGGATTAAGAAATGCAAAAAGAAAGAGGATGTTAGAAATCCATAGGGCCTTTTTTAAATATCCAATCAAACTTTTCATTATTTCTTAAAATTTGTTTAATTATTGGTGTCTTCTTAGTAATATTCCAATCTTTAAGAACTTTATTAGTATTAATTTCTTCAATATCGTTTACTATCTTGTAGGCAGGATTTCTAACTATTTCTACTTTAGCGTTCTTCCTGATAATATAATAGGACATGCCGTGTTTATCTTCAAGCACTACTCGAGTGAGAGCTTTTTTAGAAGATATCTCTATTGCTATTAAAGTAGAAGCTTGTCGGGTATTAATCATACAGATGGAATATCCTGGGGGTACAATGAACTTACTTCCTTTCCTGACCTGCAGCCTATACACCTTGTTTTGAATGGGGCTAATGTATTTTTGAAGTAACACATTACCACCACCGTAAACAATCTCAAAGAGTCTTGGGAAGCTACTACATTTTGTAGCTTTAGTCTTAACAAATTCAATACCTGCTAAATTAGGTTTCATTAAGTACATATTTACACGAAGATTATTGTTCTTTAAATCCTGTGCTTGATTGTCGAAAGCTTTGTACTTAGTGTAGAAGGTTTCTGGACAATCTAAGTCTTGATTAAGAAGTTGAAGAATAATGTTTTCGATATGTATAGTAGAGATTTCTTTTGGATGGTATTCTTCAGAAAGAAGACTCTCTCCATTAAAAAAAAGGGGCAGACCACTACTTTGCTTTAAATTTGTTTTGGCCATATGAAGCATTATACCATATTTTTGCCAAAATTGCTTGTTTTAGTCCTGCCTAAAAGCTTTTAACAACTCCGAGAGTACAAAACCAACGATTGCAAAGAAGACTAATGCTACAACTGGAGTAATGGGGATTTGGAAATTGTCAATAACCAAAGTGTCTGCAGTAACACCGGAGAATAGGGAGATAAATATATCAGATACTGAGAAAATCCAGGCTACATACATATTGGAGAGATTGGCAGAGAATATGGATAGAATGATTCTAATAAGGATGATCGCCTCGATCAAAGTGTCTCCGATATATGCAATTTGTAATATTAGCTTAATCATGGCTAAATATTCTCTAAGTTATTTAAATAAAAGTTTAACTCACTCATATATCGTACCACACCATTTGCCCATAAATGACTTGGATTAGCAGCACATGGTGGACAATATGTTGGCTCTATATCAAAAGGTGTGAGTGATATCCCATACCCCAAAGCTAATCGTTCTGTTACATGCTCTACACCTGCACCAAAGTCATCAAATACGCTGTAGGCACCACCTGGTCCTCCTCTCCATCCCCAGCCATTGTTGTATCCAGTATGGGGTATGAGGTTTCCAAAAGCAGATTCTACTCCAGAAATGCTTGCTACTAATCTCCAGTCTAATCCATACCTGTCAGATTCTACAACAAAGACCTCTGCATATGGTTGCATTGGGGAGTTGTAATCACTTAAGAACTCAGACATAGCCAATACCCTAGGATCTTTCACATAATATTGTGTTTTAGAGTTTATAACATCAAGGGGATTCTCTTGACCAATCTCGGAGAGAGAGTATGAAGATTTTGCATTAGATGTGGCATATACTGGTGTTAGAAAGTTGAATTTCTCGGATTTTGTACTTCGGATGACATTGAATAAAAGCTCCTCGATAGAAGGCTCTACAATTGGAGAGAGAAAGTATATATAAAGTACCAATAATAATGGTACAAGAAAAAACTCCCATTTTCTCTGTGGCTTACTGCTTACGCTTTCAGCGTGTGACTGTAATTTTAGGACAGTGTTTGGCATAATTTAGTATAACAGAAATAATCTATGTAACAAAATCATGTTCACACATCTACATCTGCATACAGAGTTCTCACTACTAGATGCTACTATAAAAATAGACGACCTTATTGAGAAGCTGAAAAGTAGCAATATGACCTCTTGTGCGATTACTGATCATGGGAATATGTATGGGGTATACAAATTCAAAACCTATATGGAAGACGCAGGCCTGAAACCTATACTCGGCTGTGAGATATATGTTGCACCAAGGGGTATGGAAGACAAGGAGCATGGGATAGACAACAAGTATTTTCATTTAGTGTTGCTAGCGAAGAATTTAGAAGGGTATAAAAATTTGGTAAAAATAGTGTCAATCGCTCATATGGAAGGCTTCTACTACAAACCACGTATTGATTTCGAGACGCTTGCTAAATACTCTGAGGGAATAATAGCGCTGTCTGCATGTCTCGCAGGCCCAATCTCAAGACCTTTGCTAAATAACCAACCTGCAGAGGCTCTTAATACCGCAAAGAAATATGCAGAGGTATTTAAGGATAATTTCTACATTGAAATTCAACGCAATGGGATGGAGGAGCAAAAAGGTGTAAATGAAGGATTACTTAAAATAGCAAAGGAGTTAAAATTGCCAATAGTGGCTACTTGTGATAGCCATTACATAAACAAGGAAGATGCAGAGATACAAGAAGTCCTATGGTGTATAAATGATGGCAAGGAATGGGATGATCCAACTAGGAGAACAATGCCAACTAATGAATTCTATGTTAAAACACCAGAGGAAATGGAGTTGCTTTTTGAAGATTTCCCCCAAGCGATTGAGAATACTCAGAAGATTGTAGATAGTATAGAAGATTATGATATTACATGGGGAAGAGTTGAACCTCATACACTTGATTTGCCTAAAAAGGAAACAGCAAAATCATATCTTAAGAAACTCACACTACAGGGAGCAAAAAAGAAGTATGGAAAAGTAACAAAGGATTTAAAGAAACGTATAGAGTATGAACTAGAAGTTATCGATAGTAAAAGATACAACGATTACTTCTTAGTGGTTAGAGATTTTGTATTATATTGTCGTAATAATGATATCGTTGTAGGTATGAGAGGATCTGGTTGTGGATCTGTTGTCGCATACTGTATTGAAATTACTGATATTGAACCAATTGGTTGGGAACTTTACTTCGAAAGATTCCTCAACCCAGAGAGAAACTCTCCTCCTGATTTTGATATTGATATTGCAGATAAGGGAAGAGATAAGCTCATACAATACACCATAGATAGATATGGGAAAGAGAATGTAAAGCAAATAATTACCTTTGGTAAATTGCAAACAAGGCAAGCTATTCGTGATGTAGCCCGTGTCATTGGGATTGATCTGAGTATAGCGGATCAGTTATCCAAGCAAGTAGAAATAGTTTTTGGTAAAGCTAAGGGTATTGATTACATGATTGAGAATAATCCTGAATTTGCAGAAATAATTCATTCGTCTCCCGATACTGAGAGATTGGCAGAAATTGTAAGAAAAGTTGCGGGAATACACAGAAATGTAGGTACCCATGCCTGTGGAATTGTCATAACCCCATCTCCAGTAATTGAGTATTGTCCAATTCAAAGAGATGCTCATGGCGAAGGTTTTGGTATGACTCAATTTGAGATGAAAGATGTTGAACCAATTGGATTAATGAAGTTTGATTTCTTAGGACTTCGCAATCTAAATGTAATAGGGGCTGCCATAAAGAAGGTGGAAGCAAATCGAGGCAAGAAAATTGTTTTAGGTGGATTAGACCCACATGACAAAAAAACTTTCCAGGTGATTAGAAGTGGGCATACAGTTGGAGTATTTCAAATGGAGAGTTCTGGGATGAGGAGTACAATCAAGGCTCTTAAACCTACAACACAGGAGGATCTCTGTTACATTCTCGCTGCATATCGTCCCGGTCCTATGAAATATATTTCAGAGTATGTTGCAGTTAAAGAGGGTAAACAAGACCCAGATTATGTTTTTAAAGAATTAGAGGATGTCCTAAAGATTACCAATGGCGTTATCACATACCAAGAGCAGGTGATGAAAATTGCCCAAATCATTGGAGGCTATACACTAGGAGGTGCAGATATTTTACGAAGAGCTATGGGTAAAAAGCTAATTGACGTAATGGAAGCAGAGAAGCCTGTCTTTATGAAAGGGGCTAAGCAACAAGGATATGATTTGGTTGAGGTTGAACGACTATGGTCAAAGCTTCTGCAGTTCGCTAACTATGGCTTTAACAAGGCTCACAGTGCATCTTACGCTACAATTTCTTACTGGACAGCATATCTCAAAGCACACTACCCTTTAGAATTTATGGCTGCACTTTTAGAGGGGGATCTAGATAATTTTGAGAGGATAATTATTGACCTTAAGGAGTGTGAAAGACTCGGTATAGATGTCCTTTCTCCTACCATTAACAAAAGCAATCTTTACTTTAGCATAGAGGATGATAAAGATATCAGGTTTGGTTTAGGTGCAATAAAGAATGTTGGAGAAGATGTAATAAGGGATATCGTAAAGGAGCGAAAAGAAAATGGTGAGTATACCAGCCTTGACGATCTCATATATCGTCTAATTGATAAAAAACTTTCTAAAAAAGCAGTAGAGTATCTAATCAAAGCAGGCACTATGGATGAATTTGGTGAACGAGGAGCACTCATCGTACTTCTGGAAGCTGTCTACGAGAATGCGAAAAAAGAAAGTAAGATATTTAGTGCAGGTCAAATGGATATCTTTAGTATGGGCAATGATCCGAAAGAACAGAAAAGAAGGATTGTACAAGCTACTCCATTACCACAAATTGAAAAGACTCCTGTTGCTCAAATATTACAGTGGGAAAAAGAATTGCTCGGACTATACTTCTCTAGTCATCCTCTTGATAATCTCCAAGAGTTTTTTGAAAGTAAGGAGGTTATTAATATAGATCAGGCTTTAGAGAAGAAAGATGGCACTTTGGTAATACTTGGGGTATTGATAAGTAAGGTTAGGAGGATTACCACTAAGAAAGGAGCTATGATGGCTTTTCTTAGTGCAGAGGATAAGAGTGGTAGTACCGATGTAATCGTTTTCCCAAGAACATATAGAGACATGAAAGAGGTTTTGGAGGAGGGGAAGCCAATGTTACTGGTTGGAAGGGTAAACGATAGGAATGGAGAAAAAGGTGTAATTTTAGAAAAAGCAAAATATATTAATGAAGAGAAGTTTGGGTCTAACTTTGAAGGTGTAATATTTAGAATTAGAGGTTCTCATAGTGCAGAGGTAATTAAAGCACTCAAGAAATATATTTCTACTTCAGAAGGAGATACTGCTGTTAAAATAATTCTTAACACAGATGGGGAAACTACCACAAAGGTTTTAGAAAAGAAGATAGCTATGAATAGTGAAACGAAAAGATGGTTGAGGAAGTTCTAATAATAATGTATTATAGGCTATTAAGTTGATAGAGATATCTCTATGATACAAGATCGTGTAATAGACCAATACCCTGGGTTTCCAGCTAACGCTGTTTTTGCACAGGCACTTTTATTAAAAGATTATACAAAAGAAAAAGGCTTGTCCTTAGAGAAAGGTGTTTTGGCATCAGACTCAGAATATGTCGATTGGAAAAGGGTGCACCTCTTTCTAGGTGACATTATTTTAGATACATTAGAAGAAGATAGGGAGGAATGGGAATTTTCAAAAATGGAGAGCCACTTTTGGGATATGGAGTCGTATTACAAGAAATGCGAAGAAGTAGCATTTGAATTCAATGATAATCTTAAGTTAATAAGATTTAAAGAATATTTACTCATAACTATTATTCCAGAAACATCTGACCATGAGGAGAAATTAGTTAATCGACTTGGAGAACTTGGTTTGTCTGAAATAATAATGGTAGATGAGCCTACTTTAATGGATGAAACTTACTAACACTCTCTCTTGCAAACTTCTCACTGGCATGTACATACCTAGTAGTTGTGTCTAAACTCTCATGACCAAGTAGAACTTGTAGTACTGCAGCGTTTGCACCATTCTCTGCCATATATGTTGCAAACCCATGTCTTAAACTATGTGCTGATGTAGGAATTTGTATACCTAACCGTCTTCTGTAATCCGCTATCCTCTCCTGAAAGTAGTTGGTAGAAAGCCTACACTCTTTTTTACGAGTACTTTGACCATGGAAAGGTATAAAGACTGCCTGAGAGTTAAATCTTTCTAAAAACCTATTCCTCCTGTACTCTTCAATCAACCTAATATACCGTCTACTATCATCTCCACCCTTTAAATCTGCAAACAACCTATCCACCTCTCCAGGACTATCCTCTTTCTCCCTATCCGTAAACGCATGTTCTAATCTAACTTTCAAATACTTGTTTAACCAATCCATACTCCTAGAAGTTAAAAATACAGCTCTCTCTTTACCACCTTTTCCCAATATATACATCTTTCCATCTGTACTGACCTTCTCAAGATCTAAACCAATCAACTCTGAGATACGCATACCAGAGGCAAAGAGCATCTCAAGCATAGTTCTGTTACGAAGTGCAACCTTCTCACTCTTCTCGAATTCCATAGGGGACTCTATCAATGATATGAGTTCTTGTATGGAGGCAACCTTCTTAACTCTCTTCTTTGTTCTAATTAAACTAACCGCATCAGGAGGAAACGGAATATCCCTATCCATCCCAATCTGATACTTAAGATATGATCTGAATGCAGAAAGCATCCTGTTAATACTCTTCTCATCTAAACCTCCATCTGTTCTACTTCTACTGTTTTGTGGCCTTTCTAATATTCCTAAACTACCATACACTTTTCTGTAAATATCTTCTAAGAAATCTTCCCGATATTTTTCAAGATCTTTACCTTCTTTAGTAAGGAACTCCTTTCGTACAATATCTAGTGCATCTAGATGCCTTCCTTCTAGGAGATATCCTTTGTAATTGCTAATATCATCCTTGGCCATTTTCTCAAAAGGGATATCGTTTGTGTAAAGGTATACGGCTAAGATACACAAATCTCTAGCATAGGTATGTATGGTTTGTTTACTGTAGGCATTATTTTGTAAATACAACAAAAAGTCATCTTGATTGGGAAGCTTAGGAATGTCTTTAAGTAAGGTACTCATATATAGATATATTACTACAATATGAAGAGGTAGTATAATGAAGGTATGAATGAAATGTTACAAAACAAATTGGACTCACTTCCTCAAGTACCTGGAGTGTATAAGTTTTTGAATGAGAAAGGAGAAATCCTTTACATTGGTAAAGCAGTAAGGATTGGGTCTAGAGTAAACTCATACTTTAAGGAAGAGATGTATGATAGGCCAAGGGTTAGACAAATGATGCCCCTTGTTAGAGATTTAGAAATTGTAGAGACTAACAATGAGGTAGAAGCATTAGTATTGGAATCTGCATTAATTAAGAAATACAAGCCGAAGTATAACTCAGATCTTAAGGATGATAAGTCATATGCATGGATCTATGTATCAACCAAAGAAGATTTTCCTACAGTTAAGATTGTGAGAAGTACGGACAGGAAAGAATACAAGAAAGGAAGACTCTTTGGACCATACCCAAGTGGTCTAGCAGTAAAGAGAGTATTTACCTACCTTCGTAAACTGTACCCATTTTGTACATGCTCTAAGAATCAAAAAGAACCATGTCTTAATTTTCATCTAGGACTTTGTCCAGGGCCATATCAAGGGAAGATATCTAAAGAAGATTACAGGGTTAATATTAACGAGATTGTAAAGTTTCTAAATGGTCGTAAAAAAGGACAGCTCAAAGAGATGAGAAAGGAGATGAAACAATATTCTAAAGAGAAGAAGTATGAGAAAGCTGCAGAAGTAAGAGACAGGGTGAAGGATTTGGAATATCTAGGGCAAAATATTGAATTTAACTATCACCAGAACGAATCAAATTACAAAGCTAGGAGGGTAATATCTAGGAATGAGAGTTTTGAGGAATTGGCTATGGAGTTGGATATTGATAATCTTAATCGTATAGAGTGCTACGATATTTCAAATATGCAAGGTAAACATGCGTATGGTTCAATGGTAGTATCTGTAGAAGGAAATCTCTCTCGATCACAGTACAGGATATTTAAGATAAGGGGTAAGGATACACCAGATGATCCTGCGATGTTAAAAGAGGTATTACAGAGGAGATTGAGGCATATTGGTAAGGATGAGGATGAAAGTTTATGTAGTAAGCCAGATATTGTTTTACTTGATGGAGCAAAATCACAGCTAGGTGTTGTAAAGAAATACATTGATGACGATATCGTCCTTATGGGTATATCGAAAGGAAAGTATCTTAAGAGAGCCGGTTTGAAGAAAAGAGATGAGTTTTGGATAGTGAGAGATGGTGAAATATATTCCATAGACCTTGTAAATCCAGCTCTACTTATTGATCTTAGAGATGAAGCTCATAGGTTTGCGATTACTCATTACAGAAAGAGAGCTATTAAGGAAGGTAAGAGATCTGTTTTGGAAAAAATCCCAGGAATAGGGGAGAAGAGAAGAGGGGGGTTGATTAAGAAATTTAAGAATATTGAGAATATAAAGAAGGCGTCTGTTGAGGAAATAGATGAGGTTATTAAGAATAAGAAGGTTTCAGAGAGTGTTAAGAATCTTCTCCAAGATATTTAATATTTTCAATAATATATTGATATAGTGGATCGGATTTATCCTCAGTGCTTAATATATATGTTACGAAGTTCTTTCCATTTTTTAGTATTAAAATATCTCTTTGTTGTGTATCTGAGGATATTATTCCACTAAGGGATGAGTTTCCTCTAAAGGTAGTTGTAAAAGTATTTATTACATTCCATTCTTCACTCCCTGTACTTAGGATTTCTACATAGTCATGTAGTTGATAGTCTAGTGCTTTGCTTCCCCAATATCCTACGGGATAGATGGTAATGTAATTCCCGGAAGATATTTTTTGGAAATTTACAGCTCTTAGGTCTTCGAATTCGGAGACTTCATATCTTACTAAGTACTCCTTTGGGATTTTAATTTGCCATGGATAGTCTGGTAGAAGTTCTTGATTATCACTACCAGCTAGTAGCATATCTATCTCTATTTCATTGCTAATTCTATTACTCAGTCCATTCCTTGCTTCCTCTATTGTGATATATTCGTACCAAATATCATCAAATTTAGAATATATCCTTAATCCTTTCTCACTGTTTACCCAATATTGTCCATATTTCTTTCCCTCACTCCCTATCAAAATATCCAAGACTAATTCCCACCCTTTATCGTTTAATTCATTGATGTAATATTCTTTTACTTCATCAAAACTACTCCTGTCCGTTATCTCATATGCACTTTGTCCACTTGCTAGCATATCTTTTACTGTTTGATTGTCCATATTGTTATGGTAAAGGAACATACTATTTGGGTATATGGGGATATCCTCTAATCCTAATACAGTCTCTGTTTTTATACTTTCCTCATCAGGTGTGTGAGTGAGTTTCAGGATTAATCCAAAGACTACACTTATACATATACCTATGATTGTAGTGTAGAAGAGTATCTTTCTAACATTAATCTTTTGCTTTAGCCCTTGTACTCTCCTTTTGTTCCTTGATCTTTTTAGGCTAGATCCTTTAGTTTTGAAGAAAACTTTCTTATCTTTAGTAACTTTTTTTCTTTTTCCCATTATTTAAGATTACTTTGTAAGAGATATTTTTTCAATATGGGTGTTTTGTAGTATAATTACAAATTACTGCGGGATCGTCTAATTGGTAGGACGCCGGCCTTTGAAGCCGAGAATCATAGTTCGAGTCTATGTCCCGCAACCAATAGGAGAAATTGCAGATCTCTGATAAGATATACATATGAGTAAAAAGAACTGTCTTTTAATTGTATTTGTAGTGATTCTAACTGTTTGTGTATTGACTGCTACCCTTCTCTATCTCCAAAAAGAAGAAACTTCCTACTGGATTCCACAAGTAGGAGATTCATTCCAATGGCAACTCTCTGGTTCTCCAATTGATACAACCATTGAAGTAGATATCTACGACATAGATCTATTCGAAACACCCCAAGAAGTTATAGATAACCTTCATACAAATGATAAGAAGGTCATCTGCTATATCAATGTAGGAGCATGGGAACAATTTCGTAATGATTCAGACCAGTTTAAAGAAGAAATACTTGGAAACAACTGCGAAGGATGGGAAGGTGAAAGATGGCTTGATATTAGTAGGTATGAGATATTTAGTGACATTTTAGAACAACGCTTTGATCTTGCTAAAGAAAAAGGCTGTGACGCTATCGAACCAGACAACATACAAGGATATCAAGAAGAAACAGGTTTCGATTTAACATACGAGGATCAACTAACCTACAATATATGGCTTGCCCACCAAGCACACTCAAGAGGTATGTCTATTGGTCTTAAAAACAATCCGGATCAAGTAGGAGATCTTGTAGAGCACTACGATTGGGCATTATTGGAGGATTGTCATGTATGGGAGTTTTGTGAAGAGTTCAAACCATTTATTCAAGAAGGAAAGGCTGTCTTTCAAGTGGAGTATGTGGATAGTGAGATAGGGTTAAATGATTTTTGTAGTGAAAGTGTTTCCAATAACTACTTTGGTATACTGAAGAATAGGGAATTAGATAGTTGGGTAGAGTTTTGTAATTAACTTATTATAAAAGGATATGGGAAAGAAAAATCTTAGTTGGATATGGAAGAATTTGTTAGTGATAGTGGTTAGTGCTATTGGTGGAGGTATGTTTTCAATTGTGTATGGGATTCAGGTTTGGTTCCCAGTACAAATGTCCGAATTGTCCGGATTGGAAGCTCTGTTTGGTGTAGTTCCAATCCTTCTAGTCACAGTAATTCTTTTCGGACTTCTTGGTTTGGTTGTGGGAGGGATAATAGGAATAGTGGTTTATCAAATAATTAGGTTAGTACGGAAGTAGCAGAATGATATAATGTCTCATGCACAAACCCCTTCAAACTAAATCTGCTCTACACAAACTTAAATCAAACTACCTACCATACAAATACGATCTAAACATATACAGAGGATGTAAACATAACTGTATATACTGCTTTGCCCAATACTCTCACCAATACTTAGAATCAAAAGACTTCTTTAATGATATTTACTACAAAGAAAATATAGTAGAGGTATTAGAAAAAGAATTAAGCTCTAGGAACTGGAAAGGAGAAGTAATAAACATTGGGGGAGTTACAGATACATACCAACCAATAGAAAAGGAGATGGAGTTAATGCCTAAGATTCTCAAACTAATGATTAAATATGAAAACCCAGTAAGTATATGTACTAAATCAGACCTAATACTAAGAGATATAGAATTGATAAAAGAACTAAGTGAGAAAACTGTAGTAAACATTGCCTCCAGTATTACATGTAAAGATGAAAAAGTTCGTAAAAAATTTGAACCATACTCCCCATCTACAATGCGAAGGTTTGACATGTTGGAAAGAATTAAGAAAGAAACAAAAGCTAGTACAGGAATATTAATGATGCCCATATTCCCATATATTACGGATAGTGTAGAGAATCTGGAATATATCTTTAAGAAGGCTAAAGAGTTGGATGTTGAGTTTGTACTACCCGCTATCCTTAATCTAAAAGGAGATACTAAAGAAAAAGTATTTAGTTTTTTACAAAAAGAATACCCCTTACTTCTACCTAAGTATGAAAGGATGTACAAAGGGGCATTTGTAGAGAAGGTGTATAGGGATGCTTTCTATATTAAAATTAGGAATATTAAGAAGAAATACAATTTCCAAAACAAAGGAGTTAAGTATGAACCGGAAAGGCAGTTGTCTATATTTACTTAAATAACCGAAGGGTCTCTTTATACCCCATACCGATGTATTCAACCCTATTCTCTACCATCTTCTTAAGTGAAGTGTTCTCGATATTGACAAACAATTTCTTGTTTGCAGATTCTAAGTCTTTCTGTGCAATATGGTACAAATTTGTTAGATATACCCTATTTGATAAGTCTGCAATATTAAGTTTCTTTTCATCATTCTCAAACAATCCTTGGACATTTACTCCAAAAACTTTCCTTCCTCCAATACTCTTCACGGCATGAACAGGAACACTTTCGGCAAGAGCCCCATCTACTAGATATCTACCATTGTCTTCGAAAGGTTTGAAAACAAGAGGAATAGACGAACTGGCCCTCATTGCATCTTTGAGAAATCCTGAAGTATGATACACTTTCTGTCCTGTCAGAATATCTACACTAACAGCAATGAAGGGGATTACACAATCGGAGAGATCTGCATTACCGACATACTTCTCGAGCTCTTTCATAAAAGCGTCTCCTTTTAAGACGCCATTAAGTAATCCAACATCACTACCAAAGATTTGAAGTAATCGTTTTGTATCATATCCAACAAATATCTCCTCAACTTGAGAAATATTCCCCCACAATGCATACATCCCTCCAATTAAGGCACCTATACTAGTGCCACCAATATGAGTAATCTCAATATCTAGTTCTTCAAGAGCTTTGATTACACCAATATGTACAAAGCCCTTAACTCCACCTGAACCAAGTGCTAGTGCATAGCGTGTCTTACCTTTGAGAAATTCAAACATTTATTTATATACTTAATTTAATATCCTTAACCTGATCCCTTAACTCTGTTGCTTTCTCAAACTGTAAATTAGAAGCTGCAAACAACATCTTAGATTCTAAATCTTTAATAAGTGATTTCTTCTGTCTCTCTGACAAAGCCTTAATATCAAACTCTACAGACCTATCTTCCAACTTCTCTTTTTCTACCAAAGAATCCCTAATATCCTTCTTAATACTAGTAGGAGTAATGCCATGCTCCTTGTTGTAGTGTGTCTGGTACTCTCTTCTACGATTAGTCTCATCAATAGCATACTTCATACTCTCTGTATGCTTATCTGCGTACATAATGACTCTTCCCTCTACATGCCTTGCAGCACGACCAATGGTTTGTACTAAACTAATCTTTGATCTTAAGAACCCCTCCTTGTCAGCATCCAATATTAATACTAAAGAAACCTCTGGCAAATCGATACCCTCTCTAAGTAAATTAATACCTACAACTACATCATATTTACCAAGTCTTAAATCCCGAAGTATTTCTACTCTCTCTACAGTATCAATATCTGAGTGAAGATATTGGACTTTCACATTTAACTCCTTGAGATAGTCTGTGAGATCTTCTGACATTTTCTTAGTAAGAGTTGTAACAATTACCCTCTGTCCCTTCTCTACATTCTTACTAATCTCTGTAATTACATCATCAATTTGATTCTCTGTAGGCCTAACATCAACTACAGGATCTAGCAACCCTGTAGGTCTAGTAAGTAACTCTCGTACACACTCATTACTATCCAATATCTCCCATTCATTAGGAGTAGCAGAGAAATATATGGTTTTACCTTGCTTCTTCCTAAATTCTTCAAAGTTAAGAGGTCTGTTGTCATATGCACTAGGCAATCGAAAACCATACTCAATTAAATTGGTCTTCCTTGCCCTATCTCCATTGTGCATACCTCCAACTTGAGGAATTGTGATGTGACTTTCATCAACAAGTAAGAGATAGTCACTAGGAAAGTAATCAAGAAGAGAAAATGGAGGCTCTCCTGCATGTCTACCATCGAAATATATGGAGTAGTTCTCCATACTCTTGCAATATCCGACTTCCATAAGCATTTCAATATCATACATAGTTTTTTGCTCTAGCCTTTGGGCTTCCACCAACTTCCCAATATTTTTAAGAAAATCAACACGCTTCTTTAAATCAATCTTAATCATCTCAATCGCATTTGATATTGTAGACTGTTCAAATACTAAGGGTGTAGCTGGAAATACATCTAGCTCCTTAAGCTCTTCCGTCTTCTGTCTTGTAATCGGATGTATCCTAGATATGGCATCAATCTCATTACCCCAAAATTCGATTCTAACAGGATATTCGTCATATGGCATATATATCTCCACATTATCCCCCGATATTCTAAATCCCTTCCTTTCTAGATCATACTGGTTGCGCTCATATCTCATAAGGGTGAGCTGTTTAGAAAGTGTATCTAGATCAATATTTTGACCAATATTAAGGTAAATAGCCTTATCTCTGTAATTCTCAGGACTTCCAATATTGTAAATACAAGATACAGAAGCTACTACAATGGTATCTGTCCGATTAAGAAGTGCGTTCATAGCACTACTCCTCATCGCCTCTATCTCATCATTCACTTGAGACTCTTTTTCAATGTAGAGATCTTTAGAAGGAACATATGCTTCTGGTTGGTAGTAATCGTAGTAAGATACGAAATATTTAACAGCATTACTTGGGAAAAACTCTTTAAACTCTTCATAGAGTTGTGCAGCTAGAGTTTTGTTGTGAGAGAGTATTAGTGCAGGCTTGTTGTACTTCTCAATTAGATTAGCCATTACAAATGTTTTCCCTGAACCTGTAACACCAAGTAAGGTTTGTTTACCATTTCCCTGTGAGAGACCCGTATCAAGTAGTGAGATTACTTGAGTTTGATCTTTAGAGGGATTAAATTTTGATTCTAATTCGAATTTTCTCTTAATCATCTCAGATTTTAACATATCTACACTCTGCTTGTGTTACAATATGTTGTATGAAAAAGAAATTACAGCTAAACAAACTCTCTAGTGAAGTTATAAATCAGATTGCAGCCGGAGAGGTAATTGAAAGACCCTCGTCCATAGTGAAAGAGCTAGTAGACAACAGTATTGATGCTGGAGCTAGCAAGATTGTAATTAGGATTAGAGATGGAGGAATGTCATTAATTGAGGTAAGTGACAATGGGGGGGGTATACCAAAAGAAAATCTTTCAGATATATTCCTTGCTCACACTACTACAAAATTAGCCAATATGGATGATCTTAACACTCTCCTTAGTATGGGGTTTAGAGGAGAAGCCCTCTCTACCATTGTGGCAGTTTCTAAGGTCTCTGTGACATCAAAATATGATGGGGAGAAAGTAGGGAACAAGATATCATTTACATCTGACAGTGAATCTAAAGTTTCAAGTACTCCCAGAGAAAGTGGTACTGTTGTAAAAGTTGAAGATATCTTTGAGAATATTCCAGTTAGAAAAAAATATCTTAAAACTGTACAGACGGAATACAGACACATTGTAGATATATTAACTCCCTACTTCTTAATATATCCCAATATTCACTTCGAACTTTTCAAGAATGACAAACAGGTCATTAATCTCCTATCTAAAGAAGTAAATTCTGGAATATTGGATAAAGATAGAGTAAAAGAAGTACTTAAACAAGATTTTGTGGATAGGATGGAAAAGGTGTTTTTTGAAGGTAATGGTATTAAGGTTTCTGGCTTAACTGCACATCCATCAGATCATAAGAAGAGAACTAAGTTTCAACATATCTTTGTGAATGGAAGAAGCGTATGGGACAATGGGATTGCCAGAGCTGTAATACAGGGCTATGAGCGATATATCCCTCATGGAGAAAAGATCCCTTTCATAATTACAATCAATATCAATCCTGAATTGGTAGATGTGAATATCCATCCAAGAAAAGAAGAGGTGAAATTTCTTAACCCCTACAGAGTTTTCTCTGCGGTTGAGCAGGCAGTGTCCAAAGCTCTTGAGAAATTGGTTAGTTACAAAGATGTGGGGAAAAAGAATGTGGGTGATTCAAAAGCTCAATATATTCCAGATTTTACTAGAAAATCAAAAGACTATGCATCTTCAAAGAATATTACTTTCTCTAAGAGAGGATCAGTAAGTGATAGCTTGAAGTTTAGTGAAGCAATATTAAAGGAATCCAAACCTTTGGGTGCATCTGATATCGGTATCCAGACATCATTCTTAAAACCAGAGAAGGAAGTTGGGGAGTATAAAGCAAAAGAAGTTGTTTCTTTTTATCAAATCTTTAAGAAATATGTCATTGTGGAGTTTGAGAATGAAATATGGATTGTTGATCAGCATGCAGCAGCAGAGAGAGTTACCTTTGAGAAACTCTCAAAGAGTGTAGAGATTAAAAATACTGATATTCAGAATCTCTTGGTTCCAACAGAGATGGGTATTACACACTCTGATATCGAATTTCTAAAGGAATACAAGAAAATGGTAAACAATCTAGGTTTTGATATTGAGATTAAAAAGGGAAGACTGTCAATTAAATCCATTCCTGTAGAGTTTGTACATGCAGATATTGAGAAACTGTTTAACGATATCTTTGATATGGATATTGAAGACAGTAAGAAGAATTTAGATAGGCTTAAGATGGATATGGTAGCTACTATGGCTTGTCATACAAGTATTAGGGCTGGGCAAAGGTTAGATATTCCATTAATGAAGGATGTGTATTACAATCTACTAGATTGTGACAATCCATATTCTTGTCCTCATGGAAGACCAATTGTATGGAGAATGAGTATAGAGGAGATAGATAGTAAATTTGATAGGACATATTAATGAGCAAAGGAAAACTCTACTTAATACCAACACCAATATCAGGAGAGGATTTCAATGCTGCAATATTGCCAATGGATATAAAGATTGTGGGTAATCTCAAACACTTCATTGTAGAAACACCAAAGGTGGCTAGAGCATATCTTTCTAGTATTAAACTCAGTATCCCAATACAAGAGATAGAGATGGGGATATATGATGAGCACTCCAAAGAGGAGGAAATACAGGACCTAATTCAACCGTTAATGGTAGGTATTAATATAGGATTAATGACTGATGCAGGGACTCCGTGTATAGCGGATCCTGGAGAAGAGATAGTGATGCTTTGTCAGAAGCTTGGGATAGAGATAATCCCTATGATTGGCCCATCTTCCATATTTCTTACACTGATGGCAAGTGGCTTATACGCAGAGAAGTTTACATTCAATGGCTACTTAGCGAGAAAATCAAACAAGAGGAAAAGAGATTTAAATAAATTACTACATCGGATATATAAGGGTGAAGGGACTCAGATCTTTATAGAAGCTCCATATAGAAATGAGGGGATGTTTAAAGCTCTGCTCGAGCTACCAGAGGACACAATTCTTTGTTTGGGAATTGAAGTTAACGGAGAGAATGAAAAAATTATTACACAGCCAATTAGTGTTTGGAAACAGCAGAGACCTGTCTTAAAGAAGGTCCCAGTAATATTTCTATTAGGAAAGTAAGGGGGGATATTAACAATTAATATTATGAATATATTACATCACTTCCTTTCGTCTTGGAGTAAAGTGCGTTTATACTTTGTATTTATCTCAATAGTAGGACTGTTGTTAGGAGTGTATGCAATTGTTCTGATTAATTCTGCGACTGGTAGAGTCTCCTCCCCTCAAAATGCAACTTATGTTGCCAAAGTCAGTGAAGTGGTTGAGATAGGTTGTATGAAAGAAGAATATACCGAAAAGAATTGGATAATTATTCCTAAGATGAAGATATTTGAAGAAATCTTCGAAGGCGGTGAGGAAGCGCTGTCTAAAGGGGTTTATCATAAGTTTGCAGAGATGGGGAATCCAGAGAAAGTCGGAAATTTTCTTCTAACCGCACATCGACAAGAATTTGGATTGACATTTGATAGTGTACGAAGAAGATCTCCTTTTTATAATATAGATTTGCTTGAAGTGAATGATAAGATTAAGATTATTTGGAATCAAGTAGAGTATATATATGTAATCCAACGTATCTATACTGTAGAGCCCGAACAAACGGAAATAGAGGATCAAACAGATGATAGCAGACTAACTATGTACACATGTACTCTAGGAGGATCAGATGATGGACGTATTGTTGTTGAGGCTTTTCCTAAGTGGTAGTATAACTGATGTAGCAAATCCGAACAGGGAAAGTAGTATTAATATCTTAGCAGCATTTATATACCCAGTATGATTAATTCCCGTATCACTAAGTGTCTCTGGTGGTGGGTCTTCAGTTACACCAAGTACAGTAGCATCATCATCTTCAGGAGTGTCAGGATTGTCTGAGAGGGAGGTTGTATTGTAAGTACCATTACCTTGTCCATCAAAACTTGCCGTACCTTGACTGGTTACTACACCACTTTGTGAAGGGTCTGAGGCAATATTAACATAGAGGTAGATGGTAATGGAGCTTGTTCGTGAGATTGATCCTGTCCAATGTAGAGAGTCTCCATTCATAGTTAATGTCCCAGAGCTTGTGGAAGATGAGACAAAGGTAGTTCGTGAAGGGATATCAATATCAAAATCTATACTGTCTTCTTTGTCACCAGAATTATCCATTACAATTGTGTATTGAATTCTATCTCCAACTTCGTGTGTATTAGGAGATCCAGTTTGGTCAACGGCAACATTTGTAATAGTGACAGCCGAGATTGGTTGATCATTTCTGGCTCCAATGGTAATACCGTCTCCAAAAAAGATGACATTATCCCCACTGTTTGGTCTACTAGCAGATTGCTCTGTCGTAGAGGAGTAGGTAGTAAGTGTTTCTATTGTCCAAATGGAATCATTGTCTCTATCCCTTCCACTATTATGCAGAGCTATAGATTCTTCATCACCAGTAGTAAGAGTCCCTGTAAGAACAGCTGTGGAATGATTGTTGAGTGCTCCCCCAGCTGGATGTTCTCCAGGGTCATCTCCATCGTTATCTCCATTAGAGTCTATTATTATATCGTTACCATCATTGGAGGCTATTGAGTTGTAAATAACTGTATCGAGAATATTTCCTCTTAAAACATCTGTAGTATCATTGTAGACAGGTGTTGTGTAATCAATTGGACTTAGCAGGACAACCTCATCACCATCATCATTAAGGATACACCTATCACGTCCCCAGTAAATGGTTACTACATTATCACCCTCAAAACTCCAGTCACTTTGTGGTCTTTCCAGGCCTACATTTAATATTACAAACCCTTGAGGTGGGACAAGTAATCCTGGGAAAATGAATACATGGTCGTGATAGTTGTAATCATATGTATCATGATTACCACCACTCGTAGCTGTTTTAAGGTCAGTAATTGCCCAATTTCCAATATAGATTGGCTCAGTAGTGGGATTGTAAAGCTCGATTTGTTCATCATCTTCATTTAACCAAGCATCTCCACCCGCCTGATTATATACAATCTCGTTAATAATTAATCCCGATTGTTGCTCATATAACGTATTTGAACTTGGTCCAACACTTCCGTCATTAGACGCTCCAGGTGTAGCAGATCCGGCAGTGATGTCTAACCAACTTGAACTTGAATCCTGGTCAATACCATTAGGGTCTAATGCTATCGAAGAATCATTGGCATTTGTCCCCGGTTCGTGTGCTCTTTCAGACGCTATATTAGTAAAGTCTGTACCACCGGGATATTCACTTGGGTCAATTGTACCGTTTCCGTCTGCATCAATGGCAATATTGTTATTACCACTAGAACCCATACCTCCGTAAGTAACAAAATCAACGACAGTTCCTCTTATGTAGTTATTTGTATCATCGTAAATTGGGAGAATACCATCAATTGGTTCCAGTAGAACAATTTGTTCACCACCATTGCTTAATCCACCCGATGTTCGCCCCCAGTACAAGGTAGCAATGTAATCACCAGAAGCAAAATCAAAATGATAATCATTATTGAAATGTCCTTCACCGTTTGTGTGTGACCCAACGGAAACAAGAACATAGCCACCTGGCGGAACGATAAGAGGTGGTAATATATAGACCCCATCATGATAGAAAGAGGTTCCTCTTCCAGTGGTGGAGGTGTCAAGATCTGTTAATACCCAGTTAGTCATATTTATTTCGTTGCTTGATGGGTTGTATAATTCAATCCATTCATTAAGTGGTTCGGCACCAGAAGGATTTCCCATAATCTCATTGATAACTATCGAGGTACTAGCAGCTTTTGCGGGTATTGGTTTACAAACCCCATAGAGAAAGGTAAATGATAAAACGGCCAGAATTAAAATTATTCTATTATGAAGACAGTATATTATTGTCATTACCATATATAATAGTATTTTCGACAAAGAGTCAAGTTATACACTTCAAAGCTTTTATCTTATAATGTTTTTTGTAAAATTCTGCTTGTTTTTATAATTTGTTTTTGTTATCTTTAATAGAGTATATAAAGTTAGAAAAATTGGGATTATGTATAAAAACAAACTTGTCTTCATGTTTTTATTAATCACCTCTTTACTACTTACTAGCCCAATTTATGCGGTTGATCAAACTCAGGATAACCAAACACAATCTCAAAAACAAAGTTTTTTAAAAAATTTGTACTGCACTTTTTTTTGGCACAAAGACTCCACTTGTATTAACTATCGTTTAAGTAATTTGTCTGCTGAGGATGGCTATCTAGACCAAGAGATTTATTTAGAGAGTATCAAGACTGATACCGGAGTAACTGCTTTACAGATAAGTTTGCTCAAGGGAGAGAAAGGGGACGAGGGTGAAAAAGGAGATAAAGGAGAACCGGGTGAGGATGGGCAAGAGGGATCAGCAGGGACCAGCTCGGGCTCCAACACAACAGATTATTCTGCCGGTACTGGTATTAGCATTAACTATGACACAATTGCAGTTAAAGATAACTACTTATTAAATACAGGCGATATAGCTAATGGTAATTATACATTTCAAGGGACTTTAGATTTAAGTAACACTACTATCTCAAATAGAAAACCCTTAACTTTTGAAGGTGATACTATTGATAATAATGAAACGATTTTTGAAATCGTTGACCCTACTGGAGACAGGACAATATCATTTCCCAATCAAACAGGAGAAGTGTCTCTCTTGGGACAAAGCGTGAGTACCTCAGAGATAGAGAATAATTCAGTAACTGGGTCAAAGATTGCTCTTGGATCAGATACACATGGGGATTTAATGTATTATGATGGTAATAACTGGACCAGACTTATTCCAGGAACTTCTGGACAATACCTTAAAACAACTGGAGTGGGCAGTAATCCAGAATGGGCAGATATAAGTGGTGGAGGAATCCTTATCTTTACCACTGTGGCTTTGGCTGAAGTAGCAAGTGCATTTGATAACGATATAGTCTATGTGGTAGAAACAGAGACTTTTTATAAATACGAAGCAAGTGGTAGTTCTTACACCGATGACAATCAGTTTGCACTATCCACAGGAGATGGAGGAAATACTAGATGGATAGGTGTATCCGGACAATTTATAATAGGTAGTGTAAATATTAATAAAGCTTTAAACTTAGCTGCTGTAGACACAACTTCTGATTATGGAGCAACTGAAGAATGGTTATTTAATCAACTCCACGCAGATACAAGCTCCAGTGATTTGACTATTACCTTCCCAACGCCTGCTAATATGGTGAATTTTCCTGATGGAGCTTCTAGATACATAGTTAATACAGGAACGGGAAGACTATATCTTGATCCAAATGGCAACTCTATCGAAGGTGATACTTCTACTTGGGTAATAGCAAATGGTGGTTTTATGGAATTTACTAAAATAGGTTCAAATATCGTAATCCTTACATCAGAATATGCATATATTAGCCAAGAACCAGATGATCTCAGCAATCTAGAAATCTGGTTGGATGCGGAGCTAGGAATAACTGAGAGTGGAGGAGCTGTCTCTCAATGGGTGTCACAAGATTCGAACTCGAGGACCTTCTCTCAAGCCACAGGAGGCAGTCAGCCGGTGTTTAACTCAAGTGATCTAAATGGTAGAGCAACTGTTGAAAATGATGCTGCTAAATATATGAGTGCAGGAAGTGGATTTAATATATTTAATAATACTTCTGGACGAGGAATTTATGGAATAGCTTTAGTCTACACAACCAATACAGGTACAGACTATATAATCGGTAAAAGTCAAAACGGTCAAAGGGCATGGAGATTTGGGCAAAGAAACTCAATCATATATGAAGAAAAAGATGGTAATCCGTACTCGAGAGCAACTCAGGGAATCTCAACTAATCAATGGCAAGTAATGGAAATGGTTTGGAATCCGGGTGAAGGAGTCATGATCTATATCGATGGGGTTAAACAATCTACGGCTGGAACGGTTGCAACAACAATAGATATCGACTGTACTTCCAATCTTCAAATATTCGACCTTCAAGAGGGAGGAGACTTTGATGGTAAAATCGCAGAGTTAATAATGTATTCTGATGTACCGACAGCTATTCAAAGACAGAATCTAAGGAACTACCTATCTACCAAGTTTGCACTACAAGATATTGGAGAAAGCGCAACTGTTGAAGTTTCTGAACCTAATAGAATTGTTGTAGCTAAAGATGGGGGAGATTATACTGTTTTGGCTGATGCTCTTGCCTCTATCACAGATGCTACATCGACCAATAGGTATGTAGTTGTATTAGGACAAGGTGAATGGACAGAAGATATTACTATACCGGATTATGTATATATTTCTGGTAGAAGTACTGGATCGGTAATTAATGGACAAGTTACCTTTAATTCAGACAATTTCGCCAAGTTACAAAATATCAAAGTTAAAGACTCAGGAACGATTCCGATAGTGTTTGATGGTGATGGGAAATATTATATCGATAAAACAACGGTCGTAGGTATGTGGTTTGCTAGTGGAGAAGACAATAAAGCACTATTTGATGTCCAAGAAGGTAATATTACAATAAGTGATTCAAGCGCTATTTTTATAGGAACACACGATGCGGGATATGATCAGTCTACTATTTATTATGTACACGGTTCAGATGAAGTAAGTTTAAAATCTTTCTCAAATGTTCATGCACTAAGCACAGATGATTTAGGAGACGACATCACTTTGAGTACAAGTACAAATACTAACAGTAGCACTCTTATTGAAGTTAAAAATGGTTATTTTTCTACAGATTTTTCAGGAACAAATCATGCAAACGATGTTGTTGTATTTTATGGACTCGAAAATGCACATAATTTTCAGGTGTCTCTCAATCAGATAGATATCAATGTCTCAGGAACAACACATACCAATTTTGATTTCTTCTCATCATTTATTTATCACGTAGCAACAGGAAATAGTACTGAAATTATACAAAACAATAATGATTACCATTTCACAAATGTAAATGACTCGGATAAACATATAGGTATTGCAGAGCAAGATGGTGGAACTGCCGTTTTATCGATAACCGATGATGTATGGAAAATGGACACAAATGTATTTCCAGATACTGGAGGTTCAGGTGTCGTTACTGATGGAGATCTTTACTATACTATAAAAAACGGATTTGGAGGTGTAAAACAGAATGGTGGGATTATTACAAGTGGTAACGTAGACTTTAGTGAAGGGTCGTTGGAGATACCTAATAGTACAAATTTACCTGCTACTTGCAGTATAGGACAACTGTTCCATGATACTGATTCAGATGATTGTATAGATACAGCTTCAGGTGATGGGGCGCTCTGTATTTGTAAATCGTCAAACTCTTGGACTTTGATATCAGATTTTTAATATTAGTTGATTAAACATTAATACTATGAAAAACATAATGCATATAAAAGGTAAGCAATTTGCTACACGAAAGATATTATTATTTGGTGTATTAATAATTGTTATTGGATTGATATCATTTACTTCCTATTATTATCACCAATATCAACAAATTAGAAATAATCCAGACATCATTACTGAGAAAGAATTGGAATCTATAACTACTAGTATCAATCGTTTTATGGACCTACCAGAGGACGAGACACCCACGCTAGCTACCATTACGGATAAGGAGGAGCTCAGTGATCAACAATTCTTCAAGAAAGCCGAGGTTGGCGATAAGGTGTTGATTTACACTAAATCGCTTAAAGCAATTCTATATAGACCATCTAGCAAAAGAGTCATTGAATTTGCACCTTTGATTTTGGATATTCAAGATCAAGAAGACCAACTATAATTCCAAAATGCTACATAGTCTGGTCGGGGAAACAGGACTCGAACCTGCGACCTCTGCTTCCCAAAAGCAGCGTTCTAGCCATCTGAACTATTCCCCGATGTCATGCTTAGCAATATTTTACCACAGATTATGAAAACAAAAAAGGGAGGAACTCCCCCCTTTTTTAAGTTGTTTTTATGACAAAAATGTTAGATCTTAGCCATAAGTTTAAGAGCATATTCTGAAATTACAGGTAGGTCATATCTCTCACCATTTGAAACTTTGACCATTGCCATAATCATCATTACGAAGATAACGATTCCATAGAAGAAAGAAGCGATACCAACGAGGACTCCTAAGACAGGAATAACAACAAGGACTGACAAAGCTATTGAGACTAATGCTGCAATCACGAATTGAGCACTCATATATCTTACAAACTTATCATCTTTTTCCGTGAGAAGGAGAATAAGGCCAACAATAGGTAGACATGCTAGTATTGCCATTGTCTTATTCACTTCGTTAAATTTAATATCTTCTAAGGTGTAAACCTTTTCCGCACTCTTTGCAGTTGTTTCTTCTGCCATAACACTTGAGTAATAATTTATATCTCAAAGTATATAACATCTTCACCCACATATACAATAGTATACTACAAGCTGTTGCGGTATACATACGGTGTGGTATACTTAAATACTAAATTGATAGTATACCAATGTGTCAAACAAATTAACAAAGAAGCAAGAAAGAGTTCTTGCATTAGTAAGGGATTGTTATCTAGAAAATGGATATGCTCCATCTCTTGGTGAACTTCAAAGTATGTTAGGATTTAACTCTAAAAGAGGGGTGGTTAACCATCTGGTAGCTTTAGAAAACAAAGGATTTATTATTCGTACTAGCGAACCTAGAGGGATACAGATTGTTGAAGAGAGAGATGATAGAAATCTACAGTATGAGTATTTAATAGGTATACCTATATTCGGATATGCTAATGCTGGTACACCTTTAGTATCTGCTCAAGAAGAATCTTTGGGTATGTTGAGAGTTGATAGAAGTTTAATACGAAGAAAATCTCCTAGAGATTTGTTTGGTTTGATTGTAGAGGGTGATTCAATGAATCAAAGGGAGGTGGATGGGTTAAAGATTGAGGAAGGTAGGTACCTAATAGTCGATAAAGAGGCAGATATTGTAGAAGGGGATGTAGTAGTAGCTGTTATTGATAGTAGTGCTACTGTTAAGAATATAAGTCTCACTACAAAGGATATGGTAGTACTTTATCCTAATTCTGATAACCCTAAACATCAACCAATGTACTTAGATGCTAGTAGTGATTTTTTGATTAATGGGAAGGTAGTAAAGGTGTTAAATAATCCTATGAAGACTACCTTATAACTACACGATCTACATAAGGAGAAATTATCTGCTTAATAGCTTCTAACTCTTCCTCTGCAAAGGAATTGCTTCTGTTCAATGAAGGGTCGATAGTCTTACCCTTTCTGAAGTTCTGTATGTAGTAGTTCTTACACCCCTTAATCATTTCTCCAATACCCTTAGCGTCCTCTATGACATGCAGACCTTTGACATATGTAGTTCTAAATTCATAATCCTTTCCACTACCCATTATCATATCAATAGTAGACTTAATCGCTTTAGTATCTATACCATACTCTTTGAAATATTCTTGAGGATATTTAATATCCATTGCCCAATAGTCGACTATATCTAACCCTACTATCTCTTTAACAATATCATCCAACAATCCATTGGTGTCTAATTTGACCAAAAGACCTAAACTTTTAACTTTTCTAATGAAGGGGATTAAGTCGGGTTGTAGTGTAGGTTCTCCACCAGTTATCACTAGAGCATCGATTAAGCCTATACGTTTTTTGAGATAACTAAGGACTGTTGCCTCGGGGGTAATGAGAGCCTTCTTGCAAGGCTCTACTACTAATTCTGGATTATGACAGTACCCACATCTAAGATTGCATCCATATGTAAATATAATAGACGCAATCTTACCAGGGTAATCCAGTAATGTATTCTTTTCAAAACCAGCTATCAACATTTTTAACTAAAGGTTTTCCTATCATGGAATTCAGCAACTTTGCCGTTGTTCCACTGTCTGATAGGCCTGATATATCCAACGACTCTTGAGTAGACCTCACACCTTTGCCTCTGTACTTTTCTCATACTTTTGGACAGTAATAATTTAAATAGCTAATATTCAGTAACAATGTAATCCATTCCCTCTTTAAATCCAAGTGCAGTATCACACTTTGGACAGAACTCATGCTCACCTGCAATATATCCATGCTTAGGACATACACTGAAGGTGGGAGTTATAGAGAAATATGGCAATGTGTAATTTTCAGCCACTTTTTTTACAAAATCCCTTGTACTTTCAATACTAGGCATCTTTTCGCCTAGGAATATGTGAAGAACAGTCCCCCCTGTATATTTGACTTGGAAATCATCTTGCAAGTCGAGAGCTTCCCATACATCATCGGTATGTCCGACTGGAAGTTGAGAAGAGTTGGTGTAGTAGGGCTCTGTAGCCTTCATTACCCCAATATCTGCAGCTGTAATTATATCTCCATGCTTTCTCTTGTCAGCTTTTGCAAACCTGTAAGTAGTACTTTCACCCGGTGTAGCTTCAAGATTAAAAAGTTGATTGGTTTCGTTTTGGTAATCCATGAGTCGTTCTCTCATGTGATCCATAACGCTAAGACCAAAGCTATGTCCCTTCTTGGTAGTAATGTCGTCACCATCTTCGCCCATGAAGTTAACAATAGATTCGTTTAGTCCAAGTAGGCCGATTGTGCCAAAATGGTTCTTGAAATACTCGCCTTTAAATCGTTTAGCAACATCAGTAAGATAAAATTTAGAGTAAGGATACAGTCCCTTTGTCATATATTTTTCGACGAACTTTCTCTTAATCATTAAGCTTTCCTTGGCAATGTCCATCCAGTGATCCAGCATCTTAAAATATTCACTTTTACCCTTAGCAAGATACCCTATCCTTGCCATATTGATAGTGACAACACCAATACTGCCGGTTAGAGGATTTGCTCCAAACATACCACCACCTCTCTTTCTTAGTACTCTGTTGTCCAAGCGTAACCGACAGCACATAGATCTTGCATCATCTGGACTCATATCAGAATTAATGAAATTACTAAAGTAAGGAATACCATATTTAGCAGTCATCTCCCACAGTTTGTCATATTTAGGATTCTCCCACTCAAAATCTTTTGTAAGGTTGTATGTAGGGATTGGATAGGAGAAAAGTCTCCCCTGGGAGTCACCTTCAAGCATTACTTCACAAAAAGCTTGGTTAAGCATATCCATTTCTTCTTGGAACTCTCCATATGTTTCCTTCTGTGGTTTGCCACCCACTATTACAGCCTGATTGGCAAGCATGCCGTGTGGTCTAAGATCCATGGTGATATTGGTAAAAGGTGTTTGACATCCAACTCTAGTAGGAATGTTCATGTTGAATAGGAACTCTTGCATGGCTTGTCTTACCTCGTCATATGATAGGTTGTCATATCTAATAAAGGGGGCTAAATAAGTATCGAAACTAGAAAATGCCTGTGCCCCAGCGGCCTCGTGTTGGAGAGTGTAGAGATAATTCACTACTTGTCCTAAAGCAGTTCTTAAGTGCTTTGCAGGAGAACTTGCAATCTTACCGGGTACACCAGTAAATCCTTTGATGAGTAAATCTTCTAGACTCCAACCACAACAATATGTAGCAAGCATGCCTAAATCATGAATGTGGATATCTGCGTTGATATGAGCAGTACCTATCTCCTTGGGATATATGCTGTGTAACCAGTAATTAGCTTGTACAGTAGAAGATATATGGAAGTTTAAGCCTTGCCAGGAATATGCCATATTACTGTTCTCCTTAATCCTCCAATCCTCCATATTGATATAGTTATGGATTAGGGTGTTTGCATCTACAAGAGAATTAATATTCTTAATCTGATTTCGGAGATCTAAGAACAGGCCAAAGGATACGGAGGTCTTGCCATGCCCCATATCGAGCAAAACTTCCTGTACTGTCTCCGCAATATCAATGGTGGTAACAATATCTTTATCACTGGGCTTTTTAGAAAGTCTCTCAACTATCTCGCTAGTGATAACCCTGGCTCTTTCCCTGTCGTCCCCGCCTACACTCTCTGCAGCTTTAAATATCCCAGACTCTATTCGCTCCCTATTGAAATCAACAATACGTCCATCTCTCTTTTTAACTTTGAATTTTACGATTACACTTTTAGGTGTTGTACTAGATTTTGAGTTAGGCATGTAGGCAGTTATATAATTTTAATTAATATTTTCTAATTCTTTCTTAAAATCACTTATTGATTCGAAATTCCGGTATACAGAAGCAAATCGCATATAGGCTAGGGGGTCTTTTGTCTTTAACCAAGTTAATATCAGGTTGCCAATTTGTGTAGATGTAAGTGGTTTAGGGCTCACTGTTACTTGACGTTCTACATCTTCACAAAACCCATCGATGTCAGAAGTTGGTATTCTTTCGCTATCAACTGCCTTAAGAATCCCCTTCTTGAGCTTCTCTATATCGAAATTTTCTAAAGAGCCGTCTCGTTTCTCAATACTTATATCAACCTTTTCAATCCTTTCGTATGTTGTATATCTTCTACCACATCTTAGACACTGTCGTCTTCTTCTAGTAGTGCCTTCTTCGTTGTTGTCTCTTTTGTCTACTACCTTAGAAGTAGCACATCCGCAATATGGACATTTCATAATATATACAATGGGTTGTGTATTGTGTTCTCATTATATACAACAGGTTGTATAACGCAAGTGTCTTGTAGTTCTCGTAACACGAAGTGCTTTTACATCAATCTTTTGAAAATATAAGATTGAACTACAGGCTTGTATATGATTGTAGATAAAGAATATAGGGTATAAGTATTGCAATTGATGAGTTTCTTTGCTTAAATAATGAATAAGTTGTAAATATAAAAATAATGGTAATTCCTCTCAAAGACTTTCCCAAACTTAAGGCAGAGAAACTGCAAGGGAAAACAATTGTAGCTACTAGTGGCTTTTTTGATCCTCTACATCCTGGTCATGCTTCAATAATTGTAGAATCAAAGAAATTTGGAGATATACTTGTTGTTGTTCTAGATGGAGATACAAGAGCTATTACAAAAAATGGGAAGCCTTTCATGCCTGCTATAGATAGAGCAAAAGTTCTTGATACAATAAAAGGTGTGGACTATGTTGTGATTCATGAACACCCAACAGCAACTAACTGTGTTGAAGCTATTAAAATAATAAAACCCGATGTGTTTACTAAGGGTGGAGATAGGGATGGATCAAAGGTTGTTCCAGAGTTTGAAGTAGTTGAAAGAAATGGTGGTAGAGTAGAATTTAATGTTGGAGATCCAAAAATGTGGTCTAGTTCTAATTATCTTCAGGAATGGGTAGATTTTGTTAATTCAAAAAAAACTTAACTTCTACTTTTTAAATACTGATAAATATCATTACTAGCTATTGCTCCCTCTGAAGTTGCAGTTACTACCTGTCTAAACCCGTTAGAATTGGTTGTACAGTCCCCTGCTGCCCATATCCCATCTATATTAGTCCTCTGCGCTTGGTTTACTATTAGATATCCTTTATCATCTGTTTCTATTCCCATCTTTAGTGGAAGATCATCGTTTGGTTCACTCCCTATTTCGATAAATAGTCCATCGGTATTTAATATATTACTACCTTTGTACTCCCTACTTAGCTTAATGGATGATAGTTTCTCATCTCCTTCTAATCCTACAACTACAGTTTCCAATATTACATGAATGTTCTCCTTGTTCTCTGCCTGTTTTTTCCATACAGGATCTCCCTTAAGCTCTGTACCTCTGTATATAATGTAAACTTCCTTAGCTATATCGCTAAGCATCATAGCAGCCATTGTAGCGGCACTACTTCCTCCAATTACACAAACAATCTTGTCTTTGTAAAAGTTTCCATCGCATGTGGCACAGTAGGAGAGCCCTTTTCCTAAATATTTGTCTTCATTAGGAATTGTGAGTTTGGATCTCTCAGTTCCAGTAGTAAGTAATACGGTTTTAGCTTTATAGCTATTCCCACGATTATTAGTTAGTAAAAAAGTGTCACCATGCTTTTCCACATTAGCAATACTCTCAAACCTTATCTCACATCCATTTGTTTGTGCATGTTCAGACATCTGAGTACTTAAATCTATACCTGTAATATCTTTTATCCCTGGGTAATTGCATACCTTGTGAGCTTCAGACATAGTTCCACCCATCATTTTCCCAAATATTATGGTTTTGAGTTGGTATCTACTTGAATATATTCCAGCACTATATCCAGCTGGTCCACTTCCTATTATCGCGACATCATACATATTTTTATTCTTAATATATTAAAAACTGTCTGTAAGTTTAACAAAACCATCTTTCCTCACTATCCCCATATACTCATACATGCTACCGTTAGATCCATCAGAAGAGAGAATATCCCATCCATTTGTAGAGACGTAGGTACCAAGATTAGTAACTACCTGACATTCTACACATATTACCATACCATCTTTCAGAAGTTCTCCCGTATTAGGTTCACCAAAAGAAAGGATCTCAGGTTCTTCATGGAGTGTTTTGCCAATACCATGAGCAGCACATTCTTCTAGAGTGGTATATCCATATTTAATAGCAGTAGAGCGTAGAGCATGGGAGATATCACCTACCTTGTTGCCAGCAATGGCTTGTTCACAACCATTTTCTGTAGCTTCTCTACCAACTTTCATCAAATTTTTATCTTCATCAGATATCTTACCTACACCCCATGTCCAGCAGTGATCTGTACAAAAGCCTTTGTAAACAATACCCGTATCAATTTTAACTAAATCTCCTTCTTTAAAAGGGGTCTCATTTGGAATACCGTGTAGTATACAATCGTTAACTGATATACATGTAGCATAGTCATATCCGGGTACTGTCATAAAGGAGGGTTTGACTTTGTATTCCCTACACATATCTTGTGCTAATTTCTCCAAATCGAGTGGTGTGATTCCAATATCAATATTTTCTCCCAGAGTGCGTAAAATATCAGAAGATACCCCCCCTGCTTCTCTTAGTATTCTTTCTTGTTTAGCATTCTTGATTATCATTTTTCTTTTGTATTGTCCAAGTTATCACAGGATCAACGTCGTCTAGATTAGCATCAGGGAGAAACGAAGTCTCTTTAATGGAGATGTCAGAATGAGAAGTGTTGTACTTCTCAAATATGAACACACCTCCCAGTGTGGGAGATTTGGTTGATTCCCCAACTTGCTGCTGTATTGTGATATCGAGTGCACTCAGTGTGGTTTTAAAGATTTCTTCTGAAGAGCAAGAAAGAGAAAGGCCTATTTGTAATAGAGAAGACCTTAAAACTTCTTTCATCTTTTCTTGTTCTTGTTGTTCTTGCTTCTTTTGTTCTTGGTTCAAAAAATCTGGGAAACTAGTATGTAGGTCATTATTTACCATGAATATATATATGAATAATATTAACTATGTATTATATCACTATTTAATCTCCTACTATATACAACTCCTCACTAGCTCTTGTAACTGCAGTATACAGCCACCTTCTCCACATATCATCATCCATATGGCGAAATCTCTCTTCAAATACTACAACCCTTTTTGCTTGACTACCTTGGGCCTTATGTACAGTCAAAGCATAACCAAAATCAAAAAGATTTACACCCTCTGGGACCTCAAACAAAGTCTTATCTATATTAAACTGTTTCTTAGAGATCTTTCCTAAAAAAGAATATTTCTCTTCGTCTAGATCAATCTCTACATCATAATATTGCTTTCCATCATCAGAAATATCTAGCAATGTACCTGTCATCCCATTAAAAATCTCTTCCTGATGATTGTTCTTAAGACAAATTACTCTATCTCCTAAACTAGGTTCTGGAGACTCAAAACCAAGTAATTGTCTAATACCTTTATTAAGTTTCACTCTTGAATTATTATAACCAACTAAGACCATAGAGTCACTATCATATCTCTCAAACAAATCTTGTACAAATTCTCCAGTATCAATCTCCCTCTTATCCAGCTTCTTTACACTACTTGAGAACTCTTGAATGGGGATTACACCATACTTCCTAGCAATCTGAGAAACTATGATAATGGGGTTGTTGGCCTCCTGCCTATAGATCTCCTCTAATCGAAGCTGAGGTTGTTCCATCAAATTAAACCTACCCTCAATTGGTGGTAGCTGACCATGATCTCCAACTGCAAGTATCGGCTTACCGAATGAAAGAAGATCGTCCCATATCCGTTGTGTAATCATACTTGCCTCATCGACAATAATCATATCGTAAGGAAAATCCTCCGAGGATAATCTCTCCCAACCAACAATTTCTCCATCGTCATCCAATATTGGCCGATATATGAGACGATGAATGGTACCAATGTAATCATTCGTATAGAGAGATTTAGTATCTTTAAGTTTTCTCTGAAGAACTCTAGCGGCTTTCCCAGTATAACTACAGAAAGCAATCTTAAGTTTTTTCTCTTTCTTCCTCAATATATTAGAAAGATATCCCATGAGAGTAGTTTTACCAGTACCTGCATAACCACCAAGAGTGATATATTGCGTATTAGGCTCCTTCTTCCATTCAAGAAGGGTATTTAATATATCGGTTTGTTTTTCAGAAAGTTCAAGATTCATGAGATATATGATAGTATATATTTCAAAATATGAAAAACATATTCAAAAAAACGATAATACTAACACTCTTCTTATCCATTCTTCTTCCTCTAACTTCTAATATCCATGCACAAGAGAGCAAATCTCAACTCCATATAGCGACATACTTTACTGGAATAGGGTGTCCTCACTGTTCATCTGCCTCTCCATACATTAAGGAAATACTTGATGAGGATGAGAACTTTATGCTTGTTGAGTATGAAGTCTATGAGGAGATAAGGAATGCTGCTTTAATTGAAGATTACAATGATGAGTATAATATTGGGAGAGGTATTCCAGTACTCTTTTTTGATAAAGACACCAAACTCGTAGGAGGTTCTGAAATTAAAAACAATCTTAAGTTAAATCTTTCTACCAATACTAATATCAACACAATTCATCTATCCGATGGAGTGGTGGGATTGAAACAACTTAACATTAACAATCTCAAAGGATACCCAAAGATATACAGGAAGGACAGGGTGGCGATGAGAGAGAGTATAACTACTTTGACACAAGATCAGAATGATCAAATAGTATCATTTTTAACCGACGATTTGGCAAATTGGACAAAAGAGATTTGGGAAGGCGAACTAGTAACACCACAAGTTGTAAAATATCCCGGAGGTAGTAGTACATATCATCACGCACTCAAATTTAACGGTTGGGTACTCCAATGGAATGGAGAAATAATCCAAGCCAAAGCAGAGGTAACTGATGACTCAGAATTTTGTGACGAGGAAAAGGTTGTAGTTTGTGAAGAGCCAATATCTCTTGCAAAAATATTAGGGTTAGCTCTGGCAGACTCCATTAATCCATGTGCAATCTCAGTACTTCTTCTGATGCTTCTCGCTATCACAACGTATAATCCCAAAGATAGGAAACAGATTCTACTTTCTGGACTAGCATTTGTACTTGCAGTAATTGTAATGTACATGTTCTACGGCTTTCTCATTATCAAAGCTTTCCAGTTCTTACAATCCCTATCCGTCTTTAAAGAGTTTCTCTACAAAGGCTTGGCAATAATAGCGTTAATACTAGGGACACTTGAGTTAAAAGACTACTTTAAATACAAACCAGGAACTGCCGGGACAGAAATGCCGATATCTTTAAGACCCAAAATGCAGAAATTTGTAAGTAAGATAACCTCTCCATTTGGGGCATTCAGTATGGGACTCTTTGTAACACTCTTCCTACTTCCATGCACTATTGGTCCATATGTGATACTTGGAGGCATGCTTTCAACCTTAGACTTCCTTAAATCAGTTCCATACCTACTAACTTACAATATAATATTTGTACTACCTATGATTCTAATTACATTTTTAATATTTTGGGGCACAAAGGATATCAAAGATGTAACTGATTGGAGAAACACAAATGTAAGACGTATGCACCTAATATCAGGCATACTAATGATAGCATTAGGAATTATTATGTTCTTTGGACTGCTTTAGTTAATACCAAGTAGCTCCACTTCAAATATCAGGCCAGCATTCCCGGGGATACTACCTGCACCATACTCGCCGTAAGCCATTGAAGAAGGTATCTCCAACATTCTCTTTTCTCCAACCTTCATACCTACTACTCCTTTATCCCAACCCGTGATTACTTGACCAATTCCAACTACAAAAGAGAACGGTTCACCCCTATCATATGAACTGTCGAATTTCGAGCCATCTCTAAGCGTACCAAGGTAATGTACTGAGACATCATCTCCTGACACACACTCAACACCATTCCCCTCAGTAATGGTTTCAATCTTTAATTCATCAAAATCAATATTATCCATAACTTCTTCTCCTTGTACATTATCTAAATTTAAATCTGAATCACCCATATCAACTGAATTTAAGTCAGGCATCTGAGACCCTTTAGAAAATATCAGAAGTACTGCTACAATTGCAATAGCGAATACAGGGATCATTAAGAATAGGAACTTGCTGCCTTGTGGAACTTCCATAATAATTAGAGTGACATTTTAAATGATATTAATAATTATGCCATACATGATACAATATTGATATAATTTCTTTGATTTCTAATTATGAAAAAACAATTTCTTTACTACGATACCGAAACAACTGATGTGCAGTCTAAGGATCTTATGCAATTAGCATTTCTAACAGACAATCCTAAAATCCAGATGAATATCTTCATTAAACCAAAACAAAAGATCTCCTTTGGCGCTATGTCAATTCACCATATTACACCAGAGATGATTGTAGACAAGCAATACTTTGAAAACACAGCGCTGCCATCGGAAAATATTGATCCAGAGTACAAAGGAGACAATTTGGTAGAATATCTTAAGTTTCTAGCTGAGAAATATGTTTGGATTGCTCATAACTCAGCTTTTGATAATGAGGTAATGCAAAAACAAGGCATTGAGATTCCAAGAAGTATTTGTACACTTAAAGTTGCTAGGAATGCTTTAGCAGAAGGGAACTCTGATTTGGAAAGCTATAGACTACAATTTTTAAGATACTACCTTGGGCTATATAAAACAGAAAATAAAAAGCATACGACAGTACATGATGCCCTAAGTGATGTGTATTTCCTTAAAGATCTCTTCAACCACCTTTTAGAAAACACAAAACTTTCTGCCGAACAAATGATTCTCATCTCTAAGCAACCACAAGTGATGAGAACTATACGATTTGGTAAATATGCAGGAAAGTCATTGGAAGAAGTTGTGCAGATAGATAGGGAATACCTCATATGGGTTTCAGAGAAGATGATGGATAATGATGATCTAAGATGGAACGCTAAACGTGTATTAGATATGGGAACACACTCTACTTCTTCTGGGAATCTAACCTGGATTTAATCTCCTCTCTAAGCATATCTAATGAATCTTCCAAATATGTAGACAAAAGAATGGTAGGTTGACCTGTTGCCTTTCTAAACTCCTCTTCCTTGTCCTTTGCTTGTTCAGGAGAAAAAATATCTGACTTAGTCAAGACAACTATCTCCTCCATATCATAGAGTGTAGTAGAAATTCTTTTAAATTCTTCACGCATACTTTTGTATCTTTCAACAAGATCTTCGTTTTCTAAGCTAATACAATGTATAAGTAATTGAGAATATTTCGTATGCTTGAGAAATCTAGTACCCACGCCTTTCCCCTCAGAAGTCCCCTCTATTAATCCTGGCAAGTCCATTAACTTAATATACCCATCCATCACTGCCATTTGTGGCTCAAGAGTAGTAAATTCATAAGAAGCAACTTTGTAGCGGGCCCTAGTCAGAGCATTGATGATGCTAGACTTCCCAGCATTAGGATAACCAAGCAGAATAGCTTCAGTTTTGAGATTTAATTCCAACCTAATATCCAAATCTTCCCCCTTAGTAGCTCTTTTGCGAGACAGCTTACCATCCCAACCCTCACCCCTTAATGTGAAATTCCCTAAACCACCTTCTCCTCCTGTTAGAATAGGGAATTCCTGCTTGTCCTCCTCTATACTCACAACCTCTTTCCCTGCCATATCATATACCTTGGTAACCAAAGGAACATTTAACCTCAATGGAGCTCCATCCTTACCATGTTTGCAATAGGTATCTCCTCGATCTCCATTATCTGCTTTGTATGTATGGTTAGAATCAAACTTGGAAAGATCATACACATTTATATTACCAACAATAACTACACTTGCTCCCTTCCCACCATCTCCACCATATGCTTTACCACGATTATCAAACGATATTAGCCCCTCTCCACCATCCCCAGATTTAATTTTTATCTTTTTCTCATCTATTAACATAGAGATATTCTAGCATATATAACTCTTTTTGACTTTGAATATATGAAATGATAGTCTGAAAGACATAAACTCAATCTTGTCGCCCCATGTCTGAATCAAGATTAATAATCAAATTTGGAGGAGAATCAGGCCAAGGTATAAACACCTTGGGACAAATTCTAAGTAAATCGATAAAAGAGAGCGGATTTTACAACTTTGCATACAGAGAATACCCCTCATTAATAAAAGGTGGAGTTGCATCATACCAAATAGACATCTCAGATGAACAGATAGCTTCCTCCTCTAGATATTGCAATATCCTCTCCATCCTCAGCAAAGACGCCATACACGATTACCTTCCCTCTGTTTCGCCAAACGGAGTAGTAATCTACAACAAAGAAGATCTAGAGCTTTCACAAGAGGAAAACAACTACATCAAAGAAAACAATATTACCCTCATATCACTAGACACTATCAAAATGGCACTAGAGGTCCAAGGGATTGAATTAATGGCCAATATGGTTCTTCTAGGATTCATCTGGAAGCTCTTAGGCCTTGACACCAAGCCATTAGAAGAAATCGTGAGAGATACATTCAAGGATAAGAATGTAGATTTAGAAGCAGAGATAAGGTGTGCCATGGTAGGATATAATTCTAACCAGATAAAAAATGATGTTCTTAAACCAATCACATTCAAACCCAAAATGAAGTGGAAAGACTCTCTTAACATTACGGGGAATGAGGCTGTAGCACTAGGAGCAATATCTGCAGGCTGTAGAGCATTTTACGCATACCCAATGACTCCAGCGACTTCAATATTCAAATATCTGGGGGATACATATAAAAAAACGGGGATTCTCATCAAACAAGCAGAAAACGAAATAACTGCTGCTCAACTAGTCATGGGGAGTATGAATATGGGAACTAGAGCAATGACAGCAACCTCAGGAGGAGGATTTGACCTAATGACAGAAACAATATCATGTGCAGGAATATCAGAAACCCCGATGGTAATTGTTCTAGCCCAAAGAGTAGGTGCAGGTACAGGAGTACCTACATGGACTGGAGCAGGAGATCTTTCACTTGCACTACACGGAGGACACGGAGAATTCCCAAGATGCATAATGTCAGTAAGCAACCCTCAGGATGCCTACACCTTAACTCAAGAAGCATTCAATATTGCTGAGACTTACCAAATACCCGTAATACTTCTTACAGACAAACAGATCGCGGAATCGATCTTTAATATAAAAGATCTGCCTAAGCCAATTGATATTGAAAGAGGAATTAGTAACGGAGAATATAGATATGAGATAACAGACAGCGGGATTTCCCCTAGATGGATACCATCCATTAACAACCCTACATACTTACAAACTAGTGACGAGCATAACATCACTGGCGAAAGTACAGAACAATCCAATGATATCGTAGAGATGTCGGACAAGCGCCTAAGGAAAGTAGAAACACTCCGTGAACAAATAAGGGAACCTGAATATTTTGGAAGTAAAAATCCAGACATTGTATTTGTAGGATACGGAAGTGCAGGAAATACCGTCGGGGATACCCTCAAAAGACACCCTGATGTAGGATATCTTCACTACCAATACATATACCCTCTTAAATATGAGAAGATAATTGAGATTGACGGAAAAGGAGCAAGGATCGTACTTATCGAAAATAATCAGACTGGAGATTTTGGTAAACTAATTAAACAAGAAAGTGGATTTGAAATTACCGAAAGAATACTAAAATATGATGGCAGGCCACTCTTTCTTGAAGATATCTTAAATTTCTTAAACGATTAAATATGCCAATACCAATCACACAATACAATAATGAAGTGAAACCAACATGGTGTAAAGGTTGTGGTAACTATGCAATTCATATCGCTATCAAAAAAGCACTTGGAGAGCTGGATATTGCCCCTAACCAAACACTCATCACCTTTGATATAGGGTGTAGTGGAAATGGAGCAGACAAGATTAATGTAAACGCCTTCAAAGGACTGCATGGAAGATCTATACCACTAGCCATAGGCTCACACCTTGCAAATAGAAAGATAACGGTACTTGCCACCATTGGAGATGGTGGATGCTTACATGAAGGACTGGACCATCTAATACATGCCATTAGAAGTAATTATGACATTACAATACTAATTCACAACAACCAAAACTTCGCACTTACAACAGGGCAAGCAACAGCTACAACACTAGAAGGGAAGGAAATGTACGGACTCCCAGATGGAAGACCCGAAAGAGAGATTAATATAGGGGAGCTAGTACTAAGCAGTAAACCAAGTTTCTTTGCGAGAGGATACTCTGGAGACCCACTGCAGCTTACGGACATATTTAAGGCTGCAATAAAGCACAAAGGATGTAGCGTAGTAGAAATTATGCAAACATGCCCTACATACAATAGAGAGTCATCACTAGAATGGTTTACAGAAAGGATAGAGAAGCTTGAAAAACCTCTTCTCACTATTAACGATGCTAGAGATACAGTACTTATGCACGAAAAGATCAAAACAGGTATAATATATACAGACAACTCAATCCCAACCTTTTACGATAGGTTAGAAAATAGGAAGAATTCGACAACAGAATTAATTGACGAAGTAAAACAATATGATATATCTAAACTCCTTGAAGATTTTAAATAATGAATGAAAATATCCTGAACCCTAAATCTATTGCCATAGTTGGAGCATCAACCAATCCAAAGAAGATATCAACCATTATTCTCCAAAACTTAATTGGTGGAGGATATAACGGCAAGGTATACCCAGTAAACCCAAAATATGAAGAAGTTTTGGGTAGAAAATCATATTCTAACATTCTTGCGATAAAAGAAGATTTAGACCAAGTATGTATCGCCATACCTGCTCACCTAGTAGAAGAGGTAATAGACCAATGTATAGAAAAGAAAGTCCAGTCTGTCATCATCATCTCTGCAGGTTTTAAAGAAACAGGAGAGGAAGGAATTCTCTTAGAGCAACGAATAGCTACAAAACTTAAGGACGCAAAAATCCGATTAATTGGCCCAAACTCCTTAGGGTACATCAACAACAACGAAAACATAAATCTATCCTTTGCTCGCAAGAACACAGGGAAGGGGAATATAGCCTTTATTTCCCAATCAGGGGCCTTCTGTACAGCGATTCTAGATATGGCATATGAAGATAACTTCGGATTCTCTAACATAATATCAATTGGTAATAAGGCAGATATCTTTGAAAACGAATTGATAGAGATGTTTCAAAATGATAGTAATACCACTGCAATAGCACTTTACATTGAAGAATTTTCAGATGGAAAAGAATTTGTAAAACTAGCACAACAATCAAAGAAACCTATCATTGTAATTGCACCTGGAAGCTCCGAGAAAGCAAAAGAAGCAATATCCTCTCATACAGGATCTTTGGCTAGTTCATATGAGACTACTTCGACAGCGATTAGCAAAGGAAATACTATTCTTGCTGAAAATTCTGTACAACTCTACAACCTTATGAAATTAATCAGCTACAAGAAAATACCTAAAGGGAAAAAGATTGCAGTTGTCTCTAATGCAGGAGGGCCAGGTATCATAGCTACTGACAATATAGAGAAGTACGGACTTACCCTATCTGAACTCGGGGAGAAGACAACCAAGAAATTACTAAATGCACTTCCATCGGCCTCCAGTATGCGCAACCCTGTCGATATTTTAGGAGACGCATTGTCCGATCGATATGAGCAAGCAATTTCTGTTTGTGAGAATGATAAGGAAGTAGATTGTATTTTGGTAATCCTTACACCTCAACTCATTACCGATATCATTGGGACTGCTGAGAAGATTGTTAAGATACAGAACAAGACATCTAAACCCATTTTTGCATGCTTTTTAGGTAAACACGATATCAAGAGTGGAGTAAATCTACTAAATGAGTACAATATATATAGCTCTAGCAATATAGAAGCTACAATAAGAATAATTAGCAAATTGGTCAAATACAATAGTGATAGTGTAAATAAGGATATAGTAGAGGTTAAAGATATTAAAACATCTTCAAAATATATAACGGATATAAAGGATTCCCTATCATCCGAAACCATTATCCTCCCTGATGATATTACAGAAAACATTCTTAAGGAGCACAATATTGCAATACCAGAACAAATCATAACTCCTCATATTGAAAATGCAATTGAATTTGCAGTGAACAGGTTTCCGGTAGTGATTAAAGCAACCTCGAAAGATCTTGCACATAAAACTGATGTAAAAGCGGTCTATGTAGATATTAGAACAATCTCAGAGTTTGAATCAAAGTTCTATGAGCTAAGAGAGGTCATCTCTAAAGTAACAGGTACTACCTCTCCAGAGATTTTAGTACAAGAAATGGTAGAGAGCAATTCAGAGATTTTTATTGGAGCCAATAGGGAAGGAGATAGTCGAATATATGAAGATGATGGGAAAGGGTTTGGTCACCTCTTAGCAATTGGACAGGGAGGTATATACACAGAGGTTTACAAGGATATAGAGCATGTATTACTTCCTACAAGTAGAGAAGATATCTTGGAAGCAGTTAATAGAACTAGGCTGTCAAAAATAATTGATGGGTATAGGGGAAGACCTCTATTAGCTAAAGAGAAGCTCTTGGATATGATGGAAAGTATTCAGAGATTGCTAATATCGTACCCACAGATAATTAGTATGGATATCAACCCTGTAATGCTTACAGAGGAGAAGGTCGTAGCAGTAGACACTAAAATATATATCAAAGACTAGCTGTCTAACAACCTCTTACTCTCTTCAATATCGCTCCATTCATGCTCTACACTCTCAAAACAAAGAGATTTCTCATGTGCCTTTCCTGTGATAATAACCAGATCTCCATCCTCTGCTAACTCAAAAGCCCTCGATATTGCATCTCTCCTTACTTCTACATCCTTCGTATCATCATCAAATCTAATAAGCTCTCCACTATCACTACCCCCATCTCTCCAACCCCTCTCAATCTCATCATTAATATCTTTCAACCTCTCGCTCCTTGGATCCTCTGCAGTCAATATTGTAATATCAGCCAACTCATTAGAAAACTTACCCATAGGATAGCGCTTAGAAGGATCTCTCATCCCTGCACAACCAAATACATGGATAACCTTCCCCTTAGTTAATCCTCTTACACTCTCCAAAACCTCTTTAGTAGAATTAGCAGTATGGGCAAAATCAACAAACACTTTAAAAGGACCCTCTTGCACAAGCTCCATCCTTCCACTCACTGTCTCAAAGTCTTTAATAGAATTAACAATATTCTCAAGATCTAGTTCTTCATTCAAACAACTCCCACAAGCGGCTAGAAAGTTGCTTACATTGTAAATACCATAAATAGGGATATGTACATCAGCCTTCTCCTTACCAACTAACACTTTGAATTCTAAACCATCTCTATCCTTAATATCCTTGGCAAAGATAGTAGCAGACTTATCACTAACGCTATATTCCATATTCCTACCCATTGAGATACCACTTAGATAATCATATGATTTGTCATCTCTATTCAAAACGATTACTGTATCTGGAGTAGTATGCTCCTTAATCAAGAGACCCTTAGAATGCAAGTAATTATCCCAAGTTTTGTGATAGTCAAGATGCTCACTAGTAATATTAGTATATGTAACTGTATCAAATTTAAGACCAGCAATCCTTCCCTGCTCCAAGCCATGAGAAGTAGCCTCCAAGACTAAGTGTGTACAATTAGCCTCTATTGCCATATTAATTAATCTCAGAAGTTCTTGTGATGTAGGAGTCGTAGTATGAAAACCAGTATCGATTTCCTCATCACCAATAATGGCGGATACTGTACTAATCAGTGCAGGTTTAAATCCATTCTTTTTGAGAATATGGGAAATCATTGTACAAGTAGTAGTCTTACCATCAGTACCAGTAACTCCGATCAATCTCAAATTCTTTACATCAAGAGAGTAGAGTGGAGCAATATCTGACTCAAAGAATGCCTCTACTTGATTCCCTCCCAAAAGATCATCCTCGAAATCGTTGATGATAGATTTGTACATCTCTCCAACCTCATAACCATCAATATCACAATTTAACACCTGTATATCTTTCAGGATATTTTCTGGCAGACTATGTGTATAGATATAGTAGGAGGTATCAAAAACTTCTGTAGGATTACTGTAAGTAATTACTGCACCCATTTTCTCCAACTCCTTTGTCTTATCATTTTCGCTAATATCGAAACCTACAACATTTACACCACATAAGAGCAAAAACTTAGCGATGTAGTAAGCACCACTACCACCTATACCTACGATTGTTACACTTTCAACTTCATATCTATTCATTTGTTATGCTCATCAATTTAAAAATATCTTTCAAGTCTCCAGCACTAGCAAAGACGATTACATATTCACTACCAAACCCTTTAAGAAGGTTAGCTGTATTTTCGAAATCCTTCGTATATCGAATATCCTTCTTAATATTCTCTTCTTTCAAATACTTTACAAATTCTTCGTCAGACATACTCTCCCTATACTCCTTAGGCTCCCTTGCAGGGACATAGATATTGGGTATGAAGACAATATCTGCATCATCTAAACTCTTAGCAAACTCTTTCTTAAACGAAATACTCCTCTCTACACTATGTGGTTGCCATACAAATACAATCTTCTTCTTAGGGTGCATCTCCTTTGTTCCCTGTAAACAAGCAGATATCTTCTCTGGATTGTGAGCGTAATCAAGATATACTTCACTACCATGCTCACTCTTCCCTATATACTCAAATCTAGAAGAAATACCTGGGAAATCACCTATATCAGGAAATATTCCCAAGGATTTTGCTACACCACACATTCTAAACACGTTCTCCTTGTTGTGCTTGCCGTGCAATCCTGCATCGACCTCTTCATACACTCCTTCAATATCTTTACAATCAATTACCTTTACATCTAAATCCCGGAGCACCTCAGAAGTATTCTTACCTCTACTATCAATAACAACACTGTTTGTAGAATTACCTACAAACTCCTTAAAAGCACTATTATAATCCTCCTGACTTTTGTAGTAATCAGTATGATCTAATCCAATATTTGTAATTACAGATATATATGGAGCAGGGACTCTATCGATAAACTGCCTTTTGTACTCGCAACTCTCTACTACGAGATATTCGCTGTCTAAATTGTAGTTATATGACTTATCAATCTCCAATATATTATCTCCAATCACAAAATTTGGTAACTCCCTATACTCCTTGTAGAGCATCCAAGTAACCAATGCCGAGGTAGTAGTCTTACCATGAGTACCGGCAATAGCGATTGTTTTGAAGTTCTTACTAATCACACCAAATATCTCAGGGAGTGTAATGGTAGGTATACCCAATCCCTCTGCTTTTGAACACTCAGGGTTACCTGGTATAGGGCCGTTGGGGAATATGACAAGATCTAAATCTTCTGTAATGTACTTTGCACTATGTCCCCCTTCATACAATATTCCTCTTTCAATCCATTTTTTAGCAATAGGGTTGTCTTGATTGACCTCTGACGCTGTTACTTGTACTCCCATATTAAGAAGGTGTGTGGCAACAAAACTACTAAAACCAGAACATATTCCAATGGTGTGGACTTTCTTCAAATCTTCAAGCTTTAAATTCTTAACCTCTTCTTTAGTAAGCATATCTATTTAAGTGAATTTACATACTCAATAAACTGGTTTCCCCTGTCAAACTCATTAATAAACATATTAAAACTACTTCCACCTGGACAAAGAATTACCATATCTCCATCACTTGCTAGCTCACGAGCCTTTTCTATAGCACTACCCATACTATCGAAATATTTCTCTACAGGGATATCGTCACTAACATACTTAGAAATCTTCTCAGAAGCACTTCCCTCAAACAAAATCAAAGATTTTAAATAGTTCTCCATATATGGTGCAATTTTACTGTAATCCATCCCTTTATCAATTCCACCAGCAATCATTACAATCTTTCCTTTGTTACCTTCTCCAAACCTATCAAACATCGCTATTACTGACTGTACAGCAGTAGCACATGTATCATTGTAGTATTTAACACCCTTAAAATCGCGTACAAACTCCTGCCTATGACTAACTCCACGAAAAGATTGTACTACTGACACTATCTTCTCAACAGAAAGATCATATATCCGAACTACAGCGATAGCGCAAAGGATGTTGTAGAAATTGTGTTCACCCTCAAGAATTAAATCTTCTAACTGAAGTAAGATGTTCCCATTTTCAAACACCCTAAGATTCTCATCCATGTAGTAGCTAGCATCGCTATCCTTCATACTAATTGTAATTACCTTTCCTTTTGCCTCATTTACAAATGCACGGACTGTAGCATCATCATCAATATTTAGAACAAGGTAATCATCACTCCCTTGGTGTAAAAAGATATTCTTTTTAGCTTCAATATACTCTTCCATACTTCCATGCCAATCAAGATGATCACTAAATATATTTGTAATCACCGCTATATGAGGAGACACTCTAGACTCTCCCATACCATCTAACTGGAAGCTTGAGAGTTCTAGAACCGAGATGTTGTTCTTGTTTAAGCCAGGTAGTTCTCTAATTGCGCTTTTACCAATATTTCCACCAAGAAGGACCTTTTCTTCATACTTACTCTTAAATAACTCATATATTAGTGTCGTAGTAGTTGATTTCCCTTTAGTCCCAGTAATCCCAACTATTGGAGTAGGTGAGAGCTTATGAAAAAGAGCCATTTGAGTTACAATTTCTTTTCCAGCATCTCTAGCAATCTTTAAATATTTGTTGTTGGGTTTAATAGCGGGGTTTCGAACAATGATATCATTTTCAACAAAGTCACTTTCCAAATGACCACCTAGGTGATATGTGATATTGGGATAGGTAGAGAGTCTTTTAAGTGGTTCTTTTAGTTCTTCCTCACTCTTACCATCTGTAATGGTAACTTTAGCTCCTTGTTCCAAGAAATATTCGGTCATACCCAATCCACCGTCATTGAGTCCTAGTCCGAAGATTAGTACTTTTTTATTTGTAAACATATTGTTACATCATATACTGAAATATATAAAATTTGAAGTGGCAGAGAGTGAGTTAATGACATTCCTTACTACACGCCTCTACAAAACCCATGAACAGTGGGTGAGGTGCTAAGAATCTACTCTTTAATTCTGGATGGTACTGAGTAGCTACAAAGAAAGGATGAACGCTCTTAGGAAGCTCTATAGCCTCTACTAATGTACCATCTGGACTCTGACCACTAACTACAACACCAGCACTCACCAATCTTTCTCTATACTCATTATTAACCTCATACCTATGCCTATGCCTTTCCTGCACAAGTGGTAAAGCATCAAACAACTCATTCTTGTACTTTGTGTATAACTCTTCTAATATCGAGCCCTTCTTAACAATACAAGGCCATGCTCCAAGACGTATAGTGCCCCCATACTTCTTGTTCTCAATATTCTCTTTCTGATCATCCATTAAATGGATAACGGGATGTACAGTATCAGAATCAACTTCTTGAGAATTAGCATCTTTAAGATCTAACATATTCCTTGCGAATTCAATTACTGCCATCTGCATACCGTAACACAAACCAAGAAATGGAATTTTTTCTTCTCGTAATATCTTAATACAATCTATTTTACCCTCAGCCCCTCTAGAGCCCCATCCCTGTGGGACTATCACACCATCCATACTCTTTAACTCCTCCCTCACACTCTCATCATCTAAGCTATCTGCTACAAACCACTTAATATTTGCCCTATACCCCTGCTCCCAACAAGCGTGATCAATTGCCTCAAGAACAGAAACATAAGAGTCCTTTAGATCAAACTTCCCACTCTTGAAATATTTACCTACAATAGCGATATTAAGATCTTTTTCGATAGAGTGGATCTTTTCTACCTTCTTAGTCCACTGCTCAAGTAATTTTGTACGTTTTGTTTTCAAGTTCAACATATCTACAATCTTCTTACCAAAATTGTAACCGCTGTAGCTTACAGGGACATCGTAGATATATTCGACGTCAGGTGCAGGCACTATATTTTCTTTAGGTACTAGACAGTAAGTACTTAGTTTCTCAATCCTAACGTCATCAATTTGGGAATGTGCCCTTGCGATAAGGAAATCAGGAAGTATTCCATGCGAATTAAGAAGTTGAGTAGATATTTGTACTGGCTTACTCTTCATTTCTCCCAAAGTAGAAGGGAGGGGGAGATAGGAGAGATGAACATGGATTACATCATCACCCAATCGTGCTTTCATGATTTTGTTAGCCTCTAGGAATAAAGCGTTACCAACCTCTCCAACTGTACCACCAATCTCGACAATGGTGACATCCGCTTCCTGTTCGTCTGCCACATTCGTAATCCAAGTAACTATCTCATCTGGGACATGGTAGTCCAAACTTACCCATTTCCCATCATATGCAAGAGATCTTTCATCTTTGATAACCTTTTCGAGTACAGCACCACATGTCATAGAGTTCGGACGAGAGAATGTTTGATTAAGGAATCTCTCATAAGTACCAATATCCATATCAGTCTCAAATCCGTCTTCTAATACAAACGTCTCCCCATGCTCTAGAGGATTCATAGTACCAGCATCGACATTGAGGTATGGGTCGGCCTTTATGATTGTCACTTTTAAACCTTGCGCTTTAAGAAGGAAGGCTATAGAGGAAGATGTTATACCCTTGCCAATTCCTGAAATTACACCACCAGACACAAAGATATATTTAGACATATGAAAAACTATTAGAGGTTATTCAATACTCTACTCGAACTTTCTCTTAAAATCAATACCCTTTACATGCAACTTCTTCCCTGATCTACCTAAATCTTTTTCATATCTTTGTGCATAGTCTCTGTATTTAAATATCCTCTTCTTTCTTTGTTTTACTGGAAAATGTCCTGCCATACCAATTCCACCTATACACCCACCATCACAAGTAAGTAAATCTAAAAACTTGTAGTGTTTGTACCAACCATCTTTGAACCCATCGAATATTTTAGTTACCTCTTTCATATCATCCCCAATTAAAATATCCTTCTTCTTTAAAATCTTGTTGGAGTGTAAGGTAGCAGAGAGCCCTCCTGATACTGGATAGATCTTGGTGTAATCATTGTAGAACTTATCAAACGTCTTTAAATACTTCCTGGCAGTAATCTTCTCTGGGATTTTGTAATCAGTAAAGAGTTGGTCTAGTTCCTTGTAGGTAAGTGCACTGTCAATGCCTCCTAGCTCTTGTGCCTCAATCTTTTTTGTAAGACAGGGTCCAATGAAGACTTGTTTGTACTTGGGATATATCTTTTTACATATGAATGACATACAGCCCATTGGGGAGTGTGCAGGCATTAGATTTCTAATAAGGTGTGGATATTTAACCCTGATTAGGTTTACAAGGGTAGGGCATGGAGATGCTATCCAGGTACGATCTATATCATCTTTGAGTATGGAGTAGTAGGTAAGATTAGTCATTTTAGCTCCAAAGGTAAGTTCTACCACCGTATTAAAGCCCAGTGCTCGTATTCTATATATTACTTCAGGGTAGTCGTAGTCTGCTACAAAAGATGGGGCTAGCATACATACCACATCCTTTTTACTATTCAAAATCTTTTTACAGGTAGCTAGGTGATCCATGTATAAATATATCATTAAATATCTATAAATGACTAGGTACAATATTCATGATACACTGGAGTATGTTACAAGCTATTGATATACAGAGTAATAGGTTAGTAAATATCTTAAGGAAGGAGTGGGTACAGATTACATTACTGACCTCCCTTTCTATCTTCGCTCCTATGGTATTAAAATCGCCTCAGCTTCTAGTGGGTAGTGTTGTTAATCTTGTTTTAACATATTCTGTACTTAAGTTAGGGTTTAAGAAGACTCTTCCTTCTGTACTTCTTCCTTCTTTAGTTGCATTTAGTAGTAGTGTTCTTTTTGGTGGAGCTACTTACTTCTTAATCTATTTCTTTCCTGTGATATTTATAGGTAATGCAATATACATATTGTTAATTGAGAATCTTAGGGCTGGTTTTTTAAGTATTGTAGTTGGTAGTGTTTGTAAGGCGTTGTTACTTTTTCTCTTTGCTTATATTTTCGTAAATCATTTCAATTTGCCAAGAATATTTCTTTCGAGTATGGGGTATATGCAGTTAGTAACTGCTATGATTGGTGGATATGTAGGGTATGGGATATCTAAGGTAAACATTTAACCACTTCAAACCTCTATTGACTCCTAAGCGAAGAAAAAGTAAAATCTTACTAGAATGTTACAAATAATTTAATTCATACTCCATATGAAAATAAAGAAATCTTTCATTAAATTATCTGCCACTGTTCCTAATGTCTTACTCCTGCTGTCCATATTAACTTCCAGTGTGTTCTTCCCTGCAACTGTGATTGCCCAAGAAATAGATCAATTACCTGAAACAGAGGTTGTAGTAGATATACCTCTTGATGAATCAGAGGACATATTAGAAGAGGGTATAGCTACAGGACCAGTCGAAGAAGTATTGGGTACTCGAGATGATATAAAGCCTCCTCTAGAAAAAAAGAAGGCCCTTGATCCTTCGCTTGAAGCACCTACAAACCTAGGATGGAATATAAGGTCTAAATCTTTAAATACTCCTGGAGAAAGACCCGTCGATATAGCATGTGGAGGAACTACAAACGCAGACTACTACACATATGGTGATGGGAAAATTTCTCACAATTGGGAACTATCTAATGCTCCGGTCAATGCTCTATACCAAAGAGAATGGAAGACCCCTGGTAGTGGAACTTGGACAACTGATGGATATGCATACACAAACGATCACACAGACTTCTCCACCTTTGGTAGTTCAGAAGGGACAGAAGGTGAATGGAACACAAGAGTAAGAGCATGGATAGATATAGATGGGAATGGTTTACTAGACGAAAGTATTGATGAATATTCTCATTGGAGTAATGATTGTCAAGTTACATATGATAGGACTAGACCAGCAATTACATTAGATTTACCATTACAAGATTCTTTACATTCAGGTACTGTAGGTCTTCAAGCTACCGGAACTGAAGAATTAGATTACATTAACTTCTGGTGGAAAGCAGAAGGAGAAGATTACTCTAATACAGCACCACATAGGAGATATCACTATATTTATGATAATGGAATACAATTTAAGTGGAGCTTAGACACATTACACGCAGAAATGTGGGGTAATGATGGTACATATCATATGACTGATGGAGATTACTACTTTTATGCAGCCGGTAAAGATGTAGCAGGAAATTGGGCTAGAACAGATGAAATAAAGATTATAGTGGATAATACACCACCAGACGCTCCACACCTGATTACTCCCCTAAACAATAGCTTTGTTAATGGTTCTTCATTAACTTCTCAGTGGAGTCCTATCTCCGATGCAGATTATTACATCTATGAAAGCTACCATGATGCTGGAGCAACAGACTTAAGATATCATAATACATACACTTCCACTTCTAAGACTGCTACCAATGTTGCAAATGCAATATTTTGGTGGAGAGTAAAATCTGTTGATGAGGCAGGGAATGAAAGTGATTGGAGTGATTTATGGAAAGTAACTATTGATAATGATGCTCCAGAAGTAGAAATTACATCACACAACGATGGAGATATTGTAAACGGTTTACAGAAAATTAGCAGTAAGGTTTTTGACGTTAACCTCTCACACTACTGGTTTGTAATCGAAGACTCTTCTGGAACCACAGTTGCTGGACCAGGACCTGTACACAATGATGGTCCAGTTGTATTACCAACATTCGATTGGGATACTACAGGAGTAGATGATGGAATATATACAATAAAGTTAGAAGCTAGAGATAAAGCAGGAAACAAAGATCCAAACCAAGCCTCTGTACCAGCCGATCCAGGGGTAGAGAATGATTCTGTAGACTGGGTAGAATTAACCGTAGATAATACAGCTCCTGAATCTACTTTTGATCCAAATATTTCAGGTCAAACATTTAATTCCCTAATTAAAATATCTGGATATTCGGATGATAAGTTTAGTCATATTGTAGGTGTAAATCTTTACTACAGCCCATCTGGTGAAGATGAATGGGAACTAATAGATAAAATAGAGAATACAACACACTCTATCACTCCTACATTGTTCAGGTGGTCTTACGCATGGACCCCAACAAAAGATGGAACTTATGATATAAAAGCATCTGCATATGATGAATTAGGAAATGAAGAAAGTAGTCCAATAATGACAAATATTACATTTGATAGTACAGCACCTAATGTAGGTCCTATAAGGATAGTAAGAGATTATGCAGGGTTATATATTAATGGTTGGACAGGATTTACTGGTAGTGCAAAAGTTACAGATTCTCTTTCTCTAGTAAATACAAACTCCTGCGAATACATGAGAGATGGAACTAACTGGCTTAAGGGAGATTATACACCTTGGAACAGTAGGTGCAATTTCTACATAATGGGGAGACTAGATGATGCAGAAGTATTAGATATGAATGTAAGAGTAAGTGATAATGCAGGGAACAGAGGAGAAGGAACGCAAATAGCAAGAACTGCAGATTCACAACTTCCAAGTGTAGACGTCGATATTCCTAACCTTTTCTACGGCCCCAAGACATTTGAAGCAAGCTCGACAATACAAGGCTCAGCAAGTGACACAGTAAGCAAAGTTCGATTAGTAAGAGTATCATTACAAAGAAGCGACGATGGCAAATATTGGAGAAGAACATGGAATCCTTACTCTAGCTATGCCTGGAGAAAAGGACCTCAACCACGCAACAATGTGCTCGGAACAGAGAGTTGGACATATGCTGGGATCTTTCCCACAACTTTTAAAAATGGAGAAACTTACACTGTAACTCCATATGCCTGGGACCAAGTGCATAAGAAACCGGGGATTGGACAATCTGATTCGTTTATATGGGATAGCCAACTACCACAAGATCCAACACCATCCAGTTCAAGCCATGAAGTAAATAGCTACTCAAAGGATAACACCATCGAGATAGCATTTTCAGGAGCTCATGACCACGGAGGAAGTGGAATAAAAGGTTACTACTACTCATTCTCTAGCTCACAAGAACCCCCAGCCATTAATCCTTCAAACTGGTTAGATGCAAGTATAAGTAATACAACAAGTACTCCTCTAGCAGATGGGGAATGGTGGTTTAATATTAGAACAGTAGATAATGTAAATAATATAACGTCTACAGAACATCTTGGGCCATTTAATATAGATACAATTCCAGCGGATATAATTTGGGATACCCCATTAGATGGAAGCATTCATAATGAGCCTGTTATTCTAAGTGTTCATACAAACGAGACTATGAACAACTTAAGATTTAAATGGAAGAAGGAAGGAGGCAGTTGGGACTCGGGGCAAAACATCAATATTGAAGATACAAGTTACGCATATGTTTTCAACCCACTTGAAGACGGAGTATATACATTAAGAGCACAAGGTAGAGACTTAGCTTTAAATTGGAGTAGAGCAGATGATATAACGATTACAATTGATAGAATAGATCCAGATTCTCCAACAAATACAGGATTCAATTCAAGAGTACCAGATTATGCACAAGAACCAACTGAAATAGCTTGTGGGGGTGCAACTAATCTTAACCAGGTCTCACATCATTGGTCTATAATTGACGATGCTGTTAACTATCAACGACAATGGGTTTACCCAGGAGACGATCCAAATATAGAAGGTAACTGGCATGGCTCTGAACAATGGACTACCAACTATACTAATTATAGAACTTTTGGAGGTGCTTCTGGAACACAAGGCTTATGGCACGTTCGTGTTAAAGCACAAGACCTTGCAGGAAATTGGAGTGAATATAGTGATGCTTGTGCTATAACTTTCGACCAAACTCCACCGGCAACTCCAACAGGGCTACAAAGACTCTCACGATATGATCACAGCATAATCTTTGCCTGTGAAGACACTGTTCCTATTCAATCAATGCACCCAGATTGGGATGATAATACAGAAGATGATTTAAGCCATTATGAATACACCTCTTTCGATGCTCCAAATGGAAGTGTTGGGACAAGGAGAGTATTTGAGGAATCAATCTTTGAATATAATGGTCCTTGGATGCCAGGTGAGGGAACATATGGTTTTGTAGTTAGAGCAGTAGATAATGCTGGAAACAAATCAGCTTGGGCTCTAGGAGGTGAAGAAACATTTGAAGGTAGCTGTCAGATAACATATGATGATACAGCTCCTACAATAGTACAAGATCCAGCAGAAGAAGTAATATTCCTAAACGAAGGAGATG
>JAIOSB010000010.1 GCA_021107795.1 bacterium
ATATCCCGTTATCGTACGAATATTACCCAAATCTGCAAGACGAGACTCCATGACAATTTCCACTTGGTTTTGAGTAAGATCTTTAAGAATTGAGTTCCTACCCATCCTATTAATCCAAACTTCATGCCCAGGGCTAAGTATATCCTGCCTCATGTAGTTGGACAGCCATATATTAATACCAACTACAAAGATGATACAGAATACAGAGAGTATTACTGAGTACCAAATGGTTAGTTTAAATTTTAAAGATTTTGTAAATTTCATAACTATTTTATTATATACCCCTTCCCTCTTACAGTCTTAATGTTTTTCTTCCTAGGATCTATCTTCTTCCTCAATGTCTTAATATGCGTCTTAACTGTATCTGAAAACATATCTACATTACTATCCCATACATGCTCAAGAAGTTCTTCAGCTGATACAATTACTCCTCTATTTCGAAGTAGGTACTCCAATACCCCCATCTCCTTATTACTAAGAGATATCTCTTCATCATCCTTTTCTACAATATTACGCTCTGGGTATATTCTCATATTAGCTAACTTAAGGATATCATTCTTTTCAATACTTGATCTCTTAATTACAGCCTTTACCCTAGCTAGTAGTTCTTTCATATCAAAGGGTTTTGTGATGTAATCATCCGCTCCACTATCAAAACCTTTTAATTTGTCATACATCTGTGATCTTGCAGTAACCATCACTATTGGTACATCATTTTGTCTCTCTCTTAATTCTTTTGCTACTTGTATACCATCTTTTTCTGGTAGATTTAAGTCAAGCAAAATACAATCGTAGTGCGAAATCTCTATCATCCCTAGTGCTTCTTTACCTGTACTCGCTTCATCGACTTGAAACTTGTTTCTTTCTAAATATCTCTTCTCTAATTTTCTAAGTGTTGGTTCATCTTCAACTATTAATACTTTCATACCCTATTATACTCCTTAATTAAACAAAGGTTGAGGGTGACTAGCACCCTCAACTACATACCCCTTACCTATACAACCTCTTTCCAGTTCCTTTACCCAATCCTCTAGCTCCTCCTTGACCTCTTACTCCTCGTATACCTACTCCCAACTCTACCATCACATCATGTAGGTTATCTAATTCCTCTTGAGTAACTTCTAGACCTTCATCGTAGAGAGCCTCTAGAATATCTTGTGATCTAGCCTCACGACGAGCCTCTCTTAGAGCTTCTCTCTGTTCATGAGTATATTCTCTCCACTCTTCCATATTCTCTGGCTTACCACTTAGATCTAGGTCTTCCATTACACTTAGTATCTCTGCTTGTTTTTCAGTAAACTTACCATCTTCAAGAGCCTGTGTAATTGTCTCTACCCTCTCTGCTTGTCTTTGAGTAAACATATCCTCTCTTACATCTTGAACTATCTCAACCAACTCCTTTTCATCCACATCTAATTCTTGTGCAATTCTTCCGAAGAAGTTCTTTGTAAGATCTAACTCCTGTGCACTAACTGTAGAGGTGATAAAGACACCGGATATGACTAGGATTGTACCTAGGGTTGTATATATGACTAATTTCTTCATTATTAATATCAAAAAATTTAAACTTACAATATATACTTTTGTCTAATGCTTAAAAATTCAGATATTTTTATTATTTGTGCTGTTTTTAAGACTTATACATCACAACAGTAAATATATTGTGATACATAGTACCTCTTAAACAGTGAAGTGTTGGTGAATATTTATTGACCTCTTGTAAGAAGTTTTGCACTAATATATGTAGATATTGGTACAACAAGAAGAAGGGCGATACTAATAGCGAGGGTACGAACTATCTCTTCACTAATGAGATCAATACTAACTAATGTCCCCATATCTCTATTACTCATGTACATGAGCATAACGAGAGAGAGACTAGAACCAGCGTAGACGATAAAGAGGGTATTAATCATGGAGGATACATGTTCTCTTCCTACATTCATTGTCTTTCTGTACAGCTCTCCTGCCCCTATCTGTATATTAGCCGTATGTATCTCATACATACTAGCTACCTGTCCTACAGCTACATCGTCAAGCACTCCTACAGCCCCTATGATTATCGATACAAAGAAGAGTTGTTGTATATCTATACCTCCATCCATATGAACTGAGAGCCAAAAGGCAGTTTCCTCTCCCATTCCAGTAAGGTGCAAGCTCTTTATTAGCATCCATGCCAATATCGACACTATCCCTATACCAAAATATGTCGAAACTATAGCTACTGATGTCTGCTGTGTAAAACCGTGTGCCAAATACATACCTATTGTAAGAATTAGGAAGGCTGCAAGATATCCAATGAAGAGCAAATTGGAGGAAGAGAGTAATTGGGGTATGGCAAAGAAGTAGATTATTACAAAACTAATTATTAGACTCAGTATGGATCCAAAACTTTTTCTACCACAAACTACAAAGATTAGCACTGCAAAAACCATTGCCCATAGGAGTATGGTTATAGCTCTATCATATCCCGTTATATTCCATGTATTATTACCCTCCAAATCTTGCATACGGGTTAGGTATACAGCATCGCCTTCAGAGAAAGGTTTGTCTGTTTCCTCCATCATAGATATCATTGTTTGGACTTCCTCTTGAGAATCTTTGAGATATACATCGTAGGTGTAGCAGACATACTCTTCTCCAAGTCCTTCAATACATTCAACAATATTTACTTGTACTATCTTCCCCTTACACACCTCATCTATTTCACTCTTTTCATCTGCGAGTGTAGGAGATATGGAGAGTAGGAGTATAAATAGTGACAGGAAAAGTTTCTTCATATGCAACATTATACTTGGTATACAACTAAAATGACAACATTACTCTTATGGAAGTAATGATATAGATTTATGACAGGTTCGCAAACTTGCAAAGAGATTAATCTATAACTCCAATTTAGCAGGATATGCTCCCTGATCTATTAATTCTTGTAATCGTTTTCTAACTACTGGAGCATCTTCCTTATGAGTAACCCCAAACCACGGTGAGTTTGTAGGCACAACCTTCACTTTTACCTCACCTCTCTCTACTAAATCACTCAACACTATTGGCAACAAAAACTCTCCTGTCATTTCATCGGTATTTTCTTTCAGAAAAGCATCAAAATCCTTCTCAAACCTCTCCAAAACATTACGATGAAAGCAAAAGAAATTCACAGCAACAAGAGTCTTTTCGCTTAGATCTTCCATAGGTTTCCCATCCCATGTTACACCATTAATTTTGCCGTTTTGGTCTTTCTCAACATCAAAAGTCTCATCTATCCTTTTAAGATCTCCCTCTTCGCTAACAGTACATACCCCTCTTTTAACTGTTCCTACATCACTCAAAACATTTTTTAATTGATATCCCATGATTGCATATGTAGACTCATCACACTTACTCCTAAGAAACTTTGCTGCAAGTTCAAATGCTTCTCTACCATAGAAATCGTCTCCATTGATAACGATAAAGGGTTCGTGAATACAATCTTTTGCAACAAGTAGTGCATGTCCAGTTCCCCAAGGTTTTGTCCTTTCAGAATTCATCTTGTACCAACTTGGGAGCATATCAACTGTTTGAAAACAGTAACTTATATCTATCTTCTCTTCATACTTACTAAGAAAGACTTCCTTAAAAGCCTCCTCCATATCAGGTCTAATTACAAACACTATCCTATCAAACCCAGCCTTAATTGCATCATAGATGGAGTAATCTATCAAAGTTTCACCATTAGGACCAAAACCTTCCATCTGTTTAAGTCCACCATATCTACTACCCATACCAGCAGCTAATACAAATACTGAAATCTTGGAGTTCATATCTTGGAAGTAAAAAGTTATTTATATATCTTAGAACATACTACCATGACTTAGCATTTCTTCAATCCTCTCAACTACACTCTCTGGCATTTTCTTTACAGAGTTATTTACAAAACCCTTTACTATTAAATCCTGAGCCTTCTTTTCATCCAATCCTTTACTTTGTAAATATTCTATCTCTTCTTTAGAGATCTTCCCTATAGAAGCCTCATGAGACATCTGTACCGTACTATTCTTCGCCTTAAGTATTGGTACTACCTCTACACTACCAGACTTACTAAGAAGTACTGCATCACATTCAATATGTCCTCTACTACTATCCCCTTCCCCCACTATCTCACTTAAACTTTTGTATTCACCTCCTTGGGAAACAACATTAGAAAGGATCTCTCCACTACTACCACTACCTCTTAAAAAGATATTCCCTCCAATATCAAGATTACTACCATCATGGGAGCATACTAGTGATTGCATCACTGCCTTAGCATTCTTTTCTAATGTAATCTTTGGATTACTCACTATCTCCTCCACCCTATCCCAGACAACATAGTTAGAGGTAAAAGTACCACCCTCTTCCACATGTACTACTGTCTTTGGAAACACTTTGGATGTTTCTCCCCATGAATGAATCATATTAAAAGTGAGTGTAGCATTCTTACCAACAAAGATATCTGTAATTGCATTATGAATATTACTCTTTACATGGTCATTGGAAAGACAACCCGTAAACATATCTAAGGTAGCATCCTCTTCAACTACAATGACATTCCTTACATTCTGTTCAAACCCTGACTTGGATGTGAGGAAGCATGTCTGTATGGAGGAGTGTGAACCCTTAGCTAAGAGTATTAGATAGCCTGTGTAATCATCAAATGTGTTTTCTTGGAGTTGAAAACCTTTGAGATATTTCTCAACCAATTTGTTCTTAATATTTAATATCTGCACATCCTCTTCTGATGTCTCCATTAGCAATGGTGCATTGTCATTAAGAACAATATATGGATTCATCCCAACATTACTGTAGTTCTCTAAAAAGTCTTCCAACTGCATCATTTCTTCCTCCTGTCACAATTTACACACTTCTCATAGCCTTCTTTCTTAATACATCCCCATATTTCAATTGGGTCCCCCTTACATACAATCTCTCCATTTAGCATGACATAGGCAACATCCATCTTAAGCTCTTTAAGAATAGCGCCTGTATGTGTTGTAATTACCAAAGCTTTTTTCTTAGACATTTTTTGAAGATATGATGATATCCTATCAATATTTTCTAAATCTACTCCAGAATCTAGTTCATCTAGAAGGTATGTGTCAATATCCTTAAGAAGAGAGAGAGTAAAAAGCTCTAAGCGTTTTGTTTCTCCACCAGAGAGATTGTAGTTAATATCCCTATCCAAAAACCTCTCTATATCTAGCCCCTTTATATCTTTCTTCACATCATCATATTCGAAATCATACTGTTCCATTAGATCTTCTAGCTTAACCCCCTTAATACTTACTCCTTTTTGAGCAATATATCCAATTCCTAACTTTACTCTTTGATCTATTGTCTTCTTTAATATACTCTTACCGTTTACTAAGATATCACCTTTTACAATATTGTAATCGTTCATGCCCATAATTACTCTAAAGAGAGTACTCTTACCACATCCGTTTGGACCAAAGAGTACTACTTTCTCACCTTCCTTTATTTCAAGGTTAATGTCTTTAAGAATTTTCTTCCCTTCTACTTCAACTGTAAGGTTTTTTATCGTTATCATCCCCCCATTATATTAAAATGGAGTATAATTAGCTAGATGAAGATTAAAAAGTTTAAAACATTAAAACAGCTACACGAATATTACAGTACAAACAATAGGTGTGGATTAAAGAAAACTGCTACACAACCTGTGTATGAAATACACCCTCCTAAATCAGGTATTGTATTCATTGGAGAAGCTCCTGGTAAGAATGAGGATTTAGAAGGAGAACCATTTGTAGGTGCTGCAGGGAAACTCTTAGACGAATTTCTAAAAGGTATTGGACTTACTAGAAAAGATACATATGTTAGTAATGTGGTTAAGTATAGGCCACCTAATAATAGGGAGCCCACAGATATTGAAAAGAGGGATTGTAGAGTATGGTTAAATGCAGAGTTACTCTTTCTTAATCCCAAAGTAATTGTACCTCTTGGTAGACATGCACTAGAGCGATTTGTGGAGGGTGCAAGAATATCAGTATCACATGGACTAGCATTTCCTCATCCTTCCAATATCCCAATCTTTGCTATGTATCATCCTGCAGTAGCTCTCTACAACCCTAGTCTTAAATCTACATTACAGAGTGATTTCAAAAAGTTAAAAGGTTTTCTTGATAAGGGGTTTGAACTAGAAACAAGCACAAAGAAGAAAAAAAGAAAGGAAGTTGTAGATCCGGAGAAGAAAAAGGCTGTTAAGGATATTTTAGATCTCTAATTGTTACTCCATCCTGCATCGTAAAAGATCATCTCTATAGCTGTTTCATACTCAACGAGCTCTTCTTCACTAAACCACAACGGTATTTCCCTGTTTGCATTCTCTACGCTATCAGAAGCATGCACCATTGTCCTCGTTGATCTAGACTGTTTGTCTGCAAGTGCAAAACAATCTAACGAGTAATCCATCCTTACCGTACCTACATCTCCAGATATAGGATTTGTAGCACCCAACATTTTCCTTACACCTTCGATAATGCCGAAGCCTTCCATTACAATTGCTAAAACTGGTCCACATGTAAGGTAGTCAATATTCCAATCTCTAATCTTTTTTCCTTCTTCAAGATCATTCCAATCATTTACATCCTCTCCTCTTGATATTGCACCTTTCTTAGCCCTAGTACCAACTTCCGTAAGATATTCTTCACTATCTATGTAGTGCTGTCCTACCTGATCTCGTGTAGGTACTAGCATCTTCATACCTACAATCTTAAAACCTTTTCTCTCAAATCTGGATATGAGTTCACCAGTAATTTGTCTTTGTACAACATCTGGTTTAAATATGAGTAGTGTTCTTTCCATGTGAGGGTATTAAAAAGTTATTAGTTATTCTAACCTATTACATTCCCCAATGCTATATAATACCCTGTATGAACAACTACGATTTGATAATAATAGGTGCTGGTGCTTCTGGTTTAATGGCTGGGATATTAGCTAAAGACAAAGGTTTAAACTTTCTAATCATAGAGAAGAATGACAGGGTTGGGATGAAGTTGGGTATCACAGGTAAAGGTAGATGTAATATTACAAACCATATTACCGATCTAAATGATCTTGTTAATAAATATACACACAATGGGAAATTCCTTTACCATGCTTTCAATGAGTTTAGTGTACAAGACACCCTTGATTTCTTTGAAAAAAGATTAAACATACCTCTTAAGACAGAAAGAGGAAAGAGAGTATTTCCTAAGAGTGATAGCTCTTTAGATATTGTAAATGCTTTTTACAATGAACTTAAAGAAAACATACTTCTTGAGACAACAGTTCAGGAAATTAAGAAAAAGGATGGTGTGATAACTGGTGTTGTTACAGACAAGGGGAAATATATGGCGGATAACTACATACTAGCTACAGGTGGGAAAACATATCCCGTTACAGGCTCTACTGGGGACGGATATACTTTCGCAGAGAGTTTGGGTCATACATTACATCCTACCTACCCTGTACTTTTGGGTTTTAAGTGTAGAGAGTCTTTTGTAAGAGATTTGGCAGGATTAACACTTAAGTTTGTAAATGTTTCTGTAATTAAAGATAGTAAAGTATACAAAGAAGCATTTGGTAGCACTTTGTTTACACATGAGGGTATTAGTGGCCCTACAATATTAAATCTTTCTCAATATACCTATGATATGTATGAGGAGGGTTTTGAGGTTCGTATAGATCTTAAACCAAGAGTAAAGTTTAGTGAATTGGATAAAAGAGTAAATGAGTTGTTGAGGGATAGTGGGGGTATTCAGATTAAGAATGTGTTGGGTTATCTTATGCCTAAGTCTTTAATACCTGTGGTTTTAGAGCTTTCTCTCCTTATCCCAGAAAAGGAGTGTTGTAATATTACTAGGGAGGAGAGGTTAAGGTTGGTGAATGTATTAAAGGGTATATCTTTTAGAGTATATGGTCATGAGGGTTGGGAGAGGGCTGTAGTTAATACAGGGGGTGTTGATATTAGAGAAATAGACCCAAATACAATGGGTTCTAAGGTTGTAAAGAATTTGTCTTTTACTGGAGATATTCTAGATGTTTTTGGTCCTACAGGTGGTTTTAATTTACAGATAGCTTGGAGTAGTTCATTTATTGCTGTGGAGGGTGTATAGGAGAACAAATTAATTCTTGTTCATATTAGTATCATCTCTTCTCCCACCTACCCCAAGACTTTGTCCAAACCTTTGTTCTCCATCTGTATATAATGTGCATTATCGTTCCTGCAGTAGCTATTCCAATCACCCATACCCAAAACCATTTAGTTTCGTATAGTAAATAGCCAACACTAATAAACACCGACCATTTTGTAATTCTGAACCAAACAGGTTGTGTATCTTTTGAAAACATAACCTTCAGTTCTTTTTGGACAACCTTTCTGTTTTTCATAAAATAGGAACTATATAATTAACAATCAATGGTAAATATAGAATAGCCAAGTTCACTCTCTGCCATAGTCCTAAGAACCTACTCCTACCTTTCTTGTATAGTACTAAGAAGACAACAAATGAAAAGATTCCCATTAGGAAGAACACTAGACTAAATATTTCTACGTTGATATTTTCAGTAATTAAAAACATCCATAATGGATTGAATGCTAGGAACATGAACCCTAATCCCGAACTTATACCATGAATCTTTCCAGATACCGTCTCCTTACTCCCTCTTACATCCTCTGGGAAAATACCTGCTAAGATAGAACCTATTCCAAACACAACTAACCCCAATATATATAACATGTGTTCCCATGAACAATCTGTAAATACAAATAGATGACCCACAGAAAATATTAAGAGAAGAGTACCAGTAGTAATTAACCAGTAAGACAGTTGTCTTCTTACTGGACTCTGACTAGTTCCCAATGTACTAATCGTATCTCTAAGATTGCTGTAGTTAGGATATTTCTTCCCTAAAAGATACGGTACGACAAAATCTCCAATTACTGCAATTAGTCCTGTTAGTAAGAAAAGCCAGTGTATCTCCATACTACTTCTTCCAACGTTCTAGCTTCTCCATTCCCATTGTAAAGAATCCTCCCAAGAAACCTGGAAACCCCATTTCTTTCATCTGTCCTTTTACTAAGACTTTCATTTCCTCTAAAGTCATATCTGGTTGTACAAATTTCCCATTTTCAAAACAGTAACTACAGTACATGGTATTTATAGATCCATCTGCGTTTGTACCACCTCCTTTAGGATCTTTGTTAAGTGGCATTCCACAACTTTGACACTTTTTGTGTTTATTCTTCATAAAGATAATTATTACAATTTATATAAAAGATGGTTCCAAAGTTCAACAAGAAACCATTCTACCCAACAAATCTAAAACGAGGGACTTCTTTCCCCTCAATATTAACAGTCTCAAGAAACATTGATCTTGGTCTTGCCCACACAGCATTGTTCCCAAATTCTTCAGATTTATAAAGCGCTTTGTAAACAACTAATTCCTCTAAGGTCTCACTGTGTCTTGCAAGAGCAATAACTTCATATTGTTTCCCCTTGTAATGCTCATATTTCCCCAATCTTATTCCTTTCATACTTCATACTACCAAATTCTCCATACAATAAAAACTGATATAATCACCTATGAAAAACTCTCTAGAGATATTTAAAGAAATTAAAAACAAAAAGAATTGGAAAGAAAATTCCCTCCAAACAATCCTTAAACAATATCCAAAAGAAGGAAAAGGCCTCTACAGACACGATGAGTTGGTACAAACATACAAAGAATTGACAAAAGAGAAGAAATTAGACAAGGACAAACTAATAGAGCGAAGGATAAGGATGAAACCAACAAGAACCCAATCGGGAGTAGCAATAGTAACTGTACTAATGAAACCATACCCATGCCCTGGACAATGCATATTCTGTCCCAATGAAAAAGGTATGCCCAAAAGCTACATCTCCTCTGAACCAGGAGCCCAAAGAGCACTAACACACAACTTTGATCCATATGATCAAACTAGAAAAAGAATAGAAGCACTACAAAACATTGGACATAACACAGAGAAGATAGAGTTGATAATACTAGGTGGTACATGCTCCGTATACCCTGAAAACTACCAAATATGGTTTGTAAAAAGATGCTTTGATGCAATGAACAGCTTTAACACAAATTACAAAACAAAGGAGATCTCTGAACAAGACATTACATGGGAAAACCTCTTCCAAACTCATACCTTCAATGAAACTTCTAAATGTAGAAATGTAGGACTAGTACTTGAAACAAGACCAGATTACATTAACAAAAAAGAAATCATTAGACTTCGAAAATTAGGATCTACTAAAATACAAATAGGGGTACAATCCTTAAACAACAAAATACTCAAACTTAACAAGAGAGGTCATGGTGTAAAGGAAACTAAAAAAGCATTTGAATTACTCAGACTTGCAGGTCTTAAAATACATGCCCACATTATGCCAAACCTCTACGGATCTAGTGTTAACAAAGATATTACTGATTACAAAAAACTTTGGAGCAAACACTACTCCCCTGACGAATTAAAAATATACCCTACCTCCATTATCCCAAACACACCATTAGAGAATCTCTACAAAGAAGGTAAGTACAAACCATATACACACAAACAATTACTCAAATACTTTGTAAAAACACTACCTACTACTCCTAGGTTTGTAAGATTAACTAGAATAATAAGAGATATTCCTTCAAATGAGATAGTGGCAGGGAATAAGGCTACTAACTTTAGGCAGATAGCAGAAAAAGAAATACTAAGAAAGAAATTAGCTATTCAGGATATTCGGAGTAGAGAGATAAGGGGAAGAGAAGTCCAGTGGAGTGATATAGAGGAAGAAGTAATTAAATATAAAACTTCTGTAAGTACAGAGTACTTTATCTCTTACAAGACTAAAGATACAGACCAGATCTGTGGTTTCTTAAGACTTTCAATACCAAAGAAGAGTTTAAGTAAAAAGAACTTCATAAAAGAATTAAAAAACTCTTCTATCATTCGAGAGGTACATGTGTATGGTAGGGTTGTAAATATCGGAGATAGTAGTGAGGGAGAGTCTCAACACTTAGGACTAGGGAAGAGGTTGGTAGAGAAGGCAGAGGAGATATCTAAGAGGAATAGGTTTGATAAAATATCTGTAATATCAGCTATTGGTACTAGAGAGTATTATGAGAAGAGAGGGTATGTTAAAGATGAACTTTTTATGAATAAGGAGCTTTAGAACATATTTATACCAATTATGAACTTTAGTTGAAAAGATATCCAATTTAGACTATACTCATCCAATCACCATGGGGGGACTACCAAAGGGTTTTGTTCCGCGGGAATGCCCCCTACTTTTTCCTAAGTTTCTTACCAAGCCCTTTAATTGGAACAATCTTATTACCAAACTCTTTCAATAAAGAGGAGTACTTCCAATTTGGTGTAATAACCTTATCTAATTTACCAATACCTATTAAATACTTTATTAAACAATAAAAATCACCATCTCCACTCACTATTATCGCTTTGTCAAAATTCTCAACCTCTATCATCGTTTGTAAAACCAACTCAGCATCTACATTTCCTTTTACCCTCCCCTTAAAATCACGAACTGTTGGTTTAAATACCAATTCATACCCTACACTCGTAAGATATATATATAACTTTCTGTTTGATTCTACATACCCTAAAAACAAAAAAGCTTCTGATACATTGTATTTATCTTTTAAATAAACTCTAAACTTCCCGAAATCCAACTTCCAACCAAGGGATCTAACACCAAGATTAAGATTCTGGCTATCAATAAAAGCATACACAATATTTGAAAATCCATTCATAACCAATATCATACACATCAATTATGAACTTCTGATGAACAGGGGATGGTGGGTGTACAGGGACTCGAACCCTGAACCTAACGATTAAGAGTCGTTTGCTCTACCAGTTGAGCTATACACCCAGAATGCATGTAATCATACCAATATGTGCTTTATTTTTCAACCACAATACGCTTTACTAACACATCTAAAGCCACTACCATTGACCCATCAGAAATCTTCTCTACATCCTTTTGCTCAACACTCACAACTTCATACTCTGTATCTAACACCTCGATATTATAAACACCCTCATCTACAATGAAACGATAACGCCCCTTACCATCAGTCACCCTCTTACCAACTATCTTCTTATACTCCACATCCCTCAAACCAACTGATATGTTATTCAATACACCACCACCCTCTTGTGTAACTACACCATAATCAAGACCCTTCGCAAATAAAGCCTTAGTTACCAATATGAAAGACGGAATATACAAAATACAAATAAGTAGATTCAAAATATCTGGATTATTGTAATAAGTATAAACACTAAATACCAAACCAAAGAGGAATAACAAAGGACTTAAAATCTTAATAACAACCGCTAATCTACTGCGCACTGCAATCATAAATCTCGTAATTCCCTTAAGCTCCAACGAGTCTAAAGGAACAGAAAATTCTGGGATTATACCATTCTCAACACTAAAAACATCCCCAAGATATACATTCTCCAAAGGAAAATCCGTCTTCCCAAAGATAATCTTCGATGGGAAACTACAAGTATTGGAAGTCACCTCTATCTTATACTTTCCATCTGGTATCGCAAGATTAAAGAACCCTCTACTTCCAGTAACATCTGTCCATACCAACTTCTTCTCTAAGTCGTAAACACGAACCACAGCCTGAGAAACTGGATCCTTAGTACCACTTTCATAAACATAACCTGATAAAACACCCCTCTTTCTTAAACCTAACCATGACAACAAACCAAGGAACAATTCAAATAGATATATTGGGATATATACTAAACCACCCAAAAGAGAACTTAAACTAACTGTAAATGTCGCTATCGTTACTGCGGTATTAATACCATCTAATTCATCATTCTCAAGACCACCAAACGCATCTGTTAGTATCCCTCTAGTTGTATCTATAATACCCCTTATCACTCTAACTATAAGTGTAGGAATAGGAGCAGGAGGATCTGGATCATCAGGCTCAGTTGGATCTCCCGGATCACTCCACTCAGGTATTGATAACTCTATATCACATAACTCAGCTTCATTCCCTACACTATCAGAAGCCTCTACACAAAAAGTATAATCAGTAAACAAATATGCTATACCATCCTTCTCTAACTCACTCAGCCTAATCATCGTAGTATACATTCCACCATTCTCTGTAGTAGTACCACACGGATACTTAGACCCATCTCGCTTTACACACAAAAACTCTGTACTCTCCAAAGACAGATTGTCCTCCACCCTATACACCACCTCAACCTCATACCCAGACTCCCACTCAACAGTATTGTTCTCCTCAACATCACTTACAGAAATAAGCTGTATTACAGGATCCTCACTATCTTGTACACTATACACAATATTTGACCAAGCACTCTCTCCACCATAGCTATTACGTGCCATCACTCTGTAAAAATACATCACCTCATTAGACAAATTACCAAACTCAAACATAGTACCACCAAGCCATCCACTAGACTGCTTTACAACGCTGAAATCATTGTAAACACTCACTTCAATATCATATTGATAATTAGAACCCAACGAATTCCAGAACAATGAATTAGTAATCCCCTGTGTATAAATAGGCTCAGCAACTAAGGTAGGTGAAGCTACAGGAGTAACATACAACGTCACACAATCGAGTATAGTAATGGTCAAACTACCATCTGTAATATCATTCGCACATATACTGTATGTACCAGGAGTATCTGAAAACACCTCTACACTAATTCTCCCTTGAGAATTAGAAGGATTAGTCGGTTGAGTGAAATCCAATCCACTAGCAATAAGTTCGATATAATGATTAGGTAATGGAGCATAATTCCCATCCCTTATTGTCACTATAACCGTAGCCCTCTCCATAATCTCTACACTACCAGGAAACACCTCTACCGTAGAGAAAGTATCCTCATTAACGGTTGCACCAATATCTACATCTCCCTCGAAGGTAACATATTCGTCTGCAAAGATAAACAGTGGAGAAAATACAAAACACAGTAAGAAAATACACACACTTATAATTCTAGGCAATTTCATTTATATTTCTTCTACAACTTTTTTAATATACTTATCAAGAGACTCTGTAAAAACAGAATTCCCATAAATACGCTTACTCAGTTTAACACCTTTACTACTCTTTGTGTAGCAAGACTCACAAATCAAACCAAAAGAACTAGGATCAAAAAATTCCAACCCATCTTCACTACCACAAGACTCGCATTTATCAAATTCCTGTAAAAATCCTAACTCTTTTAACAACTGTACCCTAAACTTATTAACCTTCTCTGTATCAATCTCACTAATCATAATACTCTGAAGTAACTGAAAAACCCTCTGATTAGAATCACCCTCTACCAAGAACTTATTTAACATATATAAAATTCTCTCTATATTCTTTATATTCATCTGGGAATCAAATTCAGGCATATTGATTAACTGTGACTCCATAAGAATAGGTAACCCCTTACCCTCATAGTATGAAATATCACTAGTAGAAAGTGTCTGCATATTACCTCTATTCTTACTCTTAATCTTCCTGATACTCTTCGCTATTATCGCAAACTTCCCACTATATTTCCCAAATACGGTAAGTATCTTATCCGCTTCACCAAAATTCACAGACTTAATTACAGTTACAACATCTCTACTCATACTCTACCTTTTCCACTAAATATTACCCTCGGAGTTTTAAAAAGAATTTTTAAATCCAACCACATATTCATATTTCTTACATATATGGCATCTAATTCCAACCTCTGCTTAAACTGTACATTATTCCTACCAGATATCTGCCAGAGACCACATACTCCTGGCTTAACTGTTTGAATCAATTTGATATTCTCCTTTGCAATTGGATCCTCTCCTTTAAGAACTTGCTCAATTTCCCACTTCATATATGGACGTGGACCAATTAAAGACATATTACCAAGAATGATATTGATGACCTGGGGTAATTCATCTAAATCTGTCTTTCTTAACAATTTACCAATCCCAGTTACACGAATATCCATATTAAGCGGGATCTTGTGATTGTTCTCAAGTATTATTTGCAAACAAGGATTTTCCTTCAAAATTTTCTCATTATCCATTTTCATAGTACGAAATTTGTACATAAAGAATGGTCTGAAGTAAGAAATACGCCTACTATCTGAAACAAAGACAGGTCCTTGACTAGACAATTTAATAAGGATGGAAATTACAAACATTAAAGGAGAGGATATAATCCAAACGACTGTTGCAACAAAGATGTCTAAAAGACGTTTACTTACTCTGTATAACATCTTCTATGTAATTCTTAAGTTTATACATGAATATTGAGGCAGTGAACTCTTGAGCATGACTAATACAATTCTTACTATCGTAATCTTCTTCTTTGAAATTCTTTAATATCTTCGCTAACTCATCTACTTTATACTTTCTAAAGAAAATCCCAGTCTTTGGATTACTTGATGATATTGTTTCAACTACCCCTCCACTTCTGTAAGCAATCACTGCAGTACCTGCAGCATTAGCTTCCACAGGGACTATACCAAAATCTTCACCCCTTACTGGAAATATTAAGGCTTTGCATCTTTGCATCATCTTTGCCTTCTTCGTATCTGAAATATAACCCAAGAATTTTACCAAACCTTTGGCATTTAATTCCCTTACCAAATCCTTCATTCTTTGTTCATCATCACCCTTACCTATGATCTTAAGAGGAACCTTGGCTTCTATACAAGCCCTGATTGCAAGTTCCACACCTTTATATGTTTCAATACGACCTACATACAAAAACCAATGTTCTTTCTTATTCATAATTCTCTCTGGTCGCATATCCTCAACCTCCACAGGAGGATACATGACATCTGCATTTACATCATAATATTTCTTAATACGTCTTTTGACAACCTTGGAGTTAGCGATCATATGGTCTACTCTTTGAGCAGCTTTTCTATCCCAACCTTTCCAAATATCCTCAAGAAAGGTATCCATAAAGAAGGAGTAGAAATTAAACAACATCTTGTTAATCCCTTCTAACTGATCCTCTTTCTTTAAACTCCTGTCATTCTTCTGCCAAAGAAACTTAGGAGGAGACATACAGTAGTTTACATGCTTCTTACCTCTTGGTGCTTTAGCAAATTTCGCAAAAGCTATTGAGAGAGAAAGTACTCCATCGAAATTTCTCAAGTTCAAACTTTTAAATGCTAACGGTTGTAAAAGAAGATAGAAGTATTTCAACCTATCCTTCGATGGTAGATACTGCATAAAGGAGGAATGTATCTTTACATTAGGGAAATGTTTCTTAACAAACTCTTTATCGTAGTAAGGTACAAACAGTTCTGCATTAGGAAATGTTTGTAAGATATATTTAAGATGCTTCTCTGCTCCACCTCGTTTATAGAGTGGGTCGAATACAACAGCAAGTTTTAAATCCGATTGGGGTAGTTCTTGTTTCAAAGATTTCTCTTTATGCATTAATTTGTTTAAGATATTGATTTATG
>JAIOSB010000002.1 GCA_021107795.1 bacterium
CTCTTCCTCTTCGGTTAGGTACCAATGCGACAGAACGAATGGAAATTGCTGCAACGGGAGCCATTCAATTTAACGATGCTTACACCTTCCCTATGGTAGATGGAACAAATGGACAAGTATTACAAACGGATGGTAGTGGAGCACTAAGTTGGGCAAGTGCTGGAGCGGGTGTGAGTTCTATATGGGATGCAGACACAGACACGGGTATTCAAGTTGAAGAAATTGGTGATGAGGATATTATTCGGTTTGATGCTGGTGGCACAGAGAGGATGATTATAGACAGTGATGGTTTAGTAACGATTGGAGGGTCTGGTACAACTACGGGTGTGGGGATGAGTTTAGAGGGTGATTCAAATGGTGTTGATATTGATACCGAGTTTAGAATCACCACTGGATCAACAGTCCCTATGCCTGCAACAGCCTCAGTTTTTCTAGATGTTGGGGTCAACCAGGGAATACTTCGTATAAATAAGGTTGAACAAGAGTTCTTCATGGATGCTGTTGGTACTAATTCACTAATATTCAAATTAGATGGTACTGCAGTTATGAGGATTGATGATTCTACAGGGAATGTAGGTATAAATGCTGTCTCACCAGATGCAGATCTTGATATTGAGGCTGCTGAGAATACAGAGTTTCTTCGTCTTACTGATTCTACCAATTCAGACTCAGTTGGTTTCTTTACGGGTAATGCTACACCAGAGGGTGTTGTTACTGCACAACTTGGTTCGTTGTTTATGGATAGTGCTGGTGGAACACTTTATCTTAAAGATACAGGGGATGGGACTAATACTGGTTGGGTACAGGTAGCAACTGGTTCTACCATAAGTAATATATATACAGTAGATGGGACTCTAACAGGTGATAGAACACTCAATACTGGTGGAAATAGTCTTACACTGCAAGGAACACAATATGCAAATATTCAATTAACTTTTGATGACAAAGTGTATTTTGAAAATTATTATTCCAATGTATCCATGGACGATACTAATTGGAATATGCATATAGAACAAGGTGGAGGAGGAACTTCTACAGACTTTAATATTGGTAACGAAATAACAACAATTACTTCAAGTTATGGTAGTTTTGCAGGGTTCCAATATGGTGCTGACTATTCTGCTAATTTTGTAGATCGTTCTTTGGTTGATAAAGGGTATGTCGATAATGCAATTATTACGGGAAGTAATAATATTTATACAGACAACGGAACTCTTTCTGGTGATAGAGTTGTAGATTTAGGTGCAAATTTTTTAACAATATCTGATGCAGGTTTAAGTGTTAATTATGGCAGTCGTGCGGCTGAAATTTTAACGCAAGATTGGGTTGGGGGAACAGCACAGTTTATACAAAATCAAGCGTCACTACTTTACTCAATAAGAGATGGTAATGGTAGTGATAGAACTCGCACTAATTTTACTTCTACAAGTATTGAAATGGGAATGTCTGATGATGACTTTGTAACAGAAACAAATTTAATAGCAACAGCTGAAACAATAGAAATAGTAAGTAATAGAGCCAATTTTATTGGTGCAATTTATGATGCTGATTATTCTGCTAACTTCACAGATCGTTCTTTAGTTGATAAAGCATATGTAGATGGTATTGTGAATAATGTCCCTGCTAATAATGGGCTTACAAATGACTCTGGAACTATTCAGTTAGGAGGAGCATTGGTAGAAAACACACAAGTTACTGGAGACTATACACTTCGATTTGATTCAACAGACACGTCTTCTGTTTCTGCTGCGGTGAATCTTAATATGGGAGATGCAAGATTAAGTGCGGCGGCACTTGGGAATACAATTAATCACTTTAGAGCTACACAATCAAGTGTTGAGATGTTATCTGATGATAATCAAGGGGGTTCTGGTACAGGAATATCATCTATAACACTAGATGCTTCTACTTTTGGAACAGTTAGAACGGATAGTGACTTGGGGCTTCGATATTCTGCTGACTATTCTGCAAACTTCACAGATCGTTCTTTGGTGGATAAAGAGTATGTAGATGGTTTGTCTGGAGTTTCAACCTTCCTAGCACTTACAGATACACCAGCAGCATACACTGCAGGATCATTACTGTTTACATCAGGTAGTGAAGTTACAGAGGATAATGGGAATCTTTTCTGGGATGATACTACTAATAGGTTGGGGATAGGGACAAGTACTCCTAGTAGTATCTTACATGTTCAACAAAACCATAATGGTGCTTCTGATTTCTATTTTACTAATACTGATTCAGGTGTAAATGCTATGACGCGTCTCTTAATGCAAAACGATGTGGGAGAAGGAGGATTTGGATTGGTATCTTCAAATTTTGGTGCTCCTTATACCAATAGGGTGTTGATGTTAGCAGAAAGTAATCTTGCTGGTATTCTGCTAGCGGCTCAAGATGTAACAGGTAACATTGTTTTCCATACTGGAGGTATGAGTGAAAGAATGAGAATAGATGCTAATGGGAATGTAGGAATGGGAACTAGTTCTCCTGATGCAGATCTGGATATTGAAGCTGCTGAGAATACAGAGATGCTTCGTTTAACTGATTCTACTAACTCAGACTCAGTTGGTTTCTTTACGGGTAATGCTACACCAGAGGGTGTTGTTACTGCTCAGTTGGGTTCTCTCTTTATGGATAGTGCTAGTGGAGAATTGTATATTAAAGATACTGGGGATGGAACAAATAGTGGTTGGGAACAGGTCTCTACAGGTGCTGGAGGAGCTTTCAGTACTATATTAAGTACCACAAGTAACTCTCCAGGCACATTAGCTACAGATGATTTTGTTTTTGGTTCTAATCAATTAGCGGATGATGGGAATAGTGATCATGATTACAGAATGTTCTTTGATAAGTCTGAGGGTTCTTTCAGAGCTGGAATGGTAGATGGTACTCAGTGGGATAATGTTAATGTGGGGAATATTTCAACAGCCTTGGGTTGGAATGTAATTGCATCTGGGAATTATTCAACAGCACTAGGTCATCTGGCTACTGCCTCAGGGACTTCTTCAACGGCAATAGGTTATTCTGCAACTGCATCGGGGGATTACTCAACGGCTTTAGGTATGGGGACCTTAGCTTCTCATCAATATTCTACAGCTTTAGGAAGAGGAACAATTGCTTCAGGAGATCATGCTATGGTGATGGGGTATGGTACGACAGCATCAGGATTAAGTTCGACAGCAATGGGTATAGATTCTACTGCTTCAGGAAATTACTCAACAGCTTTGGGTTATGATACTGTTGCTTCGGGAATGATTTCAACGTCTATAGGGCAGGATTCACATGCGGCTGGGTCGTACTCGTTTACAGGTGGTAGGAATATGAGGGCAACCTCAGGTAGTGCAACTTTTATTTGGGGATATTCTGGTAGTAGTCAGTCCTTTGCCCCAGCAGATAACAGATTCTTGATATTCCCACAAGGGGATTCTGGTATGGTTGGGATAGGGACGACTACTCCAAGTACTACCTTGCATGTTGATTCTAATGCAGCTAATACAGTTGCAATGTTAACCTTAGAGAATAGTGCAGGAGATTTCCAAGTATTTAGAACAGATGTAACACCAGAGGGTGCAGTAACAGGTTCGGTAGGTGATTTGGTAGTGGATAGTAATAATGGGAATATGTATATCAAAAATTCTGGAAGTGGTACCAATACCGGTTGGGTACAGTTAGCTACTGGTTCTGGAGGGGGAGGGACATTAGATCAAGCTTACGACTCTGGTGGAGCTGGTGCTGGAAGACAAATTGTAGCTGATACTGGAGCTGTTGAGATAACAGTTTCAGATGCTTCTAACAATGTTGGTTTAGTAGTAAATCAAAATGATGTTACAAATAATCCAAATGGTGTTCAAATAAATCATTCTGGTACAGGCTATGGATTATATATTACCGAGGATGAGGTAAATACAGATAATGTAATAGCGCGGTTTTCAAATACACAGGCAGCTGTAGCATCAGGAAATTATTTATTAGTTGATACTGATGGACATGGGATAGTGATTGGTGGTACAAATGCTTTAGCTGGAAGTCGGGGGACTATGGCTTCAGTGGATTTCAATACTTCAACATACTCTCAATTAGTACAGCAAGGTAGTGATTATGTCTTCCAGACAGGTGGTGCTTTTGGTGCTCTTCAAAATTCTTTGACAATAGCTAATGATGGTAATGCAGTATTTGCTACAGATGCGGATTCTACAACCAACGCATATCAATTTACAAACTTAGGGAGTGGAAATAGTTTGGTGGTTAATGATGAGAGTGGAGATACTACTCCATTTGTAGTTAATGCTGATGGTAGGGTAGGTATAGGTACGCCTACTCCAAGTACCACCTTGCATGTAGATAGCAATGGAGCAAATACTGTTGCACTGTTAACATTGGAAAACACAGCAGGAGACTTCCAAGTATTTAGGGGGGATGCGACCCCAGAGGGTGCAGTAACAGGCTCAATTGGTGATTTAGCTATAGATGGTACTGGTGGAGACATATATATTAAGAATACAGGAAGTGGAAATAATACAGGTTGGGTACAGTTAGCAACGGGTTCAGGTGGAGGGGGAGACTATTCAGATGGAGGAGAAGCAGGGGGGGCAGATAGGACGTTGGGTAATACAGATGCATATGCTTTAAGTCTCATTACAAACAATACAGAGAGACTAAAGATAGAGAGTGGAGGAGATATAGATATATCACAGACAATAAAGATAGATGGAGAACAGACTGTTTACAATGCGCAAGCAGAGGATGGGTTTACAGGGTCATTGATCTATGGGGATGGGGGGACAAATCTTTCTCACTCATCGGGGAGCGAAGGATATTATAATACATTTGTAGGAATTGGATCTGGAAATGCTACTACCACAGGATATAGTAACACAGCTACTGGCTACACCTCTTTCTATACTAATACCACAGGGTATCACAACATGGCTAATGGTTCTGAAGCTCTTCGTTACAACTCCACGGGATATGCTAATGTAGCTAGTGGTTATCAGAGTCTTTTGGCTAATACCACAGGATATTATAACGTGGCTAGTGGTTCTCAAGCTCTTCGTTCTAACACCATAGGAGTGGAAAACACAGCTGTTGGTTCTCAAGCCCTCTATACCAATGTAGCTGCTGGTAGAAGCACAGCAATAGGATATCGTGCAATGTATAACGCGAACAACAGGGCTACAGCAGCAGAAACTAGGAATACAGCTGTTGGTTATACAGCATTAAGAGGAAGTACTACAGCTGCTAATAATACAGGTACACGTAATACTGCAATTGGGGATAGTGCTCTTTACGGTAACACCGCGGGATATCGCAACACAGCTCTCGGTGAGGTGGCTCTCGTCAGCAACACCACAGGAAATAACAATACAGCTAGTGGAGTGCAGTCTCTCCAATTGAATACATCAGGAGGCTATAATGTAGGTATTGGTTATCTGGCTCTTGATGCCAATACGACAGGAAGCAACAACACGGCTCTTGGGTATAATGCAGATGTTAGTTCTAGTGGTCTCACAAACGCTACAGCCATTGGTAATGGTGCTACTGTTGATGCTAGCAACAAAGTAAGGATTGGTGATAGTTCTGTTACCGTTATTGAAGGACAAGTAGCATGGTCCTACCCATCAGACAGTCGCTTGAAAGAGAATGTAGAGGAGAGTGTATTAGGTCTAGAGTTCATTATGGATCTAAACCCTGTTACCTTTAACTACACTGCACAAGGACAGGAGGGTATAGAATACACAGGTCTTATCGCTCAAGAAGTGGAAGAAGCACTTAACGGTACAGAGTTTAGTGGATTGAACAAACCACAGAATGAAGATGACTTCTACTCATTAAGCTACTCAACATTTGTAGTACCACTGATCAATGCAGTACAAGAGCAACAGATAGAGATAGAAGCTCTAGGAGTATTGAGTGATAACGAAGAGTTTGTTGCTCTGGTTGAGAGAGTAGATAGTCATGATTCTGATATTGATATACTTAAATCAGAGAATGATGCAATGCAAGAAGCACTATGTGGATTAGGGGTAGAAATATTCTGTGAGTAGTTTAAAGTCTCTGGCGGAGTGACTTCGTAATTGATTAACGACTGTTCTCAACCTCTTCGATGTACTGTTTTACCTCTTGGGCGAAATCCTCTGGGAAAATTGCATCAGCGATACAGGGAAGCTCCATTCTCAAAAGACTGTAAAATACCGGTGGACAATTCGAAAGTCTGCTCTGAATCGGCTCACCTGTGTGTGCATATATACCTTTTTGTAGATCGAAAAACGCGCGATTGCACTTGAGGTAGAAGCCTATTATGTTTGTGTCCAGTTCAGGATTGAAATAATCCGCTAAAAAACGTCCATACTCATAGAGTAATCCGTCTGATGCATCATCTGGAATATAATCTTCTAGTTTAGCAAGTCTCTGACAGGGCTCTTCCATGGAAATTGCTATCAGTTCGGTCATCGATTTCTCTGGCATGTTCGTTTAATGTGTTGGAAATTTAAAGCTCTTTAAGACTCTTCTCTGTCTCTGGCTTTTTATTCTCTACAAGGTTTAGATACTTCTCTGTAGTAGAGAGTCTCTTATGACCTACTAATTTAGAAACAGTTACTAAACTTACTCCATTAGCTAAGTGATGAGCTATGAATGTATTTCTAAGATCATTTACCTTTGCATTCTTAATACCTGCTCTCTCAAAAGCCTTATCTATTGTAGTCCTAATATTTCTAACAAGTAATGGTCTACCATTCTTAGTTATAAATAAAGTCTCTTCCTCAGTCTCTGGTCTAATCTCTAAGTAATCATCTATTGCTTTCTTAGCAGAAGCATTTAGAGGTACCTTCCTTGAAGGATGACTACCATACTCTGCAATGAAAAGAATGTTTATTGGTTTAGCTCCTGATTGATGAGTTCTCATATCATCAATGGTAAGAGCTGCTAACTCTCCAATTCTAACACCAGTTTGGAGTAGTATCTCGATGATGGAGTAGAGTCGTGTATCAATCCTGCTTACATCTCTTAGTGCTCTATATTCCATCTCTGAGAGTACTCTAGGAGGTTTAGTCTCAAATTTAGGATGAGCTAACTTATCAGAAGGATTGTCTGGAAGTAGGTTAGTCTCTACTAGGTATTTATAGAAAGTTCTTGTACTATTTATCTTCCTTGATACACTCTTCGGTGTATAGTTACTGTCCTGTAAATATTTCTTATAGAGCTCTAGTATTTCTATAGAAGTCTCTTCAAGTTTAATCACTCCCTTATCTGAAAAGAAGTTGAGTAATTGCTCTGCATCTTTGGAGTAGGCAATTAAAGTGGACTCTGACCTACCTTTTTCTTTGAGGTCAACAATGAAGTTTTTATGAAACTGAGCAAAATTGGAATTTCTTACTTTTATCAATGTAGTAAATACTTAATTAATAGTCTTGTCATAATATACTATAAGTTGGGAGTAATTGCAAAACATTCGTATATAATCATTACTATACGGAAATTCCCTTTTCTAATGCTATTTGCTAATATGTAGTATGAACAAAGTAAGATATGACTTTAAACAAAGGAGAAGTAGTAAGACCAAAGATAGGGAGGGTTTTGTATATAGGGTCTTTAATAGTGGTGTAGGGAAAATGCTTCTACTGGGGATGTCTCTTCTTTTGCTTCTGAGTGTATATAGATCTGTAAAGCAGATGGGACAAAAGCTGTCTTTACTTAAACAGGCAGAGCATGAGGTTGAAGAATTAAGGATAGAGAACTTAGAGCTTTCATTGGAGATGGAGGAGGCTAGTACAGTAGAGTACTTAGAGAGAGAGGCGAGGGATAGGCTAAACTACGGTCAGGAGAATGAGGTTGTTTTCGTGATAAGTGATGAGCTGGTAGATATTGGTATACAGAAAGTAGAGGATATTCTTAATCCAGAGAGTAATATAGAGGAGGTGAGTGTGTGGAATGAGTGGGTAGACTTTCTGGTAGAGGGGTACTAGTTTGCTAAAAACATTGGTATTCTGATATAATCAATCCGTATTAACGCGGGGTAGAGCAGTGGCAGCTCGTCAGGCTCATAACCTGAAGGTCGTTGGTTCGAATCCAACCCCCGCAACCATTTTGTTAATAATAAATATGCCATTAACACCATTTCATTTAGGCCCTGGATTACTAGTAGGTGAATTCTTTGAAAAGAGGATTAATCTTACATCTATCCTCCTGGCTAGTGTCCTAGTAGATCTTAGAGCCTTCTACTGCTTCTTTTGGGGGTGTACAGGGAGATTTCATGGTCCTTTACATACTTTTGTTGGAGCCACTATCCTTGCATTACTAATCTCCATAGTTGTATGGAAATTAAGGGTATTCTTTAAAAAGATTACAGACTTCTTTAAAGTTAGAAATAGCTACTCTTTCTCCTCCATTCTCATAGGTTCTTTGATAGGTACTTGGTTACACATTCTCCTAGACTCCTTTATGCATTCCGATATCATTCCCTTCTGGCCAAGACAATCAAATATATTGCTAGGAGCGATTAGTGATGGTACAACATACTACTTTTGTACCATTACATTGATTGTTGGATTGGTAGTGTATGTTTGGAGAGTGATAAGGAGGTAGGGGTGTTGTCAATCGTAAGATAACTGTGATATAGTGCTTCCTGTAAGCACTTTTAGTTAAATATATAATAATATGCCACTCACAGACCAACCAGTAAAAGGAATGTATATTAGAGAAGATGGAAAGATCTATTACCTAGTGGATAGGAAGTTAAAAACTCAGGGAAGACAAGGTGGGTTGATCATAATGAAGATGAAAGATCTTCATAAAGGAACACAACTAGAGAAAACAATAAAAGCAGGTACTAAGATAGAATATATTGAACCTGAAACAATAGCAGTACAATACCTCTACTCTGATGAAAATACTCTCTACTTCATGGATACTACCTCATATGAGACCCTAAGTGTAAGTAAAGATATCGTAGGTAACTACACCAATTTCCTTAAAGAAGGAGAAACATGCTTGGTTATGAAGTTTGAAGGGAAGATAATAAATCTAAAGGGTAATGCAACGGTAGAGTTAGAAGTAGTGGAAGCTACTCCTGCAGTAAGAGGTAATACTGCAAATGCTGCAACTAAGAGTGTAAAAGTAGAAACAGGTTTTAAACTTAATGTACCACTCTTCATTGAAACAGGTGATATCATTAAGATAAATACAGATACAGAGAATTACTCAGGTAAAGCTAATTAGCAAATCTTTTGGTATAATGTCTAGCAACTAGGTGAGATAGCTCAGAAGGTTAGAGCATAGGACTCATAAACCTAAGGTCGGTGGTTCGATTCCACCTCTCACCATATTTTGATAAATTAAAATTCTCATACTATGTCTCAGAAAGAAAAAGCAAAGAAAAGTGCCAACAAGAAAAAGAAAAATATGGTCATTAGAGTCTCTCCTCCTAAAAAGGGTATGACTTCTAGAATAGCTGCGATATTAATCGGTTCTCTAGTTTTGACACTAGCAATCAACTTTGTGATTACTGCTTTCAGTTTCCAAGGTAGTGAAGTCAGTCTAAGTGAAATAGTGAAGGATATTTCCAATGAACAATATGACGAAGTAGTGATAAAAGATGATATTGTAACCCTTGATTACAATACACAGGAAGATGGTGAAGAGGTTTTGGTAAGAAAGTATGCCCTGATTGCAAATGATACGGATTTTTACACTGTTGTCTCTAATTCTGATATTGATATTAAAACTTTGGAAAATGTCTACTACAAACCTAGACTAGATGTCACATTTGGAGATATCCTTACCCTAGTAATGGTAGTAGGGGCTTTGTATCTTGGGTTTGTATTGATAAAGAATATGCAGAAATCAGGTGGTCAGATAATGGATTTTGGACAAAGCAAAGCTAAGCTCCTCATGGGTAAGAAAACAAAATCATCTTTTGATGATGTTGCAGGTATTGATGAGGTTAAGGTTGAGTTAACAGAAATAGTTGATTTTTTGGAAAATCCAAAGAAATTTGCAAAAGCTGGAGCTAGAATACCCAAAGGAGTACTACTTGTAGGGGCTCCGGGTACTGGTAAAACTTTACTAGCTAAAGCAATAGCGGGTGAGGCTGGTGTACCATTCTTCCATACGTCTGGATCTGAATTTGAGGAGATGTTGGTAGGTGCTGGTGCATCAAGAGTGAGAGATTTGTTTAAAAAGGCTAGAAAGGCTGCTCCATGTATCATCTTTATCGACGAAATTGATGCTGTAGCTAAGAAACGAGGTACTGTACTACATTCTGGTGCTGGGGAACAGACTTTAAATCAAATTCTTGTTGAGATGGATGGTTTAGAAGAAAGAACTAATGTAATTTTGCTTGCTGCAACCAATAGGCCAGATGTACTAGATCCTGCCATCTTAAGACCAGGTAGGTTTGATAGGACTGTAATGGTCCCTATGCCCGATTTTAGGGGAAGAGGGGAGATATTGGCAGTACACTCTCAAAACAAGAAATTTGATGAGAGCGTGGACCTTGAGAGCTTAGCTAAGAAGACAATAGGGTATTCTGGTGCGGATTTAGAGAATCTTTTGAATGAGTCTGCGATCATTGCAGCGTTAGATGAGAGAGCAGTTATTAATCAGGAGGATATCTCTGAAGCATATCTTAAGGTTAAATTAGGTAGAAAAAAGAAAGATCAGGAAAGGGATGAAGATGATCTTAGAACTACGGCATATCATGAAGCTGGGCATGCTATTGTTGCGAAGTTTACGCCTTTTAGTGACCCTGTAGAGCAGATATCCATCATATCTAGAGGAAGATCTGGTGGTGTAACGGTATATTTACCAGAAAAAGACACAAAACATCTCTTTAAGGATCAAATATTAGCTTACCTAAGAAGTGGTGTAGCTGGTAGAGCTGCTGAGGAGATCTTTGTAGGGCGTATTTCTACTGGTGCTAGTGCAGATATTGATCAGGTATCTCGATTAGCAAGAGAAATGGTAATGCAATATGGTATGTTCGAGAAATTGGGTATGATTAAATATGGTGATGCAGAGGAAACTAAGCACTTAGGGTATGCATACGGTGGTGGAAGAGCATATAGTGAAGAATATGCGAAGATAATAGATGAGGAGATTAAGAAATTGGTAGATAATGCATATATTGATGCTAAGAAAATTCTTGAGGAAAAGAGGGAATATGTCGAAAAATTAGTGGAACTTCTCTTAGAGAAAGAGGTGCTTACAGGACAAGAATTCGAAGAGATTTTTGTTTAGGAAGAACTCTAGTATAATTGAGTATGACACTACCAAGTAAGGATAAAAAGATTTTCCTAGCTATTGATGCTAACGCCATTATCCATCGAGCTTTTCATGCATACCCATCAAGCTTACAAACAGAGGATGGCCTTCAAGTAAATGCGGTGTATGGCTTCACTACGATGCTCTTAGCTGCACTTAAGTCATTTAATCCACACTATGTAATGTGTGCAATGGATACCTCAGAGCCTACATTTAGGCATGAGATGTTCGCAGATTACAAGGGAACAAGAGCACCCACAGACCAATCCTTAATTGACCAATTTCCTTTTGTTGAAGAGGTTCTCAACTCTTTTAATATCCCTGTAGTTAAGAAGTCAGGTTTTGAGGCAGACGATATACTAGGGACTCTCTCTAAATTTGTCTCTGAGGGTAAGTGGAAGGATGAAGATATTGACCTGTATATTCTTAGTGGCGATAAGGATCTTTTACAGTTAGTTACTCCCTCAGTCTTTGTATCTCTCCCGAATGGTGGTTTTAAAAATCTTGTCATATATGATTCTAAGAAGGTTAAAGAGAAATATGGATATTTCCCTGAGCAGGTAATCGATTACAAAGCCATTGTAGGAGATAGTTCGGACAATATTCCTGGTATAAAGGGGGTAGGGGATAAAAGTGCAGTTACTTTGTTAGAGAAATATGGTAATTTAGATGAAATATATAGAAATCTTAAAGATCTTTCTCCTAGACAACAGACATTATTTGCAGAGAGTATAGAACAGGCTGAGTTTAGTAAAAAACTGGCTACTATTGAGCTAAATATGAGGTTAGATATAGATCTCCCAGAGTGCATATTGAAAGATTTCGATAGAACGAAGCTTACATATACATTTAAGAGGTATGCTTTTCGGACATTGGTTACTAAGTTAGATGATTTGTTTGGGAAGGTTGAGATTGTAAAGGAGACTTCCCAATTAGATATGTTTAACAAAAATGGCGTGTCCGAATTCGAGTGGAGTGAAATTAAAAAGGTAAAGTCTGATATCTATGATTCGGACAAGCTATATATTGCATATATCTCTAAAGATGAGTCTGTCGATGATGTTCCATTCCTTATTGTCTGCAACGACGTAAATGAGGCTTTTCTTTTTAAGGAGTATGAATGGGTAAAAGATCTTAAGAATAATATAATCTTTTATAATTGGGAAGAGTTTGTGGCCGATATATCTCTATATACCTTTGACTCCTTTCAACTATTCGATGTCAGACTCTTGGAACACCTCATTAAATCTGAAAAGAGATCAATTAGGCTCAAAGATATATCTTTTGATTACAGTGATGAAGTATTGGGAGAAAGAATATCACCTTACGAGTATCAGAAGGTGATTGATATATTAAAACTTACATACCAAAAGCAGATAGGGAGAGTGAATAGTTTAGAGCTGTATGACTATACAAAGGAGAGTATAAGGGAGTATCTGGGTGTCACCAACAACTATCTAATCAATGTACTTAAGCATATTGAATTACCCATATCCTGTATATTAGCTGAAATGGAAGATAGGGGAATAGTGGTTGATAAAGAGAGGTTGTTGGTATTGAAGGAAGAGGTGGATAAGAAGTTGGCAGGCTTAGAGCAATCCATATACGATGTGGTGGGTCATGAATTTAATATTAACTCCCCTAAACAGCTAGCAGACGTACTTTTTGTAGAACTTCAATTGCCAAAAAGTCGGAAACTCTCAACAAAAGAGTCTGTACTTAGAAGTATGGAAGGTATGCACCCTATCATAGAACACCTCTTGGGATACAGAGAGGTATCTAAGATATCCTCTACCTATGTAGAACCGTTACTAGAGTTAATTAACAGTAGTAAAGAGAGTGTAGTACATACAGATTTCAAACAAATGGGGACTTCTTCTGGAAGGTTTTCATCTGTAAACCCTAATATGCAAAATATTCCAGTAAGTGGAGAGTGGGCTCCTAAGGTTAGACGCTGTTTTGTGGCACGCAAGAACTTCAACCTTATGGCTATAGACTACTCCCAGATGGAGTTAAGAATAATGGCAGATATTGCTAAAGATAGTGCTTTAACCAAAGACTTCATTAATAAACGAGATATACACAGTGCTACAGCAGCTCGAGTATTGGGTAAAGATATAAAGGATGTTACCAAGGAAGAGAGATCTCTTGGTAAAACAATTAACTTTGGAATGATTTTTGGACAAACTGCGTATGGATTAGCTAGGTTACTAGAGATAGATGTAGAAGAGAGTAGTGGATATATAAGGGAGTACTTTGAAGCATACGCTGGAGTAAGAGAATATATGAAGAAAATTGAGAATATGGCAAAAGAGCTAGGATATGTCCAAACTATGTTCGGTACTACACGCAATGTAGGAGGTATGAAGTCTAAGAACAGGCGCATATCAGCTGCTAATGCAAGAGAAGCGATAAATATGCCGATACAGGGTAGTGAAGCGGATATAATGAAGTATGTAATGGTAAAGCTAAAAGAAATGATTGATAAGAAATATAAGGGACAAGCATATATGTTACTCCAAATACACGATGAAATAGTGTTTGAAGTTAAGAAATCTGTACAGAAGAAATTCGAAAAAGATGCAAAAGATATCATGTTAAACAGTGTAAAGCTAGATGTCTCATTAGATATTCATGTAAGTGCAGGAGATTCTTGGGATCAACTTAAATAGTGTCCGAAATTGGTATATAATAAATTAGATTTGGGAGTGTAAATCTAATTAAATTAATTCTACCCTCAATGTTATGAAAGATCGTAATTGTAACTCAAATGGCATCTTTAGGTATTTTTTTACTCTGTTGTTTTTCTTCATTGGTCTAATTGCGTATATCTTTCTTAAACAGAAGGGGAAACCAAAGCAGATGATGCTCGAGAGTGGTGATGAAAAGGAAAAGATCGTAGAGAAAAAGAAAAAAGAATTGATCAAAGAGAAGGGGGGTAGTGCAATAGTGCTTACACAAAGGCAGAAAGTCATAGTAGAGAGTGTAGTAAAGAAGAGGAGACTCTATCCTACCGACCTTAGAAAACTTCTCCCTGATGTTTCGACTAGAACAATTAGGAGAGATATGGATAGGTTGGAAGAGTTGGAATTGGTCAAACAAAATGGTTCTACCAAGTCCACCTACTATACATATATTAAATAGGGTGTTATGAAAAAAACGTTTAAAGAACTTTGCGAACTGTTTGAAGAGATTGAGAATACGAGTTCTAGGCTAGATATGACCTCATTGATGAGTGTTTTCCTTAAACAGTGTAGTTTGTACGATATACAGGTAATCTCATATCTTGTACAAGGTAGGGTTGCACCAATGTTTGTAGACAGGGAATTCGGATATTCTGAGAAAAGTTTCATAAATCTTGTAGATGGATATTTCAAGAGTAAGGGGAAGAGTATCGACTTTGCTAAAATGCGTAAGAAAGTGGGAGATATAGGGGATTGTATAGCTGTAGTATCCAAAGATTTGAGAAAAAAGACTGGAGAAAGGAATATTAGTGAAGTATATGTATTGCTTTGGGAAATTGTCAATACCTCTGGTCTAGGGTCTGTTGAAAGGAAGGGGAATATGGTGATGGATTTCCTTCGGACATCTTCTGATATTGAAGCTAAGTACTTTGCAAGGATAGTGTGTGGTTCTTTACGGCTTGGGATGCATTCTAAGACAATGATGGATGTCTTCTCATATATTGTGACTGGTAACAAGGATTTGAGTGAGGAGTTTAACAGAGTATATGGAGTGTCTTCTGATATTGGGTATGTAGCGAGCTTACTTAATTCTTTCAAAAGAGACCAAGTTGAGAAGAATATTAAAGATATATCGGTCACTCCAGGATTTCCGATTCTTGCGAGATTGGTTGAAAGAGTAGGTTCTTTCGAAGAAGTATTTGAAAGATTGGGAGATGAGGTCTTGGTTCAACCTAAATTTGATGGTTTGAGGTTACAAATTCACAGATTTGAGAAAGAGGATATTTTCAAGCGAGAAGTCATATGGCAGAAGTTCTTAGTAGAGGAGAGTGCTGGATTAGATCTTTTTGATAGTACTAGGGAGGAGGAGGATACAATTGTGAAGTTGTTTACGAGGAATTTAGAGGATGTCACTGATATGTTTCCAGAAGTAGTGGAGGAAGCTAAGCGAATTAAGGGTACTAAAAGCTTTATTCTCGATTCGGAGGTATTGGGTTGGAATTACTCTGAGGATACATTCCTGAGCTATCAAGAAACTATGCAAAGGAAGCGTAAGTATGATGTAGATATTACAAAGGAGAGTATTCCAGTAAAGTCTTTAGTGTTTGATTTGTTGTATTTGAATGGAAAGGATTTAACTGGTATGGATACTGAAAAGCGGATAGAGAAGATGAAAAAGATTTTTGGGAGTAGAGAGGGGAGTATAGAGGTGGCTGAGACTTTAAAGGTTGGTACAATTGAAGAGCTGAAGAGTGTTTTCGATAATTATGTTAACAACATGGGATTAGAGGGTGTGATTGTGAAGCAGGTAGGGGGAGGGTATAGGGCAGGTACTAGAAATTATGAATGGATTAAGCTGAAAAAGAGTATGGAGAATGGTTTGGTAGATACAGTTGATTTTGTAGTAGTAGGCTACTATATGGGTTCTGGAAGAAGGGCTCAACTTGGGATAGGGGCTTTGTTGGGTGCGATATATAATGAGGAAAGTAATACATATGATGCAATTTGTAAGGTAGGTACTGGTATTTCAGATGAACTATTCAAGAAGATTGTAGTGGACGTAAAGAGTCTCGTGGTCTCAGATGCTCCGAAAAGGGTTGTAGTAAACAATTTACTTAAACCTGATGTTTGGGTAATTCCCAAGATTGTGATAACTGTTGATGCTGATGAGGTTACAAGGGATATTAGTAAGGATAAGAATGGTATAGGAAATGGCTTGTCTCTAAGGTTTCCACGCTTGATAGAGTGGGATAGGGATACTAATTTAGAGGATGTTACCACAGTGAAGGATTTGACCACTATTTTTGAGTCAAAAAGTGGTAAAAAGTGATATCAGAAAGTACTTGCGTGTTAGTATCAATTGTGCTAAAATCACGCACGAGTTTGGGAGAACGATAGTCAGGTAATTATAGAAATTTTCTAGAATTGTACTTGAGTAAACGATAGAAACGATATCGTTTATTATGTCCCGCTCACAGCTCCTTAAAAGTTGAAGAGTGGTAGGAAATCAAAAAATTGATTTTCGTGTAGTGCTTTTATTAGTCCTACACAATTCATTTGAAATTAAATCCAATTATAACGTTGATTGGTCAGAGTTAAATCTGTAAAGTTGGATATTAAATTATCCTTTGTGTTCATAATAAGTAATACAAAAAACGTTTTTCA
>JAIOSB010000013.1 GCA_021107795.1 bacterium
ATAACAATCCCGAAAGTAAATTCTTCAAAGACAAAAATCAGCCAGAAGAAAGTTACATAAACTTTCTAATAGAAAAAGACGTAAATGACAAATATTTACTGAACAGTCTACTACTACTCTCTACAACGATATACAGCACAAGAACCTCTGTCTTCTTTGATAGACTTCTTAAGAATTCTTATCTCTTCGAAAGCCATTCTTGGATATTCTCTCCTGAAGAAGTTCTAAGAAATGGAGAAGACGACACTCTCGAAGCTTGTCTAGAATATTTAAGACCCTTAGGATATCAGAAGAACAGCTTAAACAGTTGGTACCACAACTGTTCAATACTCTCACAAGACTATAATGGCGATATAAGAAACTTCTTTATAAAACATAATAATAATGCAGAAGAGGTATGGAAAGCATTGTATGTAGCACCAAGAGCAAAAAGAGATCGGAAAGAATTCCACAGATTAGGACCAAAACTTGCAGCATTATATCTCCAATGGGTTGGTAGATATAATCTATATGATCTAGAAGGGTTAAATGATTTCGGTCTTCCAATAGATTTCCAATTATCAAGAATTGCCATTCAGACGGGAATTGTAGAGATAGAAGACGAAATCCACTCCCACAACTTATCATATAAGATTCTTCTTCCTTTATTTCAAAAATTAAGCAGAGACTTTGGTTGGAATATGAAGGAAATATCTGAATCTTTATGGCTAATTGGTAGCCAAGGTTGTAGTAAGGGTAATGGAGAGAAGAACACTAATTGTCCCATAGAACTGGTATGTAAGGGGATATTGAAGAAGCCTACTGATAATAAAGGGAAGTTTTATAGTATGAAAAGGATAGGGAGAGAATTTAAATCTTGGAAGGGCTAATCTTCAACAAACTTTTTGCTCCATATCATAATAAGATCATCCACCATTCCGTCAATTTCATATATACTTAGATTATGAAGAACATCTTAATCCATACCTTCAGAACTTTTCCTTGGCAAGAAGAATTAAAGTCATTATCTAAAGAGATCTTTGTATTTAAGAATTTTAAGATGGTATAGAAAACTTCCCTTTATATTTTCCTATAAACGGTTATGAAAGTATTGATATAAATCATAAATATACGACATCTTTTTGTAATTGGAGCATATACAAAGTGGGGGACTTAATATATAAGAAAAACTGTAACATAAAACATATGTTTATTCATATCCTAGAGGACGACATCTCTGTTCTTAAGGGATATTTAACATCAGAACAATATAAATAGAAAACTATTTACACACAACTAAATCTTATCTACTCCTTGCTCTACTGCATACTTAAACAACTCTCTAAAAGCATCTGGATCTATAGAATATATTATTCCAAAAGCAGTAATAAATATTGTTACTGCCAACCACTTAGTATATTTACCATAAGTCTTTAAGAAAAGAATTACTGAAAGAACTGCCATAAGGGATGATCCCACTATCTTTATATCTCCCAATGGAACAACATACCCCCCTATATCTTTCGAATCTACACCAAAATAATCAGCCAGATTAATATCTATCTTAAATAAAATAAGTAAGATCTCAGCTATTAATACCCCTAACAAAAGAAATGAAGAAGCCTTAGTAGACTTTCCCTCTGTCCTATACACCTCATAGATTGCTGCAGGTAAGAGAAGAATAACTATGACAAGAGTCTCATGAGTTAAAAGACCTATCACAATCCCTATAAAAGCTAATATAGAAACTAATGTACAAATATGGGGAGCATACTTAGTTGGTTTTGCCATCTTATCCTTAATAACAATTAAACTACTACTATTTTATACCCTAAACTACCATATACTTCAATCTCCTGTACAAATTACACACATAAATACAAAACAAATAATCTCTGAACTTCTTTGGTATAATGAACTCTCACACACAACCATGGAAACTCTCAATAAAAAATACCACCAATTACAAAACATACACGGAGACCCATCCCTTGATCCAATCCTTCATGGAGGACAATACAACAAACCCAATATCTGCTTTGTCTTCATGAATCCTACAGGACGTAATATTGCATCTGAAAAGACCTGGAAAGGACTTAAAGCTCCATGGATTGGTACCAAAAACATCTGGAAATTGTTTAACCTATGCAATCTCTTTAGTGATACTCTCTACCAAGAAATACAAAACAAAAAAACACAAGATTGGGATTACAACTTCGCAGACAAAGTATACGAGGAAATAGGAAGTAGGGGAATATACATAACTAATATAGCAAAATGTACACAACTAGACGCTAGACCAATATCAAACAAGGTATACAAAGAATATTGTAAATACCTATACAAAGAATTAGATATTATAAAACCAAAAAAGATAATTACATTTGGTAATCAAGTAAGTACCACCTTTATTAATAAACCCATAAGTGTATCTCAAAATAGAAAGACTATTCACAAAGTAAAGATAGGTAATAAAGAATACGACACTCTACCTGTATATTACCCAGTAGGACAAGGGCAAAGGAATATAGGCTTAGCTATAGAAGATATTAAGTGGTTTTTAGACAAAAACAGATAAAGATACTAACCTAACTCCCTCTCTATCCTCATCAACCTATTATACTTCCCAACTCTCTCACTCCTACTCATAGAACCTGTTTTGATAAAACCTGTACCAGCACCAACCACAAAATCAGCAATAAAAGTATCCTCTGTCTCTCCCGACCTATGTGACACCATACACTTCATACCAACCCCACTAGCCCTCTTAATTACATCTATCGTCTCAGTTACACTCCCTATTTGATTCAATTTAATCAAAATAGAATTAGTAGCCTCTTCCTTAATCCCCCTCTCCAACCTCTCAATATTAGTAACATACAAATCATCACCCACATTCATAATCCTCTCTCCTAACTTACTCTCAAAAAGCTTAAAACCATCCCAATCATCCTCTCCAAAACCATCCTCTATCAATATCAAAGGATACCTCTCTACCCAACCCTCATACATCTCGCAAAGAGCTTCTGTACTCAAACTCTTACCATCTGCACTAAGCTCATACTTACCATCCTTGAAAAACTCATTAGCTGCGACATCAATACCAATACACATATCCTCACCAACCTTAAAATTTGCTTTCTCAATTGCCTGAACCATTAACTCCAAAGGCTTCTCATTACTACCCAAAGCAGGAGCATAACCACCCTCATCACCAACAGTAGTAACAAACCCCATATCCTTTAAAATATTCCCCAGGTGATGAAAACACTCAGAACCCCACCTTACTGCCTCTTGGATATTAGATGCACCCACTGGCATAAACATATACTCCTGAATATCTGACGCACCACTAGCATGCCTACCACCATTTAAAACATTAACCATTGGTACTGGCATCTCATACTCATCCGTACTATTACCAAACAAAGTAGCTATATACTCATACAAAGGAATACCTTTTGATAAGGAAGCTGCTCTTACACAAGCCATAGACACAGAAAGAATAGCGTTGGCACCTAAATTAGACTTGTTAGTTGTACCATCAAGAGCAATCATAGCCTGATCTATCTCTCTTTGACTCTCTACATCCATACCCACCACAACCTCCGCAATCTTTGTATTCACATTCTCCACAGCCTTAAGCACACCCTTACCCAAATACCTATCACTATCTCCATCTCTTAACTCTACTGCTTCATATGTACCAGTAGAAGCACCACTAGGAACTATAGCTGATGCTTTAATACCATTCTCTAATACAACACTACACTCAACAGTAGGATTACCTCTTGAATCTAAAACTTCTTGAGCAGATATATCGGTAATTTTCATGATTATGTAACTAAAAAGTTATTAATACATTATGCTACAGATTCTGAAAAAATGGAATGATATATTAACCACAATATTTGCAATCTTTGAAACACCTGCTACAATATCAAACATGCTAAACATTAAAACAGAAGTCATCACCTCTACCAAATCCCAATACAAGACACCCTAATCCTAAGATGTAAATGTGCCGGAGTATGCTACCTACAAGGAGATACAGATGTTTTCAATGAAGACAGAGGAGAATATAGGCGCTTTTGTTTTGCTTGAAGTAAGATTTGTGTATAATGAAAAATAAGATTAGCAGTAAATATATGAATGAATTTGAAAAAGGAAATAACGAACAATCAATACCAATACCTCAAGAAATAAGAGATGAGTTTGATAGTTCTCAAAAAGAATGGCTCCCGATAATGCAACAATACTTCCCCGATCTTGAAGAGTATTTCTTATCACCAGAAAATTTCGACACAATTTTAAAATTCTTCCCGGCGGGAGAACTCGACAAGGACCAATACAAATGGGAACTTGGAAACATCTCCAGAATTCTAGGGAAAATATTAATCCCAGATTCCGTTAGGCCCACACTTGAAAACGCAAGAAGACTGGCACAGGAATTAACCATTGATGATAATACCAATATTGAACTTTTCGATGTATGCTCAGGAGCTGGGATAGCCTCCATGATGAACTGGGTTGAAATAAAAAAGGTCCATCCAGATAAAAATTGTACCATCTTTGCAGTAGATAAAGCATTGTCATCAATACGAATTGCCGAGAAGTGCTTAAGCCTTAAGAATATCCCAGTTAAAAGAGTTGCGTTAGAGGAGATTGATAAGGTTAGTGGTTTTGACGGTATCGTCTTAATAGAATCTGACGTTACAGACTCCGCTGATGAGTTCCAAGCCTCAGGCAAAACCTTTCACGCGATATATTCTGACCATGGCATAGGATACTTTTCACACAATTCTCATGATCAAATCGTAGAAACAACAACCCAGAGTCTACTAAAAGACAAAGGTATTTTCCAAGTTTGCTCCTTAGAGAGCAATGTCTCAGTATCTCTTGATTATCCCAAAATGATTATGGAGATACTTTTCAATAAGAACTTACTTTCAACAATTCCAGACGAGGAAAACCCTTATGTTCTAACTGAAGAAGATGGCAAAGCCATTGTCTCTGCAATGAATACAGAAGACTCAGCTGCTCTTTATTCTCTCCTACAAAAATTCTTCCATCATTTACAATGGGGTGATTTTGGCCAATACATTCTAGCTATCATAAGAGTCGCAAAGGCTACCAAGACTCATGCTTGCGATGTCCGCTCCTCAATCGAACATACACAAAAAGTTCTAAAGGTATTTAATAACGACTCTGATATTGTGCCACCATTTGGAGACCAAGAATATAGCATTGCAAGAACTGTGTGGTATTACAATAATTCTTAGATCAACAACATGATTGCTTTTGATTGGCTAATAATTCTATTAGGAATACTCTCTGTCATTCCTTGTACCTATCTATATTACAAAAACAAAGGGAATGCCTACAAAATGTTGATGATTCTCTCATTTGTTGCAGGTCCCTTATGGGCATTAACAGTTATATTTTTTAGAAACGCAACAACACTACCTACAGTTTTATTATTTGGCAAATTTATATATATAAATTCTATCCTCTTAGGAACATCCTTTTTCATCTTTGCGCAACATTTCCCGAGAAAACAAAAACATGACATACTCATTCATTTCATAGTATACGGAACAGCAATATTCCTAATTTGCACAATTCTTTATACAAATTTGTTTATAGAATCTCCAGTACTGGTTGAACACAACAGTATAGTTTTAGGGAAAGCATATATACTATGGATGGTGTGGATGCTTGGAATCTTTTCATTTGGATTAGTTAACATTCTGCTAAATTATAAAAACTTAGGAAAAGTTGAAAAAATCCAATTAAAGTACTTTTTATTTGCCATTATTATCCCAATTCTCGGGGTTATTCCTACAAACGCTTTCTTACCCCTAGTTGGCAACTTCGAATATATTTGGGTTGGTCCTCTCTCTATGTCAGTAACCAGTGTTATATTAACACTAGGAATTGCAACAAAGAATAGTAGTAACAAGTATGATGTACAAGTCTTCTTCCTCAAAACATTTCTGATGACACTATACATATTTGAAATCTTCTTCTTGACCCATTTGTTCTATACAAACTTCATGTTAATTACAAATATTCTTGAGACATCTCTATGGATGTTAATCTTTGTCATCATAGCCCTCAGTTCATACTATTTAGGAACCCTCCTTATCAAAGTCATTGTCAAAGAAGTCTTCAAAGACAAGATTCCTGATCATACTAAAATTAGAGATAAATACTTGGATATCACTGCAGATGTTCTTAATGCAGATACTCTTAAAAATATTACCACCGAACAAATAATGCATTCTGTATCTTTAGAATGGTGTGGAATTATCTCCGTAGACCAAGAAACAAATATCACCATGCTCCTATCAAACAACAAGCCAGATTTTGTATTTAAAGAAAACTTTAATGTCTTAATCGAGAATGTAAAAGACGTATTTGAGAATTTAGATAATGTGTGCAATAAAGATGAAATAATCTATATCCTTACTAACGACTATAAAAGATTCCGCGTCAAACTATTAGAACGTATGAAAAGAGTATCTGTTTTTCTCAATTCTGTTGACGCTTCAGAAATAATGATAATAAATAGTATAAACGATACAAAAGAAATCTGCCTACTAGGATACAAGATGGGCTCTGCAGCATCTATTAACCCCAAAGAAAGAAATCTCATCAATTCATTACTTAAAAATCTGTCTTTAGCTCTTCTAAGAGCCAATTTACACACACAAGTAGAAATTGCCAACACCTCCCTAAAACAAAGAGTCTCAGCACAAACCTACAAACTCAAACAACAGGTTGAAGAACTAGAAAAAGCAAGAAGAAAGGAAAGAGATATGATAGATATAATGGGACACGAACTCAGAACACCAATATCAATAATAAAATTAAACACAGACCTCCTACACAATTTCTCTACAAACGTCACAAGGGAAAAGAAAGACTTTACCAAATATGTAGCTCGTATTAAAAATGCTGTAGAAGTAGAAATTAAACTCATTAACACACTACTCAGTAGTGCTAAACTTGAAGGAGATAAGATAGAACTCAATTATGAAAAAATAGATCTTACCAAACAAATAAAAACTACCCTCTATGCACACAACACACAGGTAAAACAAAAAGGGCTGAAACTCATAACCGACCTCTCTCCCAACGCTACATATGTATATGCAGACCACGCTAGAATTGCAGAAATAATAAATAACCTTATAGACAATGCCGTTAAATATACGGATAAAGGGGATATAACGATAAAGACAGAAGATGGAAAGAACTTTATTAAAATATCAATCATAGATACAGGAAGAGGTATGAGCAAAGAAGACCTATCTGCCCTAGGAACCAAATTCTTTAGAATAGGGCATTACATTGAGTCAGAAGATAGTGATGACTTTAATATTGTAAGACCAGGAGGAACAGGACTAGGCCTTTACGTATCATTTAGTCTCATCAAGAGAATGGGGGGAGAAGTAAAAGTAGAAAGCAAACTAGGAGAGGGTAGTAATTTCTCATTCACCTTACCTAAATATACAGGACAAGTAGTCAAGAAGAGAGCAGATACTAAAGATATGTTCGCAAGATTAGGATTGAATGAGGCACAAAAGAGGTAAAGCATAACAAAGTATGAACAACCAACTAACCAAGAATCTCTAAGGCTATCTCCACCTCCTTACACTCCATCAGACTCTGCCTTAACTCACTAGCCCCCTCAAAACCACTAATATACATCTTTACATACTTCTTCTGACTATCATAACTCTTAACACCCTCCCAAGTATCCTTAAAAAGCCCTAAATGCTTCTTTAACACCTCTAAACGCTCTTTCTCGCTGATATCCGTCCTTCTACTAAATAACCACGGATTCTTGACCACACCCCTTCCAATCATTACACCATCTACACCATACTTAGAAATATACTCATCTGCAATATCTAAATCAAAAACATCTCCATTACCCAATATAACGGTAGTAGGGGACACCACATCTCTAAGCTCAACCACCTTACCAATCTCTTCCCAATTAGCAGGAATATTGTAACCATCTTTAGATATCCTCCCATGCACTGTAATAAGGTCAAGATTTTGTTCAAGCAAGAAACTAAACCACTCATTTGTGATAATGGAATCATAACCAATCCTAGTCTTCACACTAACAGGAATATCCCCTGACTCACTCTTTACAGCCTTAATGATATCTTTTACTAACTTAGGCTCTTTAATCAACGCAGAGCAATGACCACTCCTAAGTACATTCTTAACACTACAACCAATATTAATGTCAATACCATCTGGACTAAGTTTAACTACTTCTTTGACAGTACCTGCATAATTCTCTGGAGTATTACCCCACAACTGAACTACAACAGGCCTCTCCACATCCTTAAACTCCAACCTATGCATTACATTCTCTCTCCCCTTAGACATATATCCATCTGTACTCATGAACTCAGTGAAAAATATATCCGGCTTACCAATATCACAAAGTATTTGCCTAAATACAGAATCAGTAATGTCCTCCATAGGGGCTAGTGCATATATTCTTCTCTCTTCTTTTATGATTTTTTGATAAACATTCATAGGTGATTATACCACCTACAAAGGTTTTCCAGAACAAAGATTAAATCCAAGCCCAACAACCCTCCCCCCTTATAATCCCCCCCCATTTCATATATAATGTACCCACTGTCAACTATGGAATCTAAAAACTTACTACTCGATAACTCGGGTCAACAATTACTCAACGAAACCAAAGTAAACTCATACTTTGAGATTTTGCTCACTTTCCTAAACAACTTCCTTAAATGGTGGTACATACAAATGCCCATATGGCACCTAAGAACACTCAAACGACTAGCCATTGTTCTAGATGACAACCTCTCACTCAGCTTACTAATCAGAAACTTCTTTCTCCCATGGCACAGAGACAAGAACCTACTAGGATATGTAGTGGGAATTACCTCAAAAGCTCTCTACCTACCGATAGCTATTACACTCCTCCTAACAATCACACTTACATACACTCTCTTCCTCTTCTTCTGGCTGCTACTTCCACCAACAGCACTCCTCTTTACCCTTAGATCATTTTTTGTATAAAAGGAAATGGCAATAGATTACGGATGGCAAAACAGAACAATACTAGGATATCACTCAAGGGACAACAACACATATGGAGTGATAGACAAAGAACTGCCGATACTCACTAAGGAGCTAGATGCAATGTTCCTAGTAACTAGAAACCACTACTTTACGATATCGACACCACAGATAAGCAATGTAATATCCAATTACCTTAGATCTTCAAAATTTGAAGAGACAAGAAGAACAATATCAAACGCACTCCTCATACCAGGATTAATAGTAGCACTGGGATACATGCTCCAATTCTTAGGAATACTAGACAACATAGCCCTACTTAAAAATTTCTTTAACAGCTCGATAGCAGACTTCCTCTTCGGGATATCAACCCTCAGTGTCCTTACACTCTGGTACGACCACTACAAAACCAAAAGCCATCCAACCAAACTCCCAAGAACTGAAATCATTCCCCAAAAAGAATATGACGAAGTAAAAACAGTAGGATTCCAATTCAACCACTACAACAATCTCGATGCAATTAAATACATCAGTGATGACACATTTCATTTGGTATGTGACAATACCGAAAAGAACCAATTCTCCATATACTCCACTTTCATCACCCTTCTCAACATACCAAGTGTAAAGGAAATACTTAAAAGGGCAGATATACAAACAGATGCAAACGAACTTAAGGAGAATAAGATTAATGCAGAAACACTTCCAACATACCCAGCAACCTGCCTCAGAAGCATACTTCTCTACGCTGTAGAAGAGGCTTTACTCACAGAATCTCAAGTAGTAAGACCCGAACATCTCTTTTTGGCATTAACCAAAGTATTTCCAACACTACAACAACTTCTACAAACGAATAATAGTAGCCTCGATATACTGAGAGAAATTGTAAGATACAATGCAAGACTTAGAAAAAGAAACCTCGCTACAAACATATTCAATCCAAATGTAGCTTACTACAAGAAAGGTGGTATTGCAGAACAATGGATATATGGATATACATTCATACTTAGCCACTTTAGTACAGATCTTACCGACCAAGTAGCCAAAACAAGAGATGTCTTTGGAATAGGGCATGAGTCTGAAATAGAAGCACTAGTTTCAGTACTTGGGAAAGTAAACAACAAACATGCATTACTAATAGGGGAACCGGGAACAGGAAAATCTAGCCTCATACTTGGAGTAGCACAAAGAATCAATAGGTCAAATGTACCAATACAAATTAAGGATAAAAGAATAATTAAACTAGATATAAATGCCCTCATTGCATATTCAAGTAAACCAGAACAAAATATGGAAGAACTCATCGCTAAAGCTATGAACGAACTAGCACAAGCAGGAGATGTAATCCTTTTCATTGATGAAATGCAGGAATTAATGCCAACCAAAGCAAAAGAATCTGGACACTCAATTGCAGGAATACTGTTACCATACATACTGGATGGGAAATTCCCAATAGTTGGAACAGTAAACCACTCGGACTACAAGAAATATTTCTACACCAACGAATCTCTAAGACAAACATTTACAAATATCGAAGTAGCAGAGATATCCCTAGATGATGCTCTTTACATCCTTGAAACTAAGATAAATATCCTAGAAGAAAACTTCGGGTGTTACATCACATTCCCAGCACTCATCGCTGCTGTAGAACTAGCCCAGAGATATATCAAAGAAAAGAAACTTCCGAGCAGTGCAGTAGCGACAATAGAGTCAGCATGTTCATGGGCTCAAGCCAACCAAATCAAATTCCTTACCTCAAAACATGTCACCAAAGCAATCTCCCTACAAAAGAATATAAATATTACACCAGTATCTCCAGAAGAAAGTACCAATCTAATGAAACTCGAAGAAAATATTAAAAGCAAAGTAGTAGGACAAGACGAAGCAATACTCTCAATTGTAGATGCCCTTAGACGAGCCAGAACCGACATTAGAGACCCAAACAAACCAATAGGGACATTCCTCTTCATGGGACCAACCGGTGTAGGGAAAACCCACATCTCCAAAGTAGTCTGCGAGGAGTTCTTTGAGGACGAAAAGAAAATGATTCGAATTGATATGTCTGAGTACCAAGACATTAAGAGTATTGAAAAATTCCTAGGCAGCAGTACCTCACAATTTGGTAAAACCTCAACCTCACTAATAGACCAAATCAAGAGCAATCCATATACTGTCGTACTCTTCGACGAAATAGAAAAAGCCCACCCTCAGGTATTAGATCTTTTCCTACAAATATTTGACGAAGGAAGACTCACAAGTAATAGTGGAGAAACTGCAGACTTCACAAATGCAATAATCATATGTACAAGCAATATTGGTAGTCTAACACTTCTAGAAACACTACAAAAAAACAATTCTCTTTGGGAAGAAGCCAAGAGCAAAGCTCTCATAGAACTACAACACAGTATTAGACCAGAATTACTTAATAGGTTTGATAAGGTAATTGTATTCCAACCACACAATATGGAGAACTTAAGTAAAATCACTGTACTACTACTTACCAAACTATCCAAAAGATTAGGAAAGAAAGGATACTCCCTCCAATGGTCAGACCAAATCCCAATGCTTATTTCTAATAAAGCAAATATTCCTGGGATGGGAGCAAGACCACTCAAAAGATATATACAAGACCATATTGAAGGAAAAATTGCACAAGAAATTCTAGAAGGGGATATCAAAAGTGGTGACAAAATTAGTATAAAGGATGGATGGATAATATAATATATTGAATTACCCTCCCTAATTATATATAATCACAAAGATTAACATAAGAAATATAAGAAATGGCAGCATTACCAAAACGAAGAATTTCTAAAGGTAGAAAAAACAGAAGAAGAGCCCAAGACGGACTTAAAAGTGTAGTTACTAACAAATGCCCTAAGTGTGGACACGCTAAAAAACCACACTTCGAATGCACATACTGTGGTCACTACGAAAGAACCGCAAAGAAAGATAAATAGTTTTTTAAAAAGAATACATGAAAAGAGCAACTGACCCTAGACATCTCTCAAGACAAATAGCCCTACAGAGGCTTTTTGCTCATGATTTTAACAAAACCAATATCAATCCCAATATTGCAGAATTTAATTCACAACAACTAGCTGATATAGACAAGATAGATAACTACCTTTTAAAAATGGTAGACTCCATTGTAAAAGGAGTGAATGAAAACAAAGAACCAATAGATGAGCTCATCACTCAATATGCACCACAATGGCCAATAAAACAGATGAAATTAGTTGATATACAAGTACTAAGAATAGCTATATTTGAAGGATTTGTAGGAAAGACAACACCACCCAAGGTTGCCATTGATGAAGCCATAGAACTTGCAAAAGAATTCGGAGAAGAAGTAAACGGCAGATTTGTTAATGGAGTACTAGGAGCAATATATGAAAATTACAAAGAGGACAAAGATGATAAATAAACTCGCTAAAGAACTAAATATAAAATTCAACGATATCTCGTTACTTAAAACTGCACTTACACACAGATCTTACCTCAATGAACACAGACAAGAAAGAACTCATAATGAAAGGCTGGAATTTCTAGGAGATGCAGTACTAGAACTCATTGTTTCTGACCACCTATACAAAGAATACTCTGACAGGGATGAAGGGGAATTAACCAGCTTTCGATCAGCTATTGTTCGAACCGAAAGCTTAGCCAAAGCCTCAAGAGAGCTTGGATATGGCAAATACCTCAGAATGGCAAAAGGGGAAAAGAGATCAGGTGGTGAAGATAAGGATTACTTACTTGCAAACACCTTTGAAGCTGTACTTGGTGCCATATATATAGACCAAGGCTATCTAAAGTGTAAAGACTTAGTCAATCGTATTCTAATTACAAAAATCCCAGAGATTGTTAAGAGTAGATCAGATATCGACAGTAAAACAAAAATACAGGAAGTTGCACAATCACAATACAAAACCACCCCCCTATACGAAGTAATTAAAGAAATAGGTCCTGATCATGACAGAGAATTTGTAGTAGCAGTAAAGTTGGGAGATAAAATAATAGGGAAGGGGAGAGGAAGCAGTAAACAAAAAGCAGAGGAAGATGCTGCATCAAAAGGCTTAGAATATATGGAGAAGGACTTGAATAAATAACTTTCATCTGTTAAAATCTCATCGTTATGCTAAAAATAAGACTAAAAAGAACAGGAAGAAAAGGACAACCACACTACAGAATAGTAGTAATGGAATCAGCTCGTCCAAGAGATGGTCGAACCGTTGAAGAAATTGGTTACTACAATCCTAGAACAAAACCTACCACATTTGATATCGATGAGACAAAAGCAAAAGAGTGGCTATCTAAAGGAGCTCAACCAACAGACACAGTTAGACACTACTTAGTAAAACTTGGCTTACTCAAAGCACTCAAGAAAGGTTCTACAAAACCTGACACTACAAAAGGTGCAAAGAAAGACAAAAAGGGATAATTAACCTTTTTAAATCTCTTTGTTGATTTTATTTCCCACGCGATATAGAATATCTTAGATGTATTTCCATACACTGTTTAAATTATTTTCTTAAGAAAATGAAAGAACTTCTAGAACACATAATCAAGTCCATAGTTAATAGCCCAGATGACGTTACTGTCGAAGAAAAAGAAAGCGTAGATTTCCCTGGATTAACCATACTCTCTATCGACGTTGCAGAAACAGACAAGGGTGTAGTCATTGGTAGAAAAGGTAGAACAATAAACTCTATTAGAGATATTATTACAATAAGTGCTATTAGAAATGACAAACGAGTAAAAGTAATCCTAAATGATGATCGCAGACCTAATAACTCTGAGGGTGAAGTAGAAGTAGAAGAAATTTCTACAGACGACTTATAACACCTATTAATACAGGAAGCGCTATCAGTAAAGTATAAAGCAACCACAATGTGGTTGCTTGTTTATTCCCCCTCTTGCTATTCATCAAACTTACTTACCCTCTGTGAAAAAATATCTATAACCTCTGAAAAAGTAGTATATGGTGTAAATGGTAGATACAAATCCAGTTTCTTACTATCCTCTGGAATATAATAACCAACAAGATCAAAACTCACAGTCCAATTCTCCTCTCCACCAGACAACGAAATATTCTTTAAGGTAACCAAATATGGAGAATATCCCTGCATCTCTTCCAAGAAATCCAAAACATCCTGATATCTACCAGAATAAGAAAGAGGCCCACTTACACCCTGACTCATCTCAGACTCATTAGTCTTAGCACCAATATTAACATCACCCGCACTAATCTCCCTTGTCACCAAATCCTTACTCTCTGCAAGGTTATCAATATAAAATACAAAATTCGATACCTGTAAAACTTTTGGTATAATCGTTTTCGCAACTATTAAATCCTCCAACAAGGCCACCTCATCCACCTCATTTAATTGGCCTCTTAATATCTCCAGTTCACTCAATTTCTGCTCAACTTTCTTTAACTCAGCTCTACTCTCATTCGCAGTTTTAACCATTGGTATAAATACAAAGAATGTAAGAAGAATTAATACAGTCAAAGAAGACAGGGGGATTACCAAATCAGACAAGTTCAACTGACTCTTCTTCGCCCTCTTACTAAGAGTCGCAAGTTGCTTCCCAACCTTCCTATTATCCAATTTGTTCTGAGAAATACCAGTAGTCATTTATTCCCCTATAAAGTTAGATGTATTTAACTGACCCTTAAACGAAAATGAAGCCCCACTATCACTCTTACCTACAGACTCCAGATTAATATTATCTATATTCTCATCAATACCAAGCAAATACCACAGTTTAGCAACTACAGCCAAATCAGATGTATTGCCACTCATTTCAAATCCCAGATCGTTCCCAATCTCAAAAGTTCTAATATCCACATTACCACTCCTATCCACTATCGTCATAACATATACCACTATCTCTTTGGGTGAAAACACACTCGCTTCTAATTGTTTGTAAAGATCAACCCTTTCAAGAATCTCATTATTCGACAATATCTTATCACCATATATTTCTAACTCACTCTCCTTCTGAAACAGTTCTTCTGTTGCAGCATTAAGCTGTTGTTTGGACACTATATTGAAAAGTACAACACCCAAAGACAAGACTACCAACAAGAGTAAACTGATCATTGAAGAAACATTAAAAGAAAACTTCCTCTTCGCCTTCACAACCTCCGCTTTTGACTTCTTTGGTATTAAATTTACACCAGAACCTTTACGAAGAAGCAATTTATCTTGTTCAGAAAGATGAGACTCGTCCTTTTCTTCCACTTCTACTTGTTGCTTCTCTAAAACTTTACCTTGAGTATCAATAACTATCTTATTCTTAGCTCCTCCATTTATCTCAATGAAATTAGACAGAAAAGACTTCTTCTCCTTTTTCTCTACACCAACATTTTGTTTTTTTTCATTACTATTCATCTTTAAGTGCTAACCCAATTGCTACAGAGTAGGAAGGACCACTCTTGGAAATAATATCTTTAAACTTTTGATCCACTACAATATTCATCCAAGGATTGGCTATAGAAGCGCTAACATTTAAAGATTGAGAAATATACTCCGACAAACCAGGAAGTAATGCACCATCTCCGGTCAACAGGAAATTGGTAGGAGCAGGAGCAAGAGTTTTATTTTTATAAAACTCTATACCTCTTCTTACTTCAAGCATTATAGACTCTAAAATAGGGGATATTACTTGATAAATCTTTCCCTCAAGCACATTTTTAACTACACCATAGTTCCGTTTATACTCTTCAGCTTGCTGATACTCAAAATTAAACTTATTTATTATCGATTGTGTTAAAGAATCAGACCCAATAGATATACTCTGAGAGAATACTAGATACCCATCAAGCATTATACTCATATCCGTACTATTTGCACCAAAGTCTAACATCACAACATGCTTTTGCTTAGTAGCTCTATACATAGCTCTACCTAAAGCTACTGACTCTGTTTCTATTGCAATCACATCTAATGCAGCCATCTCACATATATCACTATATATATCGATAATCTTGAGTGGAGCAGCTACCAACAGTACACGAGGAGCGTTCTTAGCTTTATTGAAACCGATAGTGACATAACTCATTCTTACCTCATCTATTGGTACTGGGATATATTGCTTGGCTTCATAGAAAACAGCATCCTCAAGCTCTTCTTCTTTTACTCCAGGAAATTCAAGAAAACGAGTAAATACAGAAAACTCTGGCAAAGCAACTACTATAGATTTATTCTTTATCTTACTATCATTGTAAAGCTTCTTAAGAACATCAGCCAATTTCTTCTGATCATTCTTATCTTCACTATTAATAACACCCTGTGGAGTAGTCTGGCTACCAAAATTAATCAAACGAGGACTACTAGTAGTAATCCCTTCCAACTCAACAGCTTTTACTGAATGTGTTCCGAAATCAACACCTACATGGTCAGGCAGCTTTGCCATTCTTAGGACAGTTTAAATTATTATATACATATTAGCAGAAACTGATATGTATTGAAACATACCCTCTACGTTTAATAGTAACCTAAAATGTTATCCTCATCAATAGCTCGTAGTAAACAAGAGATACACAACAAAAGAAACTAACCAAGAAACTTCTCTATCTCTTTTATTAGCCCTTCATAATCCAAATCCGTTTTTACTAAATATGACGTAGCACCCAAATCAAAAGCCTCTTTTATAACCTTCTCTGATGTCATATTGGTAAGTATAACGACTGGAACATTACCATACTTATCTCCATTTTCCTTAACTGTCCTAAGAACTTCTAAACCATCTACACCAGGCATCATAAGGTCGAGAAGAACTAAATCTACCTTATCAACACCCTCCCCCATTATATCCAAACCTTTATAACCATCTAAAGCTTTTAATACTTCATACCCTATAGATTCCAACGTTTCAGAGTAAGAACTCAGTAAAGCTTTTTCATCTTCAATAATCAATATCGTTTTTTTACTATCCATACTATTAAAAAATAAATAATTTAAGGCTGAAACAAACCATTATCATAAATAGCATAGTCAAAAAGAGGGGAATAACCCAGATTACCAGAACCTGGCAAAAACATCTGCTTACCCCTATACGAACCATTACAATTAACTTCAGACCTGATTTTAATTGATCTAAATTCTTTATCAATACAACTCAAATCACTCAAGGTATCAGCCACAGACAATGTCCCGGCAATAGGGATAACACGGATCTCTTTCACATCAGCTGCAAATCTAACAACAAGGTCTATACTTCTTGCATAAGCTCCTTCACCATCCATCGCTCCTACTGAAGCCATATCTCCCGTATTTAAGAAACTACTAAGATATTCTACATTATCGATTGTATTGCAAGCAGCGCCATCTGAAGTAATACAATAATGTTCCTCAGACTGCGTTACAACACTCCCATCATTCATAATATATTCAACCAGAAAAGCAGAAGAATCACTTACAGGCCTAAATCTCCAAGTTAACACACACGGAGCTACTATCGTAGCATCAGTCAAATTATACACCCTTACACTACCCTGTTGGATCTCAACAAAATCCCCCTCATCACTCTGACCAATAGTAACCTTTATACTTGAGCTATCTTCTAAACACCCAACATTCTCATCCGGCAAAGCATCAGGATCTCCACCAATATCAGAAATGAAAGTAGAGAACTCTGAATCTGAAATGTTTTCAAACGGTCCAACACCTTCCCTTATCTTAGCCTCTAAAATTTCTACATCAGAACCAACAAATATATCTAATATACCATCGGATTGCTCCTCTGCTAAAGCAGAGTCCTGCTGATTGATAGCCGACTGACTATCCTTACTCATTCTAGAGAAAAGAGATACACCTATGATAGATGCTACCACCAGAACCACCATAACTATCGCTAACGCCTGTGCCTTGTAATATTTTTTCATCATACAATAATTTAACAATAAATTAATACCACGTCAAACCCTGAGTAGTAATTACAGCCTGTCTAAAAACAGTCCTCCCTATAGTAGAACTACTACCCGCCAACCAATATACAGGCTCCATCTCAAGGTCTATATAAAAAATATTGTTGCTAACAGGGCTCTGAGTATAAGAAACTTTAAAGTCATTGACTTTCACCTCCTCAGAGACTAAAACGAGTAGGGGATCTGAAGTAGAAACAGAAGTATCAAAACAAGACTTATGACCATCATCAAAACTTCTCATTGTTCTCTTTACAAGATAACCCTTAGTATCATCACCCAAATCCTCCACATCCTTAAAATACCCTATACAAGCCCAAATACTATACCCATATGGCCGAACATGAATCTCATTGCCTGTAATCCCAGGAGCTAACTCTATGCTGTATATCTCATCTAGATTGTATGTCCCTGGATCGACTTCTACGATAGTATCAGTTTCTGGATCATACTGCCTTGCATTAATCGTATCATACACATAAACATCAGTCACATTGGAATTAGACAACAACCTATCTGTCAACTCCAAAGCAAAACCTATCTCATTTCTAGTCACAGTCTTATACTTAGCAATAGAAGATACCCTAACAATGGTAACAAGTGTTTGAGTAGAAATAAGCATAACTATAGCAAGAATCCCCAACGTAATTATCATCTCTACCAAACTAAAAGCTTTTAACATCTTCTTCATAAATCAATAATGGCATAATATTTAAAATCCTTAAGATCACTATCCGTAGTCCTTAAACCAGCAAGCTTTACATCACCAACTCTAAATTCGACATTAGCCCACATGGTACCTGTAGCATCCATAGAATCAATACACATTACAAGAAAGTAATCCTCATATGCATCTGCACCATTCTCTACAAAAAGCTCTCGTGTTTCTGCATCATTACCCTTAGGGATTGAAAGAAACTGTCCCTCCATACCACCTTCCTCTCGCAGAAAATAGTAAGACACATCTGCTCCATCTTGCTCTCGTAATGGAATAAAACATCTACCCACATCAATAGCTTCCGTAGGGAAATATATACCCCCACCACTCAATGTCGCTTTTTGTTGATTAGCAACTTCCTGAGCTATATTAGCACCATCTGTAGCAATTCGAGACATATATTCCATCCTCTCTGTTTGTATCAAACTCTTCATAGCCTTACCTGCGATAGTAAGAAAAACAGCAGACACCACACCAACTACCACTATTGCAATCATCACCTCTACAAATCCTAAAGCCTTGATTCTTTTACTCATCATCCCCTATATTAATTAATTCAATTCTTCCTGACAAATTTTTAATAACCAACATATGCCTATCACCAACCCCCTTATTCAAAATAATCTCCACATTTGCATCTACCAAAGTACCACTAGAGTCATAAATAAAAGCCTTCCCAGAAACTGCCTCAAAGAGAAGAAACCTACCATTTGCAATAGATACATCCTCATCTAGATTAAGATTCCCGACCCCATATCCTGACAATTTAACCAATTTCATCTCACCATCACACACACCATCAGATATCCCTACTGGGATATTTCCATTAGTATCACTAAACGAATATTCCGGATCAAAATTTGGATACTCACTCTTAGTCCTAACATCACCAAAATCTGGATATGGTGAACACCACTTAAAGAACTCATAATTCCCTTCACCATTACCAAGACTTCCAAAATCAACACCCACACCATACAGCCAATACTCGTCTGGATCCCTTTCAAACAACATAGCAGCTCTCTGCATAATTAACACATCATTCTGGATATCTGCTACATCTTGATTAAACTGGGTAGTCTTTGCAAAAGAAAGATATGAAAATATACCGACAGAGAGAAGAATGATCATGATAGTCATGACAACCAGCATCTCCATTAATGTATAAGCTTTTACTTTCTCCATTTGGCAGTAAATTAATTTACTCTATTCAAATCTCCTATACAATAATAACTGAAATGGCCTTTATCATCAATACCTCCTAGTAACCATTACATAAACTTGAACTTCTTACATCATCAATACACTCTGTACATACTCGAATATAATTTCACCATATACAACTACTAGGACATATCCCAAGGTAAAGAAGGGGAGAAGGGGAAGAGAAGATTTCAGATTCATTTTCCCCAATATTGAATTTGGTATAAAGAAGAGAAGTGCAAGTAGAATTGACACCCAAAACATTACCCAGAATTGCTGTGTAGATAGGAACATACTCAAACTAAAAAGGATTAGAAAATCACCACTACCCAGCCCTTCAAACCCATCTCTAAAGTTTAATTTCTTAACACCATACATTATAATCAGTAGCACACTCATACCTAACAGAAGTAATAATCCGGAGATAGTAGCATTCAAAACAAGTTCTCCTTTGATCATCGATAAGATTATCAAATTTAATACACCTAATACACCAAAGAGCAGGGTAGGGACTTGAGGAATAGCTCTATAGATATAATCAAAATAGCAAAGACAGAAGAGGAAGATTAGGATAATATACATAAACCATGATGCTCCGTTCAAGAAGAATAGGGCAAAAGAGATCCCTAGTACTAACTCAGATATGGGATAATATATTGCAATCTTAGAGTTACATTTAGTACATCTTCCTCTAGAAAAAACATATGATAGAATAGGGATAAGGTCATAGTTCTTCAACTGCTTATTACACTTCTCGCAGTGAGAGGGCTTAGTAAATATATCAGGATACTTATATTCCTTATCCAATCTATACATCAAAGCGTTGAGAAAACTGGCAAACACACTACCTATTGAAAAGATAAACAAAGTTAAGAGAATTTGCATAGATTCATTATATATCAAACCTCTCCTTAGTAAAAACTAGTAAGGCTTAAACCCAATCTCAAGCTTAAACACATCTATTTGAGATCCAAAGAGGATTCTACTTAACAGTCCATACTTAGCGTTGTTGTTTACTGCAATTATTGGATAAATGTTCTTGTTGGCTA
>JAIOSB010000024.1 GCA_021107795.1 bacterium
AGTACAAGTAACCCTAACGAATATGCAGGTGCATACTGTGTAGAATATTCTCCAACTCTTGTAAGGAAGTAGTTTATTAAATTATATGATGCTGTAGGGATAGCAATAACACCAACTATGCTATATACCATTAAGGAAATAAAGGTATAACCTTTATCTATCCATTTTATGGAATCTTTCTTCTTTATCCTTCTAATACCCACCCTATGAAGTATGAAAAGTAGTGACATAGATATGAAAATGGAAAGACTATTAACTAATCCGTTCTGTCTTGTAGTCTCATTCCAGCAATATTCGTTACCCTCTACCTCTACAACCTCTCCATTGTCATAGCATTTTTCCTCATTAAAGTCTTCCCTGTGTTGAATGTCATTTACTTGGTAAAGAGAGTAAGAAAAGTGTAGTGGGGCAATGTATGATACTCCTGTTTGTATTAGGTATGCTCCTGAAAAGAGGATGGAAACTAAAGTTATTAAACACATCAGGTGTAAGTATGTTTGGAGTAGGGCTTTGACTGTGATCTTTTTCATAAATATTATTAAATAATTTAATTAAAGACATGGTGCAGAGGACTGGATTTGAACCAGTGTATCCCGAAGGAGTCGGTTTTACAGACCGATGCGATTGACCACTCCGCCACCTCTGCATGTGGAGCCGAAGAAGAGATTCGAACTCTTGACCTATTGTTTACAAAACAATTGCTCTGACCAACTGAGCTACTTCGGCGTAATCGTAAGTCTATTATATCAATGAATTGAAAGTCAAGAAAGGGGTAATAGAAAATGTCCTAACAGGAGAGGAGTCATAAAGCTCATACAGAATAAGTGGGTTTCCTCAACTTAACTCCAAGGAGCTAAGCGATATTTGGAATCCCGAGCTCTGGTTACAGAGCTATGAAACCTCTGATTCCTATCAGGACACTATATTTTATCGCAAATGGAGACGGAGGACAACATATAACAGTATGTTATAAGAAACCAAGAATAGTTAAGAAAAAGTCTAAGGTAGATCCAATGAATGTAGAAAGGAACTTAGATAGTGGGGAAAACGGCAATATTAATAAGCAGATTAAAACCCAAGCATAGTTCTCTAACTTTTCCCAATGGTAGGAAAGTCTTTGTGGAAGTAAACCATTTACAATTTTATGGCCATCAAGAGGTGGAACTGGAATCATATTAAAAATGGCTAAAGCCAAATTGATAGTCGCAAAGGTGAATAGAAAATAATCTATAAGATACCAATCAGGAATAATCTGATATAGTATCGCAGTTAGTATAGCTAATACTAAATTAGATACAGGCCCAGCCAATGCTGTCAAAGCCATATCCCGTCTTCTGTGCTCAAAATTCCATACATTGACAGGTACAGGTTTACTCCATCCAAACCTAAAAATGACCATCATAAGAGCACCAATAGGGTCTATATGAGCCAAAGGATTAAGTGTTAATCTCCCCTCTGCCTTAGCAGTAGGATCCCCCAACTTAAATGCACACCATGCATGAAAATACTCATGAACTGTAGAAGCAATCACTATAGAAGGAATTGCAAATGCGGTCCATATTATAAAATCTTGTGAGAACATAATATATATCTTGCTAAAACGGATACTTTTTGATAATATCATCTTGCGCCTAATCATTCAATTAAGAAATAAAAAGTATGTCAAAAGTTTGTTACATTTGTAAGAAATCTACAATTGCAGGAAAAAGGATTCAACATAAACATGCAGGAGGTTGGAGATTCAAAGCACCAAAGACTAATAGGGTGTTTAAACCTAATCTTAAGAAAGTATCTCTTGAAGTAGATGGGAAAAAGAAGAGGGTAACTATATGTATGAAATGCTATAAGAGACTTAGAAAAGAAGTTTCAGAGAAATAGGACACCATTTGTGATCAATTAATTATCTGCGGGGTATATTTTGACCTCGAAATATTCTGTACTACATGTTATCATACAAAATGAAACCATTTAACTCAGTATGGAACCTATTTACCTACGATCTTGGTATAGATCTGGGTACAGCTAATACCATTGTATATCTGAGGGGGCACGGTATTGTGATCTCTGAGCCTTCTGTAGTCGCTATTAACAAGCGAACAAAGAAAATCTTGGCTGTAGGTAATGAGGCTCGTAAGATGATAGGTAGAACCCCTGCCAATATTGTAGCCATCAGACCACTTAGACATGGTGTAATCTCCGATTTTGATACTACACAGGCCATGATTCATCATTTTATACACAAAACGCATCAAGTTTTTAAGAAAAACTGGAAAATACCAAGACCACGAGTCATTGTAGGTGTTCCATCTTCTGTTACAGAGGTTGAAAGACAAGCTGTAATTGATGCTTCTAAAACTGCAGGTGCAAGAGAAGTCTTCATTGTAGAAGAAGCTATGGCTGCAGCAATTGGAGCAGAATTGCCTATAGAAGACGCATCTGGGAGTATGATTGTAGACGTAGGAGGAGGAACTACAGATATCGCAGTAATGTCTTTGGGAGATGTGGTGGTGGATAATACGATAAAGGTGGCAGGAGATGAGATGAATCAAGATATCATCGATTATGTAAAGGAGAAGTACAATATATTGATTGGTGAGCGAACTGCAGAGGATGTAAAGATCGCTATTGGTTCTGCAATACCTCTGAGTGAAGAAAAGGAAGTAATCTTGCAAGGTAGAGACTTAGTAACGGGTCTTCCTAAGTCTGTGCAGGTAAGTAGTGTAGAGATAAGGGAAGCTATCATGGCCTCTATCATGGTTATCACAGAAGCTGTCAAGGAAGCAATTGAAGATACTCCTCCAGAGTTAATTCGTGATTTACTCTCCTCTGGCTTACATCTAGCAGGTGGTGGTGCATTGATAAAGGGGTTGGATAGGTATTGGGCTCATGAATTAAATGTCCCAGTACATATTGTAGACGACCCTATCTCTGCTGTAGCTAGAGGTACTGCACAGATGTTAGATCATATAGATTTGCTTGATAGGGTACAGTCCTCATGGAAGGAATTAGTTTAGTGGCTTACAAATGTGGTTTTAGAGAAGAATAATAGGAAGAATGAGAACTGGTTATCAACCTTCATATCACTCGCAATCTCTGCAGTCTTCATAATACTTTGTAGTATTGGATGGTTGGATTGGATAAAGCCTACAATATCATATGTCCTTGATCCAATATATGTCACATCCTCTAATGGGGCAATACAAGTTAGTGAATATGTAGGGACTCTTGCAAATATCTCAGAGTTTAGAAGTGAGTATAATCAAATGAAAGTGCAATTAGCTCAATATGAAGTTGATATTGTAAATTATCAAAATCTAAAGAACGAAAATGAGAGCTTAAAAATACAGTTGGAATTGCAAAATAAAGAGTATAAATATGTACATAGTAGTGTTCTTAATCATATCAAGGTAGATTACATTGTAATTAATACTGGACTACAAGAGGGTATAACAAAGGGAGATATTGTTGTTCTGGGTAATACTTTTCTTGGGATTGTGACAGAGTGTAATCAATATACTTCCATAGTGAGATTACCAATATCCAAATCAAGTTTTCTAGAAGCATATGTAATCTCTTCTGATGATGACGATAGAAGGAATATTTTGAGTAGAGCAGTGGTAAACGGATCATCTGATGGTATTAAAATTGAAAATATAGGGATGAATAGTGGGGTAGAAAACGGAGATATTGTAATTGTGAATGATAGTAAAGTAGGGGACAGTCTTGTACTTGGTAATATTGTAGGGCTTTCGGAAGATCCCGCTACAACTACACGCACAGGATATGTTTCTCCCGCTATCGATTTCTATGACTTACTTAATGTTTTTGTGAGATTAAAAGATGTTGATTAGTATATTGTTAATAACAATGGGGATAATCTTGATAGTTGCACTAGAAGGCTTCTTTTCAACACTTTTCGCTTTTTCTGTAATAATCATTGTAGCTCTAACACTGATTGAGAAATTGGATACCCCGAAGTGGATAGTGGTGATGTCTTTGAGCTCAATATTTTTAGATATAGTTTTGCATAGATGCCTTGGTATTACGCTTCTGAGTATATCCTTGAGCTTACTCATTCTTAAGATTCTTTTCCTTGTCATGCCTAAACAGCAGCTCATACTCTCATATATCCCACACTTGTTCTCAGTAATTCTTTTCTACATTGTAATTGAGATATTTTCACCTTTGCTTCTGGACGGAGTACTGGGATATTTCAATATTGAAATCTTCATAGGGATTGTAATCAAGTCTTTGATTTCTACAGTTCTAATTTTCCTAATTAGTATCCTAATGGATAGGATTAAGACTGAGAAAATGATATCAATATGAATAAAGATTTGGAATTCGATAAGAAATTAAAGAAAAAAGTGCTTAAAAAACCAAGGGTATCCAAGGTTGCGATTCCTCATATGAGTGGAAAAGAGCAACTAGTTAAGATTTTAAATAGTGCGGGTAAACAGGAGATATCTGCTTGGAATTTCCTTTACATCCATATATTCGCTGTGCTTCTCTTTTCCGTTTTGTTCGTATCACTTGTAAATTTGCAAATCGTAAAGGGAGAGGAAATGGCAGAGAGGTCGGAATATAATAGTATTAGGATAAATACAGTACCTTCTTACAGAGGTATAATATTTGATAGAAATGGTGAAAAGCTTGTTGAGAATGTCCCCGCTATAAACATATATATTAATATAGACATTTTCCTTAATCAGCAGTTAGAAATTGATGAAGAAAAATTACACTACGTCTCCGATATTTTGGAGGATATTTTAGGAGATAAATGGTTAATGGTATTAGAAGAGGATGAGCACTACCTATCAATCTACGAGAAAGTGTACTCAATATATACCTCTAATCCGTACCTGTCCAACATCTTGCTAGCTAGGGATATTGATAATGATATGTCTATCAACATTAAATCTAGAGGAGAAGAACTACTAGGTGTAGTATTGGAGGACGAAAGTAAGAGAAATTACATGTATTCTCAGTATTTCTCCCATATCTTAGGATATGTAGGGGAAGCATCATCTGCTGATATTGAAGAGTATGAATATATTTCTCAAAATGATACCGTGGGGAAGTTGGGAGTGGAGCAATATTACAACGAACTGCTTGCTGGGACGAACGGAAGGCAGGCTACAGAAGTAAATGCCTTAGGACATTCGATAACGGGGTCTTCATATACAATAGAGCAAGAGCTTTCAGGTGAGAGCTTGTATCTAACTCTGGATGCCGAAGTGCAAGAACATCTTTACAAAATCCTCTCTTCTTCTGTAAAGAAAAGCGGTGCTAAAGGAGCATCTGTCATTGTAGAGGATGTTAATAATGGTGAGATATTAAGTATGGTCTCTTACCCTGGTTACGATACAAACAAATTCATAGGGGGTATCTCTCAGAATAATTACAATATATTGCTGGAGGATAAAAGGGTGCCCCTACTTAATCGTTCCATTGCGGCTCAAGTACCTCCCGGATCAACCTTTAAAACGATTGTGGCAGCAGGGGCACTAGATGCGAAAGCCATCACAACCTCTACAATATATACCAGTAGGCAAGGCTACACCTTCAGTAGTGGTGCAACATTCCAAGAGTATGGGAATCATTCATATGGACGACTCAATATTGTTCAAGCCATTGCGAAATCATCCAATATTTTCTTTTGTGAGACCATTCGTAATTGGGAGATGGAGGAGTTAGTTCCGTACCTCTCAACCTTTGGTATTGGTGAATATACAGAAGTTGATATCCCCGGGGAAATGCCAGGAAGATTACCATCACCAGAGAACAAAATATACCTTGCCCAGCATGGTAGTCCATGGTTAGACGCTGTTTGGTATCCAGAAGGAGACTCTTGTAACTCTGTAATAGGGCAGGGTATTACACTAGTCACCCCTATCCAAATGGCAAATTGGATGGCAGCAATTGCAAATGATGGAACTTTGTATAGGCCACATGTTACTCAAAAGAGTGTTGATGAAAAAGGGGTTGAGAGAGAGATTTCATACGAACCTCTAGGTACTGACATTGTATCAAAACAAGCTTTGGCTGTAGTCAAAGAAGGTATGTGGTCAACAGTTCATAGTAGTATGGGTAGTGCAGGGACACTCCGAAGTCTTGGGCAAGAAGTTGCAATTAAGACTGGTACTGCAGAATTCGGTGCACTCAATGCAAAAGGGGAATATGAGCATACTCATGCTTGGATAGCAGGTTTTTACCCATATGACGATCCTAAATATTCCTTTGTAATATTCCTAGAAGATGGAGGTTTGAGTTTTGATTCATTACCATATATAAAAGAGGTGTTGCATTGGTTAATAGAAAACGAATATTACTAGTTCATCTTTTGTTCATTTCTGTTTGTTAAACTAAAATATGAAGTTTAACAAGTTTGAAGTGGCATATATGCTACAAAACGAAGGAGTAGGGAGGAAATATATATACAACCATATCTCTACTCAAGGGATGTTTAATATAGAGGAGGGTATATTAAAAGATTACCAGAGAACAATATCGTCTCTTGGTATAAAAATAGTATCTTGCGTTGAACCTGAGTACCCACATTTACTTAAAGAAATATATGATTACCCATTGGTACTCTTTTGTAAGGGTGATGTAAGCTTACTTAGTAAGCATATGATTACAATGGTTGGTACAAGAGAAATGAGTGAATATGGAAAATGGTGTGTGAAATATATACTTAAAGGTCTAAAAGAAGAGGATGTTGTAGTAGTAAGCGGTTTGGCAAGAGGAATTGATGCTCAAGTTCATAGGACATGCTTAGATCTGGGTATCCCTACCATTGCGGTAGTAGCTGGTGGGTTGGATAAGGGGTATCCCAGGAGTAATGAGGGTTTGTATCAAGAAATTTGTAAAAAAGGCTTAGTAATTTCCGAGTTTCCATATGGTAGAACCATTGTAAAAGGTATGTTTCCAATGAGAAACAGAATATTAGCAGGAATGGCTTTGGCTAGCGCAATAGTGGAGTCTGGTGAGGAGGGAGGATCTCTAATCACTGCACGACTATCTATAGAATACGGAAGAGAGATGTTTTGTATACCTTGTGGTATAAACAGATTTGCGTTACAGGGTTGTAACATGCTCCTAGAGCGGGGCGCCACACCCCTGTATTCTATAGATCAAATCAAAAACTTCCTTGAAGAAAGAACAACAGATTGGTACAGTTGCGACGATGGGGAACATGGGGTGGAGGGTAACTCGGAGAATACGTTGGAAATGTTTGAACCAATTAAAGGGGGTGGGGGTGTGTATAGAAATACTGAAGTTTTAGCACTACCCTTTCTTGACAATTAATTTTTAAGGAGGTATTTTAATTGAAGAATATGGCAAAAACTAAAAAAGCAAAAACAACATACAAAAACTTACTACTTGTAGAGTCACCTGCCAAGGCCAAAACTATTAACAAGTATTTAGGATCTGATTTTAAGGTATTGGCTACTGTAGGGCATATCATAGATTTGCCAAAGAGCAGTCTTGCTGTTGATGTTGAAAATGATTACGAACCACAATTTGAGACCATATATGGCAAAGGGAAGGTGATAGCGGAGTTAAAGAGGGCTGTACCTAAAGGAGGGAATGTATACCTCGCTATGGACCTTGATAGGGAAGGAGAAGCCATTGCATGGCATGTTAAGAACGCTCTTAAGCTTAAGAATCCTAAAAGGGTTACCTTCAATGAAATTACGAAAGAGGCTGTAAACAAAGCTGTAGCTAATGCTGGGAAGATAAATAATGATCTTGTAGAAGCACAAAAGGCTAGAAGGATATTGGACAGATTAGTGGGATACAAACTCTCTGAGATCATATGGAAGAAGGTGTGGTATGGGCTTTCTGCAGGGAGAGTACAATCCGTAGCTTTAAGGTTAATTGTAGAGAAGGAGGAAGAGAGAGAAGGTTTTGAATCAAAAGAATTTTGGGACTTTAGTGTAGTAGTTGAAGATAGTGAGGGGCATGATTTAACTGCGAAATTAAAGAGTAAAGATGGTAAGAAGTATGTACCAGTGAATGGGAAAGAGGTCGAAGCTCTTGAAAAGCTCCTAGGGAAATCTAATTACACAGTAGTAGATGTAGTGGAGAGAGAGGTCAAAAGAAGACCATATCCACCTCTTACTACTTCTAAACTTCAACAGTCTGGGAATATTGCATTTGGTTTTACATCAAAAAGAACAATGGGTATTGCACAAGCATTGTATCAGGCGGGATATATTACATATATGAGAACTGATTCTACAAATCTCAGTATGAAGGCAATTAAAGAGATTAGGAAGTTGGTTGGTGAGGAGTATGGTAAGGAATATCTTCCAGAGAAGCCAAATTTCTTTAAGACTAAGAGTAAGGGGGCACAAGAAGCTCACGAGGCGATTAGACCTACTGATTTTTCAAGAACAAGGGAAGATATTGTGAAGAAGTTTGGTAATGCAGAAGCAAAGCTTTACGATTTAATATGGAGGAGGGCTGTGAGTAGTCAGGTAGCTCCTAAGAGAGCGAAAGTGCTAACAGTAAAGATTCAGGCTAAGGATGTAGCAGATCCTAAATATATATTTTCTTTGGGTGGAGAGATTACTTTGTTTGATGGTTTTAGAAAGATATTAGGTGGAGGTAAGGCGCAGGAGGATTTAAGTGAGATTACGAAGATTGTTAAGGGGGATGAGCTAAAGAAGATTAAATTTGAAAAAGAACAGAAGTTTACACAACCTCCTGCTAGGTTTAATGAGGCTAGTTTGGTAAAGATGTTAGAGAAATTGGGTATTGGTAGGCCTTCTACATATGCATCTATCATCTCCACTATACAAGCTAGAGGATATGTAAAGAGAGAGGGTAAGACTCTCTTCCCGACAGATGTAGGTAGAGTTGTTACTAATTTCTTAAGGGGTAGTTTTGAGAGATTGGTTGATTACGAGTATACGGCTAAGGTAGAGGATGAGTTTGATGATATTGCAGAAGGTAAGATGGAGTACGCCCCTTTCATAGATTCGCAGTACAAGCCCTTGATGAAAGAGATTAAGAAGGCGGATAAGGAGGTGGATAAGAAGGATGTGGTTATACTTGGTAAGGCTAAGGGTGAGAAGTGTCCAGAGTGTAAGGGGAGTATGGTAGTGAGAGTGGGTAGGTATGGTAAGTTTTTAAGTTGTGCTAAGTTTCCGGAGTGTAAGGGTATGAAGGATCTTTCCGGGGGAGAAGAGGCATTGGATTTCAAGAAGTATTTTAAGCCAAAGGAGTGTCCTAAGTGTAAAGCTAAGATGGTGCTTAAGAATGGTAAGTATGGTAAGTTTTGGGCTTGTGAGAAGTACCCAGAGTGTAAGACAACTATCCCTATGCTTCTAGTAGAGAAGTGTCCAGAGTGTAAGGAGCATTTGGTAGAGAGAAGGAGTAAGTGGGGTAAGATATTTGTAGGTTGTAGTGGATATCCTAAGTGTAAGTATATTAAGAAGAGTAAGAAGAAGGAGAAGAAAAACTAGTTCATCTTTTGTTCATTTCCCTTTGTTAGAATGTAGTATGTTACCAAGAGAAAAATTCCTTAAAGGTGGTGTAGACTCCCTTTCTGATACCGACCTAATATCCATCCTTGTAGGAAGTGGTATTAAAGGTAAAAACTTTAAAACCATATCACTAGGAATACTTAGAAAGATTAAGAAAAATATTAGAGAAGGTATAGATACAACAATATCAGATCTGGTATGTATAGATGGAGTAGGAAGTGTAACCGCTATGCGCATCCTCTCTGGTATTGAGTTAGGAAGAAGGATATATGGCTTGTATATGGGACAAACAACTGTAGTAAAAAACTCTAACCAAGCATATGAGCTACTTAAAAGCATGTCTAATTTAAAACAGGAACATATTGTAGCACTTTACCTTAATTCTAGATTTGAACTACTAGAACAAAGGACAGTAAGGATAGGGGGAGTAGATAGTTCAGGATTACTACCAAGGGATGTGATAGGGTATGCACTAGAGAGGAATGCAACCTTTGTAGTACTAGCACACAATCATCCATCAGGAGATTGTACACCAAGTAATGAGGATATATTGCTTACACAAAGGCTTAAAGAAGCAATGGATATTGTAGGAATTAATCTACTAGAACATATTGTGATTGCTAAAGATGGGTGGAAGAGTGTAGATATTTAAATTCTGATATACTTTTATTATGCTGTACTATGATAAAGAAGGTTTCAAATTATACTTAGGAGATTCTCTGGAAATATTAAAGAAATTCCCTGAGAATGGTTTTGATATGATCTTCGCAGATCCTCCGTATTTCTTGTCCAATGGTAGTTTTACTTGTCAAAACGGTAAAATGGTAAGTGTTAAGAAAGGGGACTGGGATATGGGAGGAAGTATGGATGAGAATTTGAAGTTTCATTTAGAGTGGCTGGCATTATGTAAGAAACTTTTGAAATATGACGGAACTTTGTGGGTTAGTGGTACATATCACTCAATTTTCCAATGTGGTTATGCTATACAAAAATTAGGGTATAGAATATTGAATGATATTTGTTGGTTTAAGCCCAATGCATCTCCAAACTTAAGTTGTAGATTTTTTACTGCTAGTCACGAGACTTTGATTTGGGCACGAAAAGAGCAGAAAGGAAGGCATACTTTTAACTATGATGCAATGAAGAATGGAAAATGGTATGGTGATATATTGAAGAAACCTAAAAAGCAAATGAGATCCGTTTGGGCAATGGGGACGACTTCTCAAAGGGAGAAAATCTTTGGAAAACATCCAACTCAGAAGCCAGAGGATCTACTTAAAAGGATAGTTCTAGCTAGTACGAATAAGGGGGATTTGATACTAGATCCATTCACAGGGAGTTCTACAACGGGTATAGTAGCTTCTAAGTTAGGAAGGAAGTATGTAGGAATAGATAAGGAGAAGAGTTACTTGGATCTTTCAATAGAAAGATATACGAATATATAAGTTTTAATTTGTAAATATGAAAAATCTTAAGTTTTATTCTTCCAGTTTGAGTCTTTCAGGCGAAGAGCAAATATTTAATCACTTTATGCATACACTTAGGCCATCTATCTTCGATTGGTCATATTTTGTTGATTGGGAAAAAGTCAAAGCAAATATGCTTGTTTATAAAACTGAGCTTAATATTCTTAATTCTCTAATTGGTTCGGTAGATATCGAAAAAGAGTTTATAGAATTATATAAAAGATATCCAGAAATAAAGAAGGCTCTTCCTATATTAATAGCTCTTCGGAACAAAAAGATTGGCAAAATTGTGATAGTAGATAAGGAGTTGGAGAAGTTTTTTTCCGTTATGGAAATATTACAGAGTGATGAAGAGTCTCAATTGCTAAAGTTCTTTTCAGAAACTGGATTAAAAGATATCTTTGAAGATAGAACAATAAAAAACCTTGTAGATTATGTTGTTGGTGTTGAGGTAGGTATGGATACGAATGCTAGAAAAAATCGAAGTGGAAAATTGATGGAAGGTATTGTAGAGGAATTTATCCAAGAAAATTCGTTGAAGAAGGGGTATGAGTATGGGGCACAAATGACTCCTGCAAAGATTTTTAAACGTTGGGGTATTGAGGTCCCATTGTATAAAGTAGAAAAGAAATCGAAAAGAATATTTGATTTTATAATAAATATGGAAGGGAAGCTGACAATGATTGAAGTCAATTTCTATAGTGGAGGAGGGTCAAAACTTAAGGCTACTGCTGGTGAATATATTGGTTTACATAAAAGTCTTAAACAAGACGACTTCGATTTTGTTTGGATTACCGATGGGTTAGGATGGGAAGGGGACAGACTACATTTAGAAGAGGCTTTTAATCAGATTGATTATATTTTTAATTTAGATATGATAAAACAAGGTGTTTTAGATGAAGTTTTATGATAGCTTACGCAAAACCTTTTCTTAAATGGGCTGGAGGGAAAAGACAGCTATTAGATCAAATAGAAAGAAACCTTCCTGAATCCATTAAAGATACAAAAGTGATCAATTCATACATTGAGCCATTTCTCGGCGGTGGTGCAGTTTTCTTTTTTCTACAAAACAATTTTACAGTTAAAAACTCCACTATCAGTGATATCAATGAAGACTTAATGATCACATATAAGGTTATACAGAAGCACCCCAATGAGATGATATCTGAACTTGAAAAGTTTCAGAAAGAGTATTGCTCATTGAAAATGGAAGATAGAAAAGAGTACTACTACAACAAATTAAGAACTCCTTTCAATGAACTCTCTGTTACATTCAAGAGTGAGAATAAAACGGATTGGATTAAGAAAGCTAGTCTACTTATAGCACTTAACAGAACCTGTTTTAATGGACTATTCCGACAAAATAGCAAGGGTGAGTTTAACGTTCCAATAGGGAAGTATGAAAACCCTAAGATTTGTGATTCTGAGAATATTTTAAGTGTACATAAAGTCTTACAAAATACTGAAATAGAATGTGGTTCTTACAAAGGAGCTTTAAAGAAAATATCTAAGAAATCTTTTATATACCTAGATCCTCCTTACAGACCTTTGTCTGAAAATGGGTTTACTAAGTACTCCAAGGAAGACTTTAATGATAAAGATCAGAAAGAATTGGCCAGAGAGGTTAAAAGATTAGATAAGGCAGGACACTCTGTGTTACTAAGTAACTCAGATCCGAAAAATACTAATGCGAAAGATAATTTCTTTGATGATTTGTATTCTGAATTTGATGTTCAAAGAATTAGCGCAAAAAGAAATATTAGCTCGAATGGTAATGGAAGAGGGAATATAACTGAGTTATTGATTAAAAACTATTAGCAATTTGATATTTCCTACCCCCTTCTGTATAATTCACCTGTTAATTAATATATCTCACATATCTCTTGATATATTTCCTTGTAGTAATTTACTACTTAAAGAGATAGGTGTTTAAAGGAAAGGTTTAAAAATATGGCAGACAAAAAGTCTACAGTCTCAACTAATACCAAGACTAAAAACAAAGGTGTTAAAATACCTGAACTAATGGAATTTCTTAAAGCAGGTGCTCATTTTGGTCACAAGAAAAGTGCTTGGAACCCTAAAATGCAGAAATATATCTACCAACAAAGAAATGGAGTACACATTATTGACTTAGTTAAATCTAAACCAATGTTGGAAAAAGCACTCAATGCAATTGAAGATGCCTCTAACAAAGGATATGTCCTTTTTGTAGGAACCAAAGGACAAGCAGCTACAATTGTACAAGACAAAGCAGATGAAGTAGGAGCATTCTACATTAACAAAAGATGGCCAGGAGGACTCTTTACAAACTTTGGTATTCTTAAGAAAGGTATATTCAATTTGATAAAGATGGAAGAATCTCTAGCAAGTGGAGGAAAAGACCTTGTTAAGAAAGAAGTCCTAATGATGCAAAGAGAAGTACAAAGAATGAACAAAATATATGAAGGGATTAAGTTCATGGATAAATTGCCAGCATTGATAATTGTGGTAGACAGTAAGGTTGAAAAGAACGCTATCAACGAAGCACGTATCGCTGGTGTACCAACGGTAGCTCTAGTAGATACCAACTGTGATCCTGATATCGTAGATTACCCAATCCCAGCAAATGATGACTCTCTCAAAAGTATTGCTTTGTACGTAGAACTCTTTGGTAAAGCAATTAAAAACGGTAAGAGGCCAGAAGCCTTAATTGCGTTAAGGAAGAATCATAAGGCAAATCTTAAGAATCTAAATGATAAGTATGTTGCAGAAAAAGAAAGAGTAGAAAGAGTTGAAGAAGAAGAGAGAGTTAGGATGAAGATAATGAGAGATGGAAAAACTTTCAGTAAACAAAGTACTGGGGTTGTAAGGGTTGTAAAAAAGGTAAAGAATATAGAGGAAGATGTAAAGGCAGCGGAGAAAGTAAAAGCAAAGACAGATGCTAAGGGTATTGAAGAGTTAGGTCTTGGAGCAAGAATAGAGAAAGCCCTTGTTGCAGAAGGAGTTACCACACTAGAAGGTGTCGTTGGTAAGAGTAAGAAGGATCTAATAAGTATCAAAGGAATCGGTGAGAAAGCAGCAGAGAGTATCCTTAAAGCTATTAAATAACTTTAATATTAAAAATAATGTCAGTATCAATTGACGATATTAAAAAATTAAGAGCGAAGACATCTGCAGGGATGGGGCTTTGTAAAGAAGCACTAACTAAATCAGATGGGGATATGGAGAAAGCTGTAGCATATATAAACAAGAGAAGTGATGTAATTGGTAGACTACACAATCTTACAGGAGCTAAGATTGGACTTTGTAAATTAGCACTAGAAGAAACAGGTAAAGATTTCGAAAAGAGTGTAGAACTAATTAAAGAAAGAGGTTGGGATGAACCAATAGAGCCTGATGGAGAGATAGGTAATGGTGTAATAGATGCATATTTACATGGTGTTGATCAGAGACTTGTATCTTTGGTAGAGGTTGGATGTAAGACAGACTTTGTAGCAAAGAATGATGAATTTAAATCTTTTGTACACGAATTAGCACTACAGGTAGCAGCAATGAAGCCGAAGTTTGTATCAAGAGAATCCATTTCCAAAGAGAGAATTACAGAACTAACAGATATCTTCACTAAAGAAGCTAAAGCAGAAGGAAAACCAGAGGATATGTTGCCTAAGATTGTAGAGGGGAAGTTGAACAAGTATCTAAGTGAAAACTGTTTACTTGAACAGAAGTGGTTTAAGGATGAGTCTAAGATTATGAAAAACCTTTTAGATGAAGCTATTACTAAAATGGGGGAGTCTTTAGAAATAAAGAGAATTCTTGTTTGGGAGTTTGGGAAGTAGTTAACTGTTCAAATACCATCTCTTTCGTTTTTTACCATTTTTCTGTAAAATAAAACATAACTTTAGATAAAATAAAAATGGACACAGACAAATTTCAATTAGACTTAGATAAATGTATAGAGGCTTTTAAAGAAGACCTCACACAAATTAGGACAGGAAGAGCGACACCTGAACTAGTGGAAGATATAATGGTCGATGTATACGAAACACAATCCCCAATAAAGAACTATGCCTCTATTAATGCCTCTGATGCAAGATCCCTCCTTATCTCACCATGGGATAAAAGTATTCTAGATAATATTTCTAAAGCCATATCAAGTGCAAATATGGGATTCTCTCCAATTACTGAAGGAGACAATATTAGAGTCTCAATTCCAGAGCTTACAGAAGAGAGAAGAAAAGACTATGTTAAAATTATGAAAGATAGGTCGGAAGATGCGAGAATATCTATAAGAGGTGTTAGACAAAAATATATGAAGGATTTAGATATCATGCAAACAGAAGGTTTTGCAGAGGAAGAAGCAGATAGGATAAGGGTTGGTTTTGAAAAATTGGTAAAGGAATACAATAAGAAAATAGAGGAAATAAAAAATACTAAAGAAAAAGATCTGATGACAATCTAATAGCTTAAATTAATTACTGCTCGATATGGACATACTAATAACGATTCTCCTACTTGTTTTGGTTCTAGGTGTTCTCATCTTTATACACGAACTTGGTCATTTTCTAGCAGCCAAGATTGTAGGAGCAACAGTGTATGAATTTGCTCTAGGCTATGGCCCTAAGCTCATATCAAAGAAGTACAAAGGGACTGAATTTAGTATTAGATTACTCCCACTAGGTGGTTTTGTAAAAATATTAGGAGATGGAGATCCTAGTAAGAAAGGGGGAATAAAAGGGGATGATAGGGAAGGTAACTTAAAAAACAAAAGTAAACCAGCACAAATATTTGTGATGTTGGCTGGTGTATCTATGAATTTCCTTCTCGCCATTGCAGCATATTCCATTGTCCTAAGTTTCAGTAATTGGAAAATAGATCTTTCATATGAATTCGAAAATTTCAAACCTGTAGGAGCTACTGTCGTTAGAGAACGAGATATGGATGTCCCATACCAAGTCTTAGTGGGAAGTCTAGCAGAAAAGTCCGGTATGCCTACGGAAGGATACATTAGAAATATAAATGGAGAGTTTGTAGAATATGTAGAGGATGTATCAAGATTAATAGAAGGTAATGACCTTGTAGCAATAGAGGCATGTGATTTAGAAAATGTTTGTGGGGAGTATATGGTTGCAGTAGGTGAAGATGGCAAGGTTGGTATAGCTATTGGTTCTAACTATTACGTTTCTGTAGATTACTCTGAGTACAAAGCTTTTAGTGGTGTCTCTCATTTGATAAATAATACGAGATTGATAGGTAGAGTGATGGGTAGCCTGTTTGAGGAGGCTAAGGAGACAGGGGACTACAGTACTCTCTCTGGTACTGTCTCTGGTCCAGTTGGTATGTTTTTCCTAATAGATTACTTTAAAGATTTGGGTTGGATACCTTTTGTCTTTTTGGTTGCAGACCTTTCTCTCTCTTTAGCATTTATGAACCTTCTCCCTATTCCTGCATTGGATGGTGGTAGGGTATTTATCCTTACGATAGAGGGGGTATTAAGGAAGGATTTAAATCCTAGAATAGAGGCAATTATCATCAATCTTAGCTTCATACTTTTAATGGTATTTATAGCAGTTATCATGATTAAAGATATTATTAACATTAATGAGTTGAAAAGTTTGTTTGAATAGTATAGATTATTAACAGGAGAAGAAGTTAGTTAGAAAAAAGAAGAGACAATGAAGATAAGGCTCACTAAAACAGGAAAAATAATCATATTCGTAATACTTGGTATTGTGGTTTTGGGCTCTAGTAGCTATCTACTTTGGAGAGTATTACAACCACAAACAATAGCTCCTGAGGATAGTGATGCAGGAGGTGGGGGAGATGGGGGAGGATGTTGTTTGGCCTCATATGTGAATGGTAGTTGGATGTGTCCAGTTGATACTTGGACTGCTCGTTGTGCAGCAAATCCTAACGATAAAGTAGCCTGTTTCTGTAAGAATAAAAGTAAAGTTAATAGATGTGGAAGTAATCGCTACTGTTTATCATCTAAGAGAAGTGAGGAATCAACATGTAATGTATGTGAGGGAGAACCTTTGCCACCAAGCCAAGATTGCTATGGAGGCTCAGACTGTGATGCATGTGCATATCCCAATGTAGGATTTTGTATCAGTGGAAAATGTACATGTAAACACTGGAGTACTACTGGACTACCTCAACCATGTGAATCTCCTGGAGAGACCTTCTCATGTAAAGCTTCGTGTCCTTCTGGGCAGGAAGAGTGTGGAAGTGATCATACAGGGTGTAGTGAGGTTAGAGAAGATTGTACATGTTCTGTTTGTAAGAATAAGTCATATGCTACAATATGGTGTAAAGACGCCCCTGCTAACACATGCTCTGGAGAAGCTTGGATAGAACAACCATCAGGAAAGAAAACTTACTGTTCTAAGTTCGGTGCAATAGCACAAGCAAGTGATACAGACGGTATAGACCTATCTAGTATCAAAGTAACACTAGGAGGAGACTCGGTCTCTCTCTGTCCAGCAAGTCCTACCTCAACATGCTACACGACTTCAGAGAGTGGTGATAACACGAGAATAAGTGTGGATATAAACGAATATACATGCCTCAGTGCAGGTGAATATATACTAAATATTAGTTGGAGTGATAGCTTGGGAGCAAGCGGAGACGACTGTGCACTAAGTACTACCTTTGAAATGGAAGCACAACCAAAAGGAACATGTGGAGATGGAATATTAGACAGTGCTGGAGGGGAGCAATGTGAACTAGGTGACCCTGATGGCTACCAATGTAGTTGGGATACATGTAACCAAACCACATGTATATGTCCAAGCACTAACCCAGAGTGGAGCATATCTAAAGTAGGTGTAGAAAGCTGTATAGAAGACGGAGAGAGTGTTGAAGGAAGAGCCACATACACAATTACAGTAACCAATATTGGAGACGCACAAGGGAATATAGATAGGCTAGTGGACAATCTTGACAGTAAAGTAATAGCAAGTTACCTAAACGACATATCTGGTGTAGGAACATATACCAATGGACAAATTACATGGGATTTAGAAGGAGAAGAGGAAACCTTTAGTGTAGGAGAGACCCAAACCTTTACATATTACATACAAGTACCATCCAGTGTCTTTGGTACATACGAAAATACAGTAACTGCATATCCAAGCGAAGGAGACAACTTCTCTGCACAAGTATCTGTAGAAATAGATTGTGAGATAGAGGGAGAAATACCACAGACAGGAATCTTTGATAGTAGTATAGCTAAAATGGTAGCAGGAATGATACTAATCCTCGTAGGTATTGGTTGGAACAAAGCCAATCTCACCTTAAACTTTTCAGTAAAAGAATATGTCTCTGATCAAAGAATCAAAAGATTTGAAAACAAGGTAGCAAAGAAGAAGTAGAATGTGATATAATCCAACCGGTTACATTAATTAACACAGATATACATGGCAGTAATTGTACATGCTAACGAAAATATAGACAGTGCACTTAAAAGACTACATAGAGAAGTCCTTAGAGAAAGAATCCTAGAAACATTTAGAAATAGAACATACAGAATTAAAAAAGCTGATCTTAAGATTCAGAAAAGAAGAGAATGGGCAAAGATGAAAAGAAGAAGAAGAACCGCTGCAAGAAGAGCAAAATAAGTTGTGAACTTCTAAATATGTCTCTCCTACAAATACTACGAAATGATATGATAACTGCTACCAAAGCAGGTGATAAAGATACAAACCAAATCCTCAAGATGGTATTAGCTACTATCAAAAATATCCAAATAGACTCTGAGGAAGAACTAACAGACGAAAATATTGAGAAAATACTCAGGAAAGAAACTAAAAAGATAGAAGACTCTATCTCTCAATACACCGATATGGGAAGAAATGACCTTGTTGAGAATGAGAAAAAGGATTTAGATATACTAAAAAAATATCTCCCTGCACTCATGACTGAAGACAAAGTAAAAGAAGTAGTAATCTCTAAGATTGAGGAAATAGGAGCAAAAGATATGAGAGAAATGGGAAAAGTTATGGGCATGGTAATGCAAGAACTAAATGGAAAAGCAGATGGAAATGTTGTTAAGAAGATTGTACAAGAAACACTAAGTAATGGTTAAGATATTTGATATTCAACTCCTCCTAGAGATATATCCCAAACTACCCTTTACACATAGGGGGATAGAAGAATATCTTGAACAATTTTCTACCTTAGGTGAACAAAATGTAGATATCATCTTTGTAGAAAAGCAATACATTAAAGAGCTCAATAAGAAGCATAGGGGGAAGAATGAAGTTACAGACGTGTTATCATTTAACCTTGATACCAAAGAACTTCTAGGAGAAGTGTACATATGTCCTGAATATATAATTAAGAAATTTTCAAAGAAGAAATTTATAGAAGAAATCGTAAGACTTTGCGTACACGGGGTCCTACATCTACAAGGGGAAGATCATGAAAAAGTGTTTGATAAAGTTGATTACAAGGATGAACCAATGTATATTAAACAAGAAGAAATTGTTGATAAAATATTAAAGAAGCTAATACAAAAATGATACTAATCAGTGGAATTGGAAACGGAGATGTCAAATACCACAACACTAGACACAATGCGGGGTACTTTGGTCTAGAAATACTCAAGATTGCCCTGAGATACGAAGGATTCCGTGCCGACTATACATTCAAATACTCGAAATATGATAAATCAGACATAATAAGATTTAAGTGGGGTGGAGGAGAAGAAATTATCCTCCAAAAATTCCTAGGCTTCATGAACGAATCAGGGAAATATGTAAAAAAGCTCTACGACGACAGCGAAGCCGACACACTCATCCTCTTCCATGACGATCTTGATATTAAATTAGGAGAATACAAAATCCAGAAAGGTAAGTCCCCACACGGACACAATGGAGTAAACAGTGTAGAAGAAAGCATGGGTACAAAAGATTTTGTAAGAGTAAGGATAGGGATTGAAAATAGGGGAGACAGAAAAATCCCTGGTGAGAAATATGTACTAGAAAGATTTACCAAAGAAGAAATGGTAATACTCAAAGAAGGCCTTGTAGGAGCATGTGAAGAACTTCTCTTTAGTGAGATGTTTGAAAAGTGGATATAACATCTGCAACTAAAAAGAATCTCTTCTACCAATTAACTCAACACTTCAATATTGATACAAAACAGAGATACTTTTCCCAAGTAGATAGTGAATTTGAAGCAATATTTGCAGAAATACTTGGTCGTAAGTTAAACTGCTCTGTCTTCATATCAAAAAATATAGAAGAACAAGATCTTAAAGTATTAAGGTTGCAGAAAGGGGATAAGTTTGAATCAAGCTCTCTGAGTAAGTTGGGATACAAGAAAGTAGAGAGAGTATGGGAAGACGGGGAATTCTCTGTATTAGGTGATGTAGTAATTCTGTGGCCACACAGTATGAAGAACATTCTAAGGCTAAGTATATGGGGAGAAGAGATAGAAAGTATTGAAATAGTGGAACCAAGCAGTAGAAGAAAGATAGAAGAATTGGAATTTAAGGAAATATTAGATGCTAAATCCTCCAAGATAGTGGGCAATGAGCATCTCTCTAATTCTAAACTAGTATACCTTACTCAAGATCTCGAGCTAGAAACCTATGAGGTAGGCCTTAAGCGTATTCCAACAATATACAACTACACTGATCTACATGTTACCGAGAATATTCTTAAGAACTACAAAAGCTTGGGATATGAGATATGGTATCTTTCGAAAAGTTTGGAAAGATTTGAAAAAAGTCAAAGTAGTCTAACAAAATATATTGATAAGTATTTCGAAACAGAAAATAATATTGAGAAAGAACTGAGTAGAGGTTTTGTGTATGAAAAAGCTAAGCTCATACTCCTTACAGACCTAGAAGTGCTAGGAGAGATAGATATCTCGGATTATAAGGTGGGTTTGAAGAGTATAGATACTGCCTCGTTGGAAATATTGAAAAAGATTATCCCAGGAGATTACCTTGTACATGAAGATCACGGAATAGGTATATTTAAGGGAGTAAAAGAGATGGAGGAGAAGAAGTATCTGGATATCCACTATGCTCACAATGATAGATTACTAATACCATTTAATGCATTAGAGAAAGTGATGAAATATATTGGTGCAGGATGTAAGAAGCCTGTACTCACAGGACTCAATAGTGGGATATGGAATAGAATATCTAGGAGTGCAAAGAAACAGGCAGAGAGTGTAGCTAAGGAGCTTCTAGCACTATACGCTTTACGATCTACAACCACCATAGATATGATAATGAAGGATACACAACTAACAGACTTCTGGGAGTTTGTAAGTGACTTTGAATTTAGTGATACAGAAGATCAACTTGTAGCAACAAATAATATTGTAAAAGATTTCCAAAATACAACCCCTATGGACAAACTCTTGGTGGGAGATGTAGGCTTTGGGAAGACAGAAATCGCTATGAGAGCAGCGTTTGCTGTAGTGAACTCAGGCTTTCAAGTAGCTATACTTGCTCCTACAACCATACTTGTAGAACAACACCTTAAAGTATTGAGAGAAAGGTTTGATAAATACCCATTTGTAATCCAATCATTGAGTAGATTTAATACAAAAGCAGAGGGGGAAAAGGTGAGAAATGGTTTAAGGAGTGGAAGTATAGATATTGTTGTAGGTACACACAGTTTACTATCTAAGAAAGTGAAATTTAAAAATCTAGGACTAGTTATTCTAGATGAAGAGCAAAAGTTTGGAGTCAAACAAAAAGAACACCTCAAAGGTATGAGATTAAATACAAACATACTCTCAATGACAGCTACTCCCATACCTCGAACATTAAATATGTCACTAATGGGGATAAGGGATATTTCTGTATTGGCTACACCACCTAGTGGGAGGAAGGATATTAAGAATGAGTTTAAGAAATTCTCTTGGGAAGACATACAAAGGGTAATAGTACGAGAATTGGATAGGGATGGGCAAGTATTTTTCCTACACAACCGCATAGGCACAATAGAGTTTGTACAAAAAAAATTGCAAGAGATGTTCCCAGAGAATGTAGTAGAAATATTGCACGGACAGATGAGTAATAAAAAGACTGAACAAACTATGAACTCATTTGCAAATGGAGATATAGATATATTGCTTTGTACCACAATAATAGAGAACGGTATAGATATCTGTAATGCGAACACTTTAATTGTGGGAGACATTAACATGTTCGGCCTATCTCAACTTTACCAACTGAGAGGAAGGATAGGGAGAGGTCATAGACAGGCATATGCTTGTTTTCTGTTTGAAAGTTTGAAAGGGAATAGTGCACTAAGGGTTAGTGCACTAAGGGAATCTGCACCTCTAGGATCTGGATATATCCTCTCAAACCGTGATTTAGAGATCAGAGGAGCAGGGGATATCTTAGGTAGGAATCAGTCAGGAACTATCAATTCTATTGGTTACGGTTTGTATACACAGATACTTAGCGATGCAGTCAAGAAATTAAAGTCCTAAGTATCAGGCGTTTTTCCCGAGTAAGAAAAATCTACTTTACAGCCTTGTTACAACTAGTCTAAGATGTATCACCATGTCAACTGTACTATACCGAAAATATCGAGCGCAGAATTTTGATGAATTAATAGGTCAAGGACATATTACTCAGATATTAAAGAATGCAATCAAAAAAGATCAACTATCACACGCCTACCTTTTCGTTGGTGCTAGAGGTACAGGTAAGACTAGTGCTGCGAGAATCTTTGCTAAGGCTGTTAACTGTACGAATATAGGAAAGGACGGAAATCCTTGCAGTAAGTGTAAAATCTGTAAAGGAGTTGCTAAAGGAAATTTCTTAGACCTCATTGAAATAGATGCTGCATCGAATAGGGGAATTGACCAAATTAGAGAATTGAAAGAAAAGATTGAATTCTCTCCTAGTGAGGGGAAGTATAAGGTGTATATCATTGATGAGGTACATATGCTCACTACAGAAGCATTTAATGCACTCCTTAAGACCCTAGAAGAGCCCCCATCACACATAATCTTCATACTTGCTACTACTGAAGTTCATAAACTACCTGCCACTATCCTTTCTAGGTGTCAAAGATATGACTTTAGGCTTGGTAATGATAAAGAGATAGAGGAAGTGATAGATCGTAGTGCAAAGGGAGAGGGTATGAAAGTAGAAGATAGTGCTAAATACTTGATTGTAAAGAATGCTAGGGGTAGTTACAGAGATGCTCTTTCTCTGCTTGATGTAATATTTTGTGGTCAAAGTGGTAAAGATAAAAAGATTACAGAAGATGAAGTGCGAAACCTACTGGGATTGCCAGATATTGCAATGGTGGATAGTCTGTTGTCTAGTTTAATGGATGGTGATGCAAAGAAGGCTTTAGAGCTAATAGAGAGTATAGAGGGGAAGGGTGTCAACCTAGGACAATTTGTATCATATACCTTAGAAACACTACGGGAGGTATTAGTCGCAAAGATTAAGGATGAAGAATTAGAGTATGATTTTTACGATAAGGTTGTACAAAAGGATATTCTAAAACTTGTAAAGATATTTTTAGAGATTGAGAGAAATTTGAAGGGGAGTAGTAACCAATCCCTAATTTTGGAAATGGTAATTCCAGAGTTTTGTGCAGATGCGTATATTGAAGAAGAAGAGGAGGAGGAAGAAGAGGAGGCTGTGGACAATGATGTGGATATAAAAGGAAATGATGACTCAAAGCCTACTGTTGCAGATTCTGACAAACAAATTGACTTTGATGTCATTAAGAAGAACTGGGGTAAGGTAGCCCAAGCAGTAAAGCCTGTACATAGGCACCTATTCGCATTCCTAGGGACATCTAAGCCTATAAAATGCGAGGGGAGTAGTCTTTACATAGAAGTTCCTTTTCAATTTCATAAAGATCAGATTGATTGTCCACAGAGTAGGGATGTAATTAATCAGGTTCTAAAGGATATGTTTAACATTTCTTGTAATTTAGTATGTAGTGTTAATGAAAAAGCTAAACCTCGTATGAAGGGTAATGCAGATATTGTACTTAAAAATATCCCAACTAAAGAAAGTGTGAATGTAGCAACTACAAACAAGAAGAATTTCTCTAGATCAGGGATATCAGCAGAGGTAGAGGCCATATTCGAGGGGCTGTAATTGAAGGTTGTTAAGCTTGTTGTACATGATATAATTAGACATGTAAATTGAGAGGGAATATGTATGTCAGAAACGAATAATCCTATAGAACAAGATTTCGGATTTGAGCCAAAAGCTCGAGATAGTCACGATATTAAGACTCTTCCTGGAGGAGTTAAAAATGCATTGTTAGTAGCAACTTTAGTTGGGGCATTTGGAGGAGCTTGTGCATCTAGAGAAAGCTCTGCTGCTCCAGTAGAACCAACTTCTGCAGAACAGAACGATCCTACATTGGTTCCGCAAAAACCTTTGTCTACCCCAGAGAGTACTGAAGTTCCTTCTACCATGATGCCTACCGAAGTGGTAGAAGAGGTTGAAACCTTCTCAAGTATCACAGAAGGTCTTACAGTAGTACCAGGGACAAGAGAAGAAGTGGATAAGGCATTTGTAGTTACAGAAGATACTCAGGTATTTAGGGTTCCAATTACAGAAAATGAAGGACGAGATGATCTAGATGTTTCTAAAGGAGTTGTTGTAGGAGATATAGAGAAAGGGGTTGTTGTTCCTGTTGGCCAAACCCTTAGAATGGTAGATAAAGATGGTAAAGAGATACGACTAGCTCTTGTAAAAGATGTTGTAGGGGAATCTGCAGTCCATGTTGTAGTAATACAGGATAAAGAAGGAAATGTTTTTGCAACTGAGAGAGAAGATGGACCTATTGCAACGGGAGTGATTACTAATATAGGAGAGTATCCTACTGAAGATGTAGAGACTTTGTCAAAAGTCTTTGAGCAGTTTGTAAACTTCCAAAGAACTGGTGGAGAATTTAAGAATGGTGCAGAATATACATCTGATTTTATATTCGGAATAGGTAAGTATACCGAAGAAGAAACAGATTTTCTTTTGGAAATGGTAAAGAGGTTGAATAGTAGTGATTCCGAGGAAGAGAAGTTCATTTCAAAAGTAAAGGGGTTTGTGAATGTTGATATATCTAAGAGTGAAAATGGTGATATATGGTTTACTCTTTCTGAGAGTAATGAGCTTCGTGAGATTGATTTGTCTTTTCTTCAAGGAGGTTCTACTCAAGTAGTTGAATCAAGTGTTGGAATGAGTGAGGAGGAGCAGGTGATGGCAGAGAGTATAGTGGATTTACAAGGTTTAGGTGTTTTCTTAGAGGATCTAGAGCAGAGAGATTTAGTGTTGGAGTATTTGGAGTTTCAAGAGGTTTTGAATGGTTGTAATGGGGATGTAGAGGAATTACGAAACGCAAATACAGGTAATGAGGCTTGGGATAGGGTATTTGGAATACTTGCAGATCATGTAGAGGGTGGTGGTAAGGTTAATTCCATAGCACTAGCGTTTGTAATGAGAGAGGCTTTTCCAGAGGTAGGGTTTCCTAGGATACAGGATAAGATACGTGATGATTTTACGGAAGTGTTAGGAGACATTAGTTATTCTTACTATGATTATGTAGCTCTGTTTGCTGGAACATTTAATAGAAATCAAATGATGAGGGGACCTACTGCTTTCGGAGGGACTTTCCGTACTGGACCAACAAATCTGATATATCCTTTTCTTGCTCCTGGAGATATCCTTCTTCCCCCTAGAGAAGAAGTTAGAAATAATCCTCAAATAGGGAAACTTCAAGCCATTCTTGGTAAAATTGTTGCAAAAGATGGTACTATATTCTTACTGGTTACTGAGATTGATGAAGATGGAGTTATGAGGATGTTTGTGAGTAAAGACAACGAAGATAATCTAGTGAGTAATACGGGTTCAAGAGACATAATAAGAGGTGTATGGATAGCACCAGAGTTACCGCCAGGGGCAGAGCCAATGGATCCTCCACCGAAAGCAGATGAGTAATGCTCCATTCATTACTACGAGCTCTTGATACGCAAAAGGAGTTAGGATATTATTAAGTAGGAAGTATATTTTCTAATACAAAGTAAATGAAGAATAAAACTGTCTTAATTGCTGTATCCATTATTTTATCAAGTATCCTTTTCTCTGGGTATCTCCTCAAGAGTGATGTATTAGCTTATGACTGTAGAGCTATGGGTATGCAATGTCAAGCACCTGCTGGTGGTATTGTTAGAAATGTTTGGTTTGGTGGAGGATCAATGTGTTACAAAATTGTTCGAGCGACATACACATGTAGGGGCAACGATAGGAATTGTACAGGAGGTTGGTACTATTATCGAACTTATGCTGATTGCTATAATGAGACCAGGCAGCGATTCGCCGGCTGTTGTGAAGCAATTAGTTGTACCCCCGGCTGTACTCCTCCTGCTTGTCCAGCAGGGACCTCTGCCTCAGGCACAGGAGGCTTGTATAATCCTCGTCCTAGTTGTAGAGACGATTGTAGAGATTGGCACTACCGTAATTGTTGGTATGACTGTGTCGTCCCTACTTGCCAAGATCTCAACTCCGAACTATATGACGTATGCCCTGTTGGTGAAACCTGTGGAGGACCAGTCACCATCCACTATACTGAATCCGCAGCCTGTGGAGGTCTCCCTGCTACTAAATCATGTGTATTTGTAAGAAGTG
>JAIOSB010000030.1 GCA_021107795.1 bacterium
GCAAAATCTATACCACAATGAGGACACTGATACCTAGTACACCCATGCCACTGATTTACAGGAACCAATCTCTTGAAAGGAAATGAATATATTCCATTTGTAGAAGCCTCAATCTCTGTAAAAGAAGTCTTCTTCTTAAACACCAACTCTTGATCCAACCATTTACCACTGTGCTTGAGTGAGAAATATCCCTTGAATACTAAATCTGTAGGTAAACTACTTAAGACTCTAGATATTTCAAAAGACTCACTATTAAAAACAAAGTTAGTAGGAGAAACAACCCCATTGTTAAAGAAATATACCTCATGATCTAAATCAACCATATACTCATGCCTGTTCACCACATTCTCCTCACACCCAAACCAAGTAGAAGGATGTAGTAGATCGAACTTACTACATACAATGTCGTTGATATAGATTGTAAGAGTGTCTTGGTATCCGCCCTTGGAAGACACAACATACTGTTCGTTGTATCTAGAGTAGGTAGCCTTCGAAATCAATGGAAGATCAATATTACACTCATCTAGAATATATTTCTTCTTGGATACAACATAGCTATATGTACACTCATTTGTTCCATGCTCAACCTCTTTCTCTTCCTCTACATCCTCCTCCTTCGATTCAAACTCTTTCTTAGCAATATATTCTGTAGTAGCTCCAAGAATTTCGCCAACAGGAGGATTAAGATCTACAACCCCTTCTTCAATCTTTTCATCAGGAATGAGAGGAGGCTTTTCTGGTATAGATGGTGGGAAATAGAAATCAAAATATCCTGTTTCAATATTAAAACACTGATGATTATCAGTACACACCTTACCAACTTCTCTGATATATACCCTCCATATGTAAGAACCCTTCTCCTCTACCTCTATTCTCACATTACTTTCGACTATCCACTCAGATGTATATACTAAAACCTCCTCTTCACTCTTGTACTGAAATATCTCCACCATATACTCATACTCCTCCCCATACTCACTCCATACAATATCTACTGGATTACCATTAAATATCACAATATCGCTATGCGCAGATATTGGCATTAAGAAAAGTAGTAATATTTTTAATATTTGTTCCATACATCCATTATGCACTACAGAAATGAACAAAAGATGAACGAGAAATATTTAGCAATATTAATGGGAATATGCTAAAGTATATCCGTTAAGTAATGATATAATCAAGTATGTTGAAATTCCTAAACAAATTTTTCGACTCAAACGAAAAACAATTAAAAAAGATACAACCAACAGTAGAAAGGATTAATGAGTTAGAAGAAAAATACTCTAAACTCTCTGATGAAGCATTAAAAAAGAAGACCAAAGAATTCAGGAAGAAAATAGGTGTAGATCTAACAAAAGCGAGGAAAGATTTTACAACCCTAGACAAAGAACAATTAGAAAAAGTCTTGGAAGAAGAAAAAGAAAAACTCTACAAAATATTACCGGAAGCATTCGCTACAGTTAGGGAAGCCTCAAAGAGAGTAGCTAATCATAGACACTTTGATGTGCAGACGACAGCAGCATATGTACTCTTTGACAACAAGATAGCGGAGCTCTTCACAGGAGAAGGAAAAACTCTAGCAGCCAATATGCCTCTCTACCTTTACGCTCTAACTGGAAGAGGTGCACACCTTGTTACTGTTAATGATTACCTAGCTAAAAGAGATGCAGAATGGAATGGACATATCTTAGGATCATTGGGTATATCTGTAGCCGCAATTAACTCAGGAGCACAATATCGATATATTACAGACGAAGAAGCAATAAAACTTAAAGGGGATGAAGCTAAAGAACTAATAAAGGAGCGAGAGAAGAAGGAGAAAGCTGCAGGAAGACTTAAATATGACCATATGAGTGGCGTAAACCTAATAGAGTGTACTAAGAAAGAAGCATATGCATGTGATATTGTATACGGTACAAACAACGAATATGGTTTCGATTACCTTAGAGATAATATGGTAAGAAATCTAGATGATAGAGTACAAGGACCAAGATACTTCTCAATCGTAGATGAAGCTGACTCCATCCTCATCGATGAAGCTAGAACACCACTCATCATATCTACTAGTGCACAGGCCTCTAACGATATGTACAAACAGTTCTCTGCTCTTGTTAGAAGTCTCCAACCAGAAAAACACTACACAGTTGATGAAAAAGCACACGCAGTATCTCTTACAGACAGTGGGATAGATGCTGTTGAGAAAATACTTAAGGTAGATAATGTATATGAGAATGCTCAATTAGCATATCATTTGGATAATGCTCTAAAAGCTAAAGAACTTTACCAGCGAGATGATAAATATATGGTAAGAGATGGTGAGGTAGTCATAGTCGATGAGTTCACAGGAAGAGCTATGAGTGGCAGAAGATACAGTGAAGGTCTACATCAAGCAATTGAGGCCAAAGAGGGTGTAGAAGTCAAGAGAGAGTCTCGTACAATGGCTACCGTTACACTTCAGAACTACTTTAGACTCTACTCATATTTCTCAGGCATGACTGCAACCGCAATTACAGAAGCAGAAGAATTCTCATCAATATATGGACTTGATACCATAGTGGTACCAACCAACAGTCCAGTGATCAGAGAAGACGCAAATGATGTAGTCTACAAAACGCATGAAGGGAAATTTAATGCAGTGGTAGAAGATATTAAAGAGCATCACAAGAAAGAACAACCAATGCTTGTAGGTACTGCCTCTGTTGAAAAATCTGAACTACTCTCACAACTTCTTTCAAAGGAAGGAGTACCACACGAAGTACTAAATGCTAAATATCATGAAAGAGAAGCTAAGATAATATCTAAAGCAGGACAGAAAGGAGCTGTAACGATTGCTACAAATATGGCAGGAAGAGGTACTGACATTGCACTTGGAGAAGGAGTAGTAGAACTAGGAGGACTCTATGTAATAGCTTCTGAAAGACACGAATCTAGGAGAATAGACAATCAGCTAAGAGGAAGAGCAGGAAGACAAGGAGATCCAGGTAAAACGAAATTCTATGTATCCTTTGAAGATGACTTAATGAGACTCTTTGGAGGAGATAAGATGCAAATGATCATGTCTCAAGTAGGACTTGAAGAAGATGTTCCCATATCTCTTGGGATACTAGGAAAAACAATCGAGAATGCACAAAAGAAAGTAGAAGCTCATAACTACGATATTCGTAAACACCTAGTTGAATATGACGATGTATTAAATACACAAAGAGATATCATCTACGGATTTAGAACTAATATTCTAAAAACTTCCCAATGGAATAGGAAGGAAGCTAAACTAGAAACTAAGGCAGACTCTAAACTCGCACTAAATACTGACATTGAGAAACTACAAGACCAATTAGACTCCTTTAACCTAAATCAACCTCACACTTGGGGTCTTGAAATCATCTCTGAATTTACATTTGGATATACTCCACTTGAAATTTGGTTACTTAAAAAAGAACTAGAACATGTCGACTACCTCTTAGCTTCTCAAAGAACTGATGATATGAAGATTGATAAGGAAGAAAAAGGGAGGGTTGTAACACAAGCGGAGAATCTTCTTACAGAAGAAATATACAAGAAAGTTATGAAGTTACTCGAATACTCGGAAGAGGACTTAAGTAATTCTACTAAGTTGAAGAAATTAGTCTTTGTTGCATTCATACTCCATACGCAAGTAATTAACCAAGAACCACTGAAAGAACTTTGTAAACTACTTGTCTTACAATCCTTTGATAGATACTGGATGGAACACTTAGATAATATGGGAGATTTAAGAGAAGGTATCTCTCTTCGTAATCTTGCACAAAGAGATCCATTGGTGGAATATAAGAATGAGGGGTTTGAGATGTTTGATAGTATGCTAGGGAGTATTGACGAGAGTGTAGTGAATAGATTCTTTAAGGTTAGGATTGTTAAGAGAGAGGCTCCAGTACTTCCTCAAAAGATTCAACAAATGAGGATGAGTGATAATCGTCCTGGGAAGGTTGCAAAACAAACCACTGTACAAAAGGGTATGAAGGTAGGAAGGAACGAACCTTGTCCTTGTGGTAGTGGAAAGAAATACAAAAAATGTTGCTATCCTAAGTATGAGTAAAATAGCTAGGACTATAAGGTTATTGACCAATGTAGATTTGTATATTATCCTTTAATAATATATAGTTCAAATCTTATAGCATTAAACATGGCAAAAGCTAGTAACAATAAAACTGTGGTTACCCAAAGAGTTAATGTTCATGTAATCTTCTACTCTTGTCCTGACTGTGGGCATGAGAAGGAACATGTAGAGTTTTGTTCTAAGTGTGGGAAAGAGATGAGAGTAATAGATGTAGTTGAGAAATTTGGTAGTGAAGCACAAGAATTGATTGAGAAACTCAAAGAAAGTATTGCAAACCGCCAGATTGAAACAAAGAAGGAAGAGGAACCTAATATAATAATCATATCTGAAGATGATAATGAGGTTGTGAATGGTGCGGATGATGATGCAGATACAATTACCCCAGAGGAAGTCACAGAGTTGGAAGACATCTTTGAGGGTACAGAGACAGATGCTCCCACTTCATCAGACGATATTACTGATATCTCTGGCTTGTTGGATAAAGAGGAGGATGAAGAAAATTCATTCGATGATTTAGGTCTAGACCCTGATGACCTTCCAACGCTATAATACCCCATGAGTTTAAATCTTGGTCGTGTTGCTGTAATTGCAGATCAAATGACTGCGTTTGGTGGTGCAGATAGAGAAATGCTCTCTTTGCTCAAACTGATTCCAGATGCGGACATATTTACAATCCTTTTTAACCCTAATGGATACAAAAATGTAGAAATTAGACAAAAAATATATACAAGCTTTGTTCAAAAGTCTCCTTTTAAGTATAAACTATCTAAACACCTTAAGGTGTTGAATCCAATAGTGTATGAAGGTTTTGACTTAAGAGAGTACGATACGATAATAAGTATCTCTGCAGGACCAGCCAAAGGGATAATTCCTAGTCTAAAGCAGATACACATAGCCATGGTCATGACACCTCCTAGAGCACTTTGGGATCATGAATTGAATGTGAGGGCAAGTAGATTAAAGAATATTTACAAACCCATTTCCATTGTTCTAAACAACTACCTTAGACTTTGGGATGTAAGCCTTGTGCCAAGGGTAGACCATTGGATAGCTAATTCTGAGTTCATAGCAAAGAAGATATCGAAAAGATATGGTGTTGAATCTAAAGTAATATATCCAGGAATTGATAATAAGTATTTTGAGGAGATTAAACAAGATGAAATTGATGAGGTTGTATTGAAATATAAAATACCCAAAGACTTTGTATTGGTTGTATCTAGACTCTATGACTACAAACGAGTAGATTGGGCTGTCAGATCATGTATAAAGACAGGAGATAATTTAGTCATTGCAGGTAAGGGTCCTGATTATAAATATATTAAGAAATTGGCAAAAGGACATAAGAATATTTACTTCATTGGATTTCTAGATAGTGATAGAGAGGTAAGGATGCTCTACAAACAAGCTAAAGTACTACTATTCTGTGGTATAGAAGACTTTGGTCTAATTCCTGTCGAAGCTATGGCACAGGGTACTCCAATACTTGCTTACAAGGAGGGTGGGGTTACTGAGACGGTATTAGATAGTATATGTGGTGAGTTTTTCTTAAGTAATGATGAATTAACTTGCCTACTTAAGGATTTTGACAAAAAGAGGTATAATAGAGCCAAGATAATAGATAGGGCAAGAGAATTTAGTGAAAGTATATTCTTGGAGAACATAAATCAATATCTTAAACAAATTAATGCATAAAGAGAAATCTTTGAAACAAGAA
>JAIOSB010000012.1 GCA_021107795.1 bacterium
ACGGTCTAGCAAAACGACTACACAAACAACTCTCTACATCGAAGAAATATCTCACTACCATATCAATAGGGGTACACATAGTAAAGGTAGGAGACTTTACTAAGTTTGTAGAAAACGAAAAGAAACTGGAAGAACAATGGAAAGAAGCAGTAAAAATAGCAGACAATATGGCATACACTGCCAAAGAAGGTGGTAAGAACAAGATAGAATGCTCAGACAGTGTGAACAAATAGGTAGAATTAGGTATAATAACCCCATGGAAAGACTAATAGTAAACAACAACGTATCAGAAGTTGTAAAGAAAACCTGTGAAGTACTAAGTAAAGGTGGGCTTGTCATATACCCCACTGAAACATGCTACGGTATAGGAGTAGACGCTACTAACGAAAAAGCCCTTAAGAAACTACTCAAATACAAGAAATTCAGAGGATCTAAACCAATATCAATAGCAGTATCCAGTATAGAAATGGCAAATCAATACGTAGAGATAAATGAAATGGCCCAAAACATATACACCAACTACCTCCCAGGTCCAATTACAGTGATCTCCATTGGAAAAGGCAACCTAGTATCGCCCGTACTCTCTTCACAAGGCAGTGTAGGTGTAAGAATCCCAGACCACCAACTAACACTCGATATCATAGAGACATATGCTAAACCAATCACAGCTACATCTGCAAACATGTCATACAAAAGTACACCATACAATATAGACCAATTACTAAAAGATTTGCCTAAGAAAAGTCTAGACCTAGTAGACCTAATAATAGATGTAGGGGAACTACCAAAGAACCCTCCCTCTACAGTACTAGACACTACACTCAATACACTCTCTGTACTTAGACAAGGAAAATTAGAATTCGAACAAGCTATTGTAAAGAACAAACAAATTGAAGAAAGAATTACTAATACTCCAGAACAAACCATATCCTTTGGTAAAGACTTTACTAAGAAATACCTCACTAAAGACATTCCCGTAGTACTAGCTCTAAGTGGAGAGTTAGGTGCAGGAAAAACACAATTCACAAAAGGTGTAGGGAAACAGTTAGGAGTGGAAGAGATAATAAATTCTCCTACATATACCATTATCAACGAATACAAATATAAAGATAAAACACTAGCCCATATGGATACATGGAGGCTAATGGACGATGAACTTAATAAGAGTGGCCTCATTGAACACCTGGAAGCTGGTAATGTGGTAGTCATAGAGTGGGCTGATAAGTTCTACCAAGAGATTAGAGCTTTGTGTGATAATATGAACATTAAGGTTTACAACATTAAGTTTAATTACCTTTCTCTTGAAGAAAGAGAAATCACAATATATGAAGGATAGGTTAGTACTAGGTATAGATACAAGTTGTGATGATACATCAATAGCGGTACTAAGAGGTAGGAAGGTACTCTCCAGTATTGTTTCTTCTCAACTAGAGATACATGCACAATATGGAGGTGTAGTACCCAATATTGCAAGGAGAGAGCATGAGAAGAATATACCTGGCGTTTTCGAGGAAGCTTTAGAGAAAGCTAAGGTAGTTATTGAAGATATAGATTGTATTGCAATTACATATGGTCCAGGTCTAGCTATTGATCTTGAAGTAGGTATTACTTTTGCAAAAGAGCTAAGTACTAAGTACAGCATTCCTCTTCTTCCAATTAATCATATGGAAGGTCATTTACTTTCTCCTTTACTTCTTAATAGTAAGGGTAGTGGTTTGGTAGAGGGTGGTATAGATGATATCTTCCCTACACTAAGTTTACTTATATCAGGTAAGCATACAGAGATACTTAGAGTAGATGGTATTGGTAAGTATGAGAAGTTGGGTCAAACATTGGATGATGCAGCAGGAGAGGCTTTTGATAAGGTGGGTAGAATACTTAACTTTGGTTACCCTGGTGGTCCAGTAGTTAGCGAGTTTGCAAAGAAGGGTAAGAGTGGGGTAATTGTATTCCCTATCCCTATGCGTTATTCAAAGGACCTTAATTTCAGTTTTTCGGGTATTAAGACAGCTGCTTTGTACAAGAGTAAGGAGTTAAGAGAAGAGAGTAGAGATGAGAAGGAGTGGGTTTATGATTTTTGTAGGGGTTTTGTAGATTCAGTGTATGAGTCTATTGCAATTAAGTTGTCTAAAGCTATTGAACAAAACCCTAGTATTAAGGGTGTAATGGTTGGTGGAGGTGTGTTTAGTAGTGAGGAGATGTTAAGAAGATTTGGGAAATTAGTAAGGAGTTACTCCTTAGAGTATTACTTTCCAAAGAAGGAGTATAGGGGGGATAATGGGGCTATGATTGCATTGGTTGGTTATTTACATATAGAGAAAGGAGAGAGTGGTTTACTGGGTAAAGAGTTAGAGGGTTTGGATAGAGAGCCTAGGTTGTCGTTGTAAAATACCCCAAAGTGTTGTATTATAAACAGAAAGGTCATACTTTCACCTCTTGAGTGACGAAGGGAATAGAGCCCCAAGACTCTGTTCCCTTCCAAGGAGAGGGTGGGATATATAAAATGGTTTTTACCTTTACACATATATCCCTCCCCCCAAGTCTATTGTTAAAACACCATCAGAGGAATATGTAATTCATCTTCAGATAATCCCCCATGGTGACCTTTAAACATAGGGAGATTCTTTGCATCGAACCAAATCCCTTGGTGATCGTATGAGAGGATTGTAATATTGCCGAAATTCTTTGTAAATGCTTCAGAGATTTCAATCTCACTATTCAAAAGACCTTTCTTAAATAATTCTTCAGTAGTGAATACCTCTGCTCTTCCCTTAATATATTGCTGGACATCGTTTATAAATCTCTCCTTCATATCCTCTTTAATATGTAGGACTAAAGCCCTTGGAGAACCTCCGAATGTAATATGCTTACCATCCTTGTTAGTTTTCATATAATCATAGAGGTTATGCATAACGGTATCTAACATCAGCACATTATCACCTTCGAACTGTGTAAGACCATGATCTGCAGCTATAATTACTTGGACATCCTTCTCCCAATCTCTTTCTTTAATTTCTTTTAGTAGTTCATATAATTCAAATAGTTTGTTCTTTGCAATAGCAATAGCTTCCTTAGAGTTTCTGCCTCTACCATGTTCAACAGCGTCAATATCTGGGTCATATATATAATGAAAGCTTTTTTTGTCGAAATTGTCCTCAATATCCTGAACAACATCAACTCTTTGATTGGTCATTCGGTGACTATTCCTCGTACAAATCTTTTGGTTTGCAAGTTTGTTGAAGGGACTTATCAAGTACATAGGGTTGGTATATACAAAAACATCAATACCATTCTTTTGTAAGGTGTTGTAAAAAAGACTTTCTTTGTAGATGTTCTTTGGATCAATGTCTTCAAGATTTTCCATACTGATATTCTTACCATCTTCCCAATACGTATACAGAAACGGAATGAAAGTCTTCCCAGTAGTATGTTCATACTGCCACCATTCATAGATACCGCTTTCTTCAGGGAGATATCCTGTTGCAAGAAAGGGGATTATAGCTGATGTTGTACTTGGGAATAGTGTAGTTAGTTTAGAGATGTGTAATTCTTTCTCTATGAACTTCCGAATTTCATTTGGTAAGGTAGGTAACACTTCTTCCAAAAGAGAGTACCCAAAGCCGTCTAGGAGTACGAAAACAGTATGCATATATTCTTTCTTTTCTTTAAAACAGTCTGTAGGTAGTGTTTTACCATTATTTATCCCAAGACTTTTATAAATACTGTTTAGAAGGTATTTGATATTGTAATGGGGATGTGGTTTGAAGAAATTAGAGTCTAGTTTAAAGTCTGAGACTTGGTTGATGGAATTTTGGTTTAGCATTGTAAGTGCGAGTAGGAATTAAATAGCTTTAGTATTGTAACATGAAATATAAACTTTGTCTGTGTGAAATATGTAAGTAGTTGTACTCTCCCAGGTTACCTTCTTTCAATCTTTTGTGATAAAATACCCTACTTCATAATATGCCGAAGTGGTGGAATTGGCAGACACGCTACCTTGAGGTGGTAGTGGGAGTTAAATCTCGTGCAGGTTCAAGTCCTGTCTTCGGCACATGTAGATTAAAGGGGAGTTTTTTGTTAGAATACTTCTGTTATGGGCGATTAGCTCAGCTGGCTAGAGCAATTCGTTTACACCGAATAGGTCGTAGGTTCAAGTCCTACATCGCCCACCATATCTTTCCTGTTACTTGTATTGTACAATTCTTATTAATAAGCTAAATTATTAATATCTTAGTATATGTCTCACCCCCAAGAACCTTCAGTAAAGGGTCAGGTTTATTTCTATCCTCCCGAGTATTATGTCTTTAGTAATTTCTCTTCTTTTCAGATTGAATATAAAGGAAAGATGTATCCTACATCTGAACATGCCTATCAATCTTTTAAGTTCATTAATTCGGAGCCCGGTTTAGCAGAAAGAATAAGAAATGCAAAATCAGCACATGAAGCATTTAAGATGGGAGAAGCTAATTTCGATAAAAGACAGAAAGATTGGGATATTATCAAATTTGATATTATGAAAGAAATTCTCATTTGCAAAGTTAATCAACACGAATATGTTAAGAAGAAACTTTTACAATCAGGGAGTAGAGAAATAGTAGAAGACTCTTGGAAAGACAGTTGTTGGGGTTGGGGGGAAGATAGGCAGGGAGAAAACCACTTAGGTAAGTTGTGGGTAGAAATTAGGGAGAAGTTTCAGAAATAGATATAAAAGAGATTTTATTCCCAAGTCTTATGCTATTTAACACATCCCACCATTTTCCTTTTCTGATATAATATCTTTATAAATATGGATATATATAAGGGAATTAAACTCTTTGTTTCAGATTGTCATAAGAACTCTCAGAAAGTTGTTTTTACCCATGGGGTATTTGATCTTCTTCATAAAGGTCATTTGA
>JAIOSB010000004.1 GCA_021107795.1 bacterium
ATTTATATCCATATTTATACAAGTTTTCATATGGGAAAAGGTTACTCCTTATTAGAATAGTTATAACCATATATTAGATTTTAAGTATATTGAAGTTTAATAGTATGGTTATAATAAAAATATAAATTAGGAGAAAAAAATGAAAGAGAAAATTAGAAGTTATTGGAAAACTTGCCAATATCACTCTCCAATGATATTCATCATTGGAATACAATTAATACTACTGGGGAGTTACCCCGAAGAAAATCCCTCCCTCACGCTTATTGTCCCATTGACAATCATTGCGGCAATATATCAAGTAGGACTTAGTGAAGCTATAAGGAGGACAAAATGAAGAATAATCAGAAAAAACCCACAAAGTCATCCCTTCTTGGATGGCTAATCCCCATAATAATCTTCACAATATTTTTTGTATTTCTACTGGAGAATTTCCCACAATAACCCCCCCCCCATATGAAAAGAACAGAACACCCCCCTCTTATACAGAGGTATTTTTGACTTCGGTCAACAAATATTTAGGGTGTTCTTTTTCTTTCTTACCTACACTCAATATTTGACCTCCCCTACTTTTCAATATATAATACCCTCAGTATATTTCCCAACACCATAAATTGATTTCTAGAGGAAAATGGCAAAAGCAAAACGAAATATCATAGTCCTACGATGCAGTGAATGTAAAAGCAGAAACTACACTACATACAAAACTAGGAATATTAAAGAAAAAATTGAACAAAGCAAATACTGTAAAAAATGTCAAAATCATACTTTACACAAGGAGACAAAGATAAAGTAGTAGCTCTTTTTAAATTACGTTGAAACCGCTAAGGGCCCATAGTTTCAACTGGTAAAACAGTGGTCTCCAAAACCATAGTTCTCTGTTCAAATCAGAGTGGGCCTGCCAGAAATAAAAATATGATAAAAGGAATAATAAGTGAACTAAAAAAGACAAAGTGGCCTACAGGTCTTGAATTAATCAAACTGTCAGCATATACTGCAGTCCTCTGTGCTATAATCGCACTCTTTGCAACAGGCTTGGATCTAATCTTTTTTAGAATTCGAGACTGGTATCTTAATGTAAATATATTTTAGAAATGGCAAAAAAAGAAGTTAAAAAAACAAAGAAAAGGAAGAAAGTAGTAAATCCTAAAGCAAAATGGTATGTACTCAATATAAGAACTGGGTACGAAAATGCCATTAAGAAAGAACTAGAACAAAAGATTGATGCCTCTGGACTAGGAAAGAAGATTGTAGAAATCTTAATACCAGTTCAAAAGAAAATTGTTGTTAAGAAAGGAAAACAGAATGTAGTTGAAGATAAGATATTCCCAGGATATATTTTGGTTAAGGCTGAATTAAACGAACTTACATGGGAGATATTGAACAATATCGAAGGTGTAAGAGGATTTGTAAGAACAGATAAGAAACCAAGGCCACTACCAGAAAGCGAAGTAAAAGCTATCATGCAATATATGAAAGTTGAACAACCTTCCTTCAAGACATCCTTTAGTATCGGTGAAGCTGTGAAGATTACAGAAGGAGCTTTTGCAGACTTCATAGGTAGTGTACAAGAAATTGATTCTACAAAAGGTAAGATTAAGGTCCTCATTTCTTTCCTCGGTAGAGAAGCACCTGTTGAACTTGATTTCTCACAGGTTACTAAACTTTAATATATTAATAGATTTTAAACATGGCAAAACCAATAAAAGCACAACTCAAGATTACAATTCCTGCAGGTGGTGCAACAATGGCTCCTCCAATAGGTCCTACACTTGCTCCTTACGGTATCAATGGACAAGACTTCTGTACTCAATTCAATGAGAAGACAAAAGAGGATGACAGGATATTAACCCCTGTAATCCTTACAATCTACGATGATAGATCCTTCGATTTCATACTTAAGACTCCTCCTACCTCTGAGCTAATCAGAAGGGCTTTGGATATTAAGAAGGGTTCTGCAACTCCAAATCTAACTAAGGTTGGTACTCTAACAAAGGATCAAGTCCAAAAGATTGTTGAGATTAAGATTCCCGATTTAAATACTACAGACCCAGAGGTAGCTGCTAAGATTGTAGCAGGTACTGCAAAACAGATGGGCGTAACAATTGAACTTTAATTTGTACAAATACTAACTATGAAAAGAGGAAAGAAATATATTAAGAGTGTAAAAGGATATGATAGTAACGAAGTATATGATCTTAAGAATGGTATTGAGCAAATAAAGAAACTCTCTTACTCAAGCTTTACTGGCACACTTGAACTACACGCTGATATCAAAGTACCAAAAGATAGGGATCCTAAATCTATCAAAGGTGCATACTCACTACCCCACTCTAGTGGCACTAGTGATGTAAAGATTGCAGTATTTTGTTCTCCAGATATGGAAAAAGATGCTAAAAAGGCTGGTGCAGATATTGTAGGTTTGGATAAGCTTACAAAAGATATTAAAGCTGGGAAGATAGGGTTTGATGTTGCAATAGCAACTCCTTCTGTCATGGCTTCAATAGCAGCTCTTGGTAGAGAATTAGGCCCTAGAGGACTCATGCCTAACCCAAAGAATGGTACAGTCACTGAAGATATTGAGAGTGCAATTAAGGAATATAAGCAAGGAAAGAAGACTTTCGTTTGTGATGATGGAGGAGTAATTCATATGAACGCAGGTAAATTAGATATGTCTACAGACGACTTAATAGAAAATGTACATGCTTGTATTACTACTCTAGAAGGAGTATTAAACAAAAGTTATTCTCAACTATTAAATAGTCTTCATCTTGCTCCTACAATGGGTGCTGGTGTGAAGATTAGCTACAGTAAGGAGTAATATTCTTTGATTATGAATATGAAAGGACTCGAAAGGGTTCTTTTCTAAGCATTGACTATACGTCCTACCCTATAGTATAATATAGTAGATACTTAATACTGTACCTTAATATATCCCAGAACACCTATAAAAGCTTCATAGAGAGAGATTTCTTTATCTTTTTTATGTTTCTTTTATAAGAAACTAGTTCTTTAAAATATTCTTGTATTATGTGATATCTATATATCCATATTTATACAAGTTTTCATATGGGAAAAGGTTACTCCTTATTAGAATAGTTATAACCATATATTAGATTTTAAGCAGTTGAAATTTAATAGTATGGTTATAATAAAAACAAACAATATTGTTAAAAGGAGAAATAAAATGCAGAAAAAAATAAGACAGATGAGAGAAAATACATGTCAAGTGACAGAGATGAAGCCTAAAACACAAAAATTCCTAGGAGAGATCCTCGTGGATCTTGCAATATTCATCTGCAAGAAAAGCTTCCCCTATCTTATAGGAGGAGCGATAGCATATCTCAGCGTAATAATGATGCCGAGCTGGAATCCCGTTGTATTGGTATACGTACTCATCGCCTTAGCAGGGATCACAGCAGTATATCCCGCACTAATAGAGGATTACGACGACTAGGAATCCCCACCCCCATATGAACCGGAACACCCCCTCCTAACAGAGGCTTATTTTTGACTTCGGTCAACAATATTAAGGGTGTTCTTTTTCTTTCCTACCACTACCCTACTTGACCACCTACACCCAAACATATATAATCACTCTAGTTAATCGCCTAAGATATATGGTACAACAATAAATCCATACGAGGCAAAATATAACTACTCAAATTAATTAATAAAACAAAGATATGGCAATCAGCCACGAAAAAAAGACTGAACTACTAGAACAATACAAAGATATTCTTACTACTCATGAAGGATACTTCCTAGTAAATGCAGGAAGCATTGATACCACTACAGTCACAGCACTAAAAAAAGAACTAAAAGAACAAGGTGCAAACTTCACTGTGATCAAAAATACGATTTTTAAAATAGCACTACAAGACACTAAACAACCAGTCGAAATACAAGACTTTGATGGTAATACAGCAGTAATATACTTCGGAGAAGACCCTACAGCACCCGCTAAACTAGTAAGAGATATACAAGAAGAAACAGAATTACTAAATACAAGAGGTGGAGTATATGAAGGAGAATTCCTAAGTGAAGAAAAGGTAATGCAACTTGCACAAATTCCTTCCAAAGATGAACTACTCGGTATGCTAGTTGGTACAATGAATGCACCACTATCTGGCTTTATGAACGCAGTTACTGGCAATGTAAAGAGTTTAACCGTTGCCCTAACAGGCATAACTAAAAAAGATTCCTAAACGGATATTAATTTAATTTATATATTTAATAAAATGGCAGAAGAAACAAAAAAACTCCCTGAATTAACAAAGAACGCAACTAAAGTTCTAGAGATGGTTGAGAAAATGACTGTACTAGAATTAGCAGACTTAGTTAAAACTATGGAAGAAAAGTTTGGTGTCAGTGCAGCAGCTCCAATAGCAGCAGCAGCAGCTCCAGTAGCAGCAGAAGAGGTAGAAGAGAAATCTACATTCAATATCCTTCTTAAGGATGCTGGTGCTAACAAGATTGGTGTAATCAAAGCAGTAAGAGAGATTACAGAACTAGGCCTTAAAGAGGCTAAAGATCTTGTAGAAGGTGCTCCTCAAGTTATCAAAGAGGAAGTACAAAAGGAAGATGCAGAGACTATGAAAGCTACGCTTGAAGAAGCAGGAGCTAAAGTAGAACTAGAGTAATATTCTAGTTTTTACAAATATGAAAGCCACTCTTTATGAGTGGCTTTTTTCCTTCTTAATAAGTATAATCTATTAATCTGCTCACAAAACAATAATAAATTGTCATAAACACTATCTATGGAATACTCTCCATTTACAACCTGGATACTAAATAATGGCGTATCTAGTCAAACACTAGAACTCCTCATTGCAATTGCTCTACTAGCTACTCTAGTAAGCATTGGACGATACATCTTTGGTAACAAAACATATGGAATATATGCACCAATAATATTGGCAATAGCATACTCATACACAGGACTAAAATATGGGCTAGTAATTACTGCAATAGTAATCCTTAGCACCCTACTCTCCTACTCAGTACTAAGAAAGATAAGGATGCACTACATAACAAGAATAGCAATTAACTACTGCATACTCACACTCTCTCTTACACTCTTCCTCATGCTAATTAATAAATATGGCTTAACACTAGAGAATATGGTAAATATTTCCCCCCTCGCCATAGTATCAATCGCAGCACTAGGCGACTTCTTCACAAAACAATATGTAAAGAAATCACTCAAAACATCCTTCCTCACACTACTCCCTACCATCGCCATCTCAGCACTAGGCTGGTTTCTCATCACAAGAGACGTAATCTCTACCAATATAATAAATAACCTCTGGATCATACCTGTACTAATACTCGCCAACCTACTAATTGGACAGTTCAAAGGACTAAGAATCAAAGACCTCCTTAGATTTAGCTCTATACTAAACGAGAAAGATAATGCATAAGAACACCTTCAAAGATATTCTTGGACTAAACAGAAGAAACCAAGAATATATCAGACCACACAACCCCCCCTCTGCTAAGGCTGTTGCAGACAATAAGATAGTGACTAAAAGGATATTAAAGAAAGAAGGAATTAACACACCTGATGTATACAAACTAATTAGAAGCAAGAAACAACTACAATACCTAGATTGGTCTTCACTCCCCAAAAGCTTTGTAATCAAACCAAATAAGGGTACTGGAGGAAACGGGATCATAGTCTTCTACGGTAAACGAAAAGGCGAAAACGCCTGGATCAGACCAAATGGCAAAACAATGTCTCAAAGAGATATCACCCTGCATATAGAAAATATACTAGAGGGTAGATACTCAATGGGTTCAAAAAAAGACACTGCAATTATCGAAGAAAGAGTTAAAATAGACCCCTTCCTCAAACAATACTCCTACAAAGGAGTACCCGACATTAGAATCATCTGCTTTAACGGAGTCCCCATAATGGCAATGACACGACTCCCAACCAAAAGATCCAACGGTACAGCCAACCTCCACTCTGGAGCAATATGTACAGGAATTGATATAAGCACAGGAATAACTACTTACTCAATGCATATACCACCAAGAAGTCTAATCAGTGATACCTACGAAATGATCGATAAAACACTAGACCTAAAAGAAAACAAGTCTCTAAGTGGAATCCAAATACCAAACTGGAATGACCTTCTTGTCATTGCCCTCAAATGCCAAAAAGTCTCTAACCTTGGATATATTGGCGTAGATATCGCAATCGATCGTGACAAAGGACCAGTAGTATTTGAAGTAAATGCAAGACCCGGACTAGGAATACAAGTAGCGAACCAAGCAGGTCTCAGATGGAGACTTGAAAAAGTCAAAGGCCTGGAAGTAAGAAGTATCAAGCACGGTATTAGGATAGGAAAAAACCTCTTTGGAGGAGAGATTGAAGAAAGCATAGAATCCATCAGTGGTCGAAAAGTTGTAAATATTGTTGAAAAAGTATGCGTATATCATAAACCAAAGGTTTCAGACAAGAAAAAGAAAACGAAAATTAAAATAGACAAAGAATTCACCAAGGCTTTTCTTGACACTGGTGTTCTCTCAACCCGTATTTCTACACAACTCGCTAGCAGAATAGGATATACCGATGTTAACAAATACTTCAAACAATTGGAAACTCCAAAAAGTTTTCTCACATTTAAAGATGCGCAAGAATATATTGATATTCAAGGACAGAAAATAATCAACCACTCTGATATTGTAAGGCTAGCCAAAATTGTAGAAGATGGCCAAATTGTAATAAGACCTGTAATTAATATCCATATTAAAATAGCTAGAGACAAGAAAGACTTGAACGCTGTAATTACAGACGATATCCAGTACCCTCTAGTAATTGGTCGATCTGAACTAACAGGATATCTCATTGATACATCTACTACTTTTAAGTAATATTCATATATGAAAACATACAAAAACTACCTCAAAGAAGCAAAGAATGTACACCTAGCATACTACCTTGAAGCCGCAGACACATTGAAAATACACTACAAAGTTTTAATACCAGGACTTCTTGCTGAATTTAGATATAAAGACAAAGTCTGGCACATCATCAACGCTGCAACCCCCCTTACAAATACCACTTCTGCTACAATTGCAAAGAAAAAACATCTAACCCATATGGTCTTAGAGGAATCAGCAATACCAGTCCCAAAACAAGAGAAGCTCAAAAGCCCAATTGATGCGATAAAGTTCTTTGCAAAATATAAAAGAATTGTCATCAAACCCGCCCAACAACTAGGAGGAATTGGCATCACATTACTTCCAAACAACGAAAAGGAGGTCTTAGAAGCCTATACAATCGCTAAAGCAAAGAACAAATCAAAAAGTAATACAGAAGTCTTAGGTGAAGAATTCTTAGATGGCGAGAACTACAGGCTACTAGTAGTGGGTGATAAAATTGAAGGCACAGTTAGAAGAAAAGCCGCACACATTGCAGGTAATGGGAAGGACAGCATACAAGAATTAATAAACACTACGAATAAGATAAGAAAGAAGAACATTCTCTCACCAATAAAAATAGATAACGAGGTAAATGTTCGACTTCGTGAGTTAAATATGACATTAGATTCTATACCGCAAGACGGTGAAGAGGTAATTCTTAGATATAGCTGCAATCTCTCAACAGGAGGAACTACACAAGAATGCAATAAAGAAGTACATCCATACTACAAACAATTAGCAATAGATGCAGTACACGCCATAGGTACAGAATTTGGAGGCGTAGATATAATAACCCCAGATATTACAAAGAAAACGAAGTGTGGAATAAATGAAATAAACTACAATCCAGGACTAAGACTACACTACAAAGTACATGATGGGGAATCTGTAAAAGTGGCAATACCAATAATGAAATACATTCAACAAAAATATCTAAATTCATAATCTAGCAAATGCAACACATTCAAACAGTACAAGGATTAAACCTCCAATCCCCTACTACTCAAATTAAGATATCCAATATTCAAGAGAGTAAAGATCTCTCTACAATCTTGAACCTAATACAAGGATTTCACCCAATATTTATCGAAGACTACAAACTCGAAGCCACAACCCTTACTATAAGCTCCAAATTACCAGGCATATGGAGAGACTGTGCAAAAACTCTTAGGCAACTCTCCCACTCTGAAATCTCCCTACAAGAAGCTCAAGACTACATCTTAGACACTGTAATCAAACAGAAGGTTAAATCCATGTCTACCATTCCAATACTCCACAAAGCTCAAGAACTAGGATATGAAACAACACTTACAATCTCTGATGAAGGGATAATTCCAGGAGTTTCAAAAGGTTTTGGATATACTTGGAACAGATACTACACACTAGGCTGTGGGAAAGGATCTGAAATAACCTGCTCAATATCTTCAACAAAAGATTCAACCTTTGGGATGAAAGTTCAACGAGATAAGTGGTCTACAAACAAAATAATTGAAAGAATGGGATTACCACTCCCTAAATGGGAAATACTCAGTTCAAAAAAGGATATTGATAAGATTTGGGATAAATATGAGAAGCCTCTAGTTATAAAACCTACTGGTCTTACTGGAGGAAGCGGTGTTGTTGTCGGTATTGATACCAAAGAAAAAGCTTACAGTGCATTCGATTACGCCCTCAAACAGGTAGAAGCAAAAAGTAGAAGTGCTTGGCAAAAGAAAATAATGATACAGGAACAAGTAGACGGACCAGAAGACGGCTCAGATTACAGGCTCTTAGTTATCGGAGGGAAATTACAAGTCTGTACAAAGCGTATACCTGCTTTTGTAATTGGAAATGGTAAAAGCAGTATAAAAGAGCTCATAGACGAAGCAAACAAAGACCCAAGAAGAAACACTAGTGATCCATCACATATTCTCAAGCCAATAATATTTGATGAACCACTAACCACCTTCTTAAACAAACAAGACCTTACATTAGAATCCATACCATCAAAAGATAAACAAATCTATGTACGAGGTGTAGCAAGTATGAGCAGAGGAGGAATAACGGAAGATTTTACAAACAAAGTCTCTCCAGAGATAAAAATAATCGTAGAATCAATAGCATCTACTATGCATGTATTTACTCTAGGCGTAGATATAATGTGCAAAGATGTCTCTAAGCCCCTCACGAAAGACAACGGCGCTATACTAGAGGTCAACACTATGCCCGAATCATACCTTAACTTCTTCCCAGTCATTGGAGATATACAAACCGAAGCACTCACCTACTATGTCCAAACTTTACTAAAAGATAATCATACAAAAAGATATGTAATCATTGGACAAAGTACAAACGATATTCCTACACTACTAAGGAAAATGAAACACATCGACGAGCAAGATAACGTAGGTGTATATAGGGACAATAAAATATTAATCAATAACTGTGAATTTAGTGATAATATAGAGACCTGGAAAGCTATTGAAGCATTAAAAATAAATGCGGCACTAGACACCATCATCTTACAATACAGAGATTTGGATGAAGTAAGAGAACACGGATTAGGATTTGATCAAATAGACACCCTCTTTATCACAAAAGAGATTAAATCCAACAAAAAAGAGATGAAAATCTTTAAGAAATATAAAAGAAAAGGATATATTAAATTAATAAAGACAATCCAATGAAATATCTCATCCTAGACAAAAGACCCCGAGTAAAAGTTAAAGGTGTTGGCAAGTATCCTACAGCCGTAAAAAGACTAATTGAAGAATTGGATAAAAAAGATATTCCTAATGATTTCGTATACAATGATCAAATAGAGTTCTTCCTACTTGACGGTGAAACACATCTAAAATTCGCAGGTAGTGATATCAAAGAATACTCTCATATCATACTCAGAGGTCACAATTTACACTGTCCGAGAGAGTACCAGATGAAAAGATTGATAGTAGACTGGACTGATCAATACAATTCATCTCATCCTGAGAATAAGATATTGGTATCCAACAGCAATGCTATCAGAAAGCTCCCGTACTACAACAAAATATACACCGCACAAATTTTTGCTACACACAATATCCCCTACTTTGACACATACTATTCTACTAGTGGTGACTACACCGAAAATAGAGAGATATTTAACACCTACCCCCTCATTATTAAAGAATACGCAGGAGTAAACAGAATTGACAAGAAATTCGGAAAGAAGAAAGTAAAGAAGAATGTATATAAGCTGGACAGTAAAGAAGATCTTAACCAGAAGTATTTACGCAAACAAAATCATAAAGACTTCTTCTTACAAGAGTTCTCTACCAATCCAGAGGATGTACGAATATTTGTAAAATTTGGTAAAGTAATTGGTGGTTGGAAACGAAAAGCAACTGAAGGCTTTATGACAGTCAGTCATGGGAGTTATCATATGTATAATCAACCAAATGAAGAGATTACACAAATTGCTGAGAAAGTAGCTAAGATATTCGATGCCGATTTTATCGCAGTAGACTTTATGTTTAAAGATGATAAACCATATATACAAGAAATCAGTTTACACCCTGGGTTTAAAGCCTATGAGACTAAAATTACGGATGGAGAACCTGTAAATATTGCAGATGCTATGATAACAGCATTTAGAGATTAACCTTCTCAAAAATGTCGCTCCACAACTCTTTAGATGGCACAATCTGAGGCTTTGGTAATAAACCATCATCAACCCATTTCGTCTGCTTGATATCTATTTTACCAGCATATAGTTTCTCATACATTGTAGGATCCTTCTCTAATACACGCTTAATTTTCCTAAAACCTCGGAAGTAAACCACATCCTTTGCATATATCCCCGAATAACTAGTATCCCCTAGTCCCCTCTTAACCCTGTAGGCAATATCCCACGCAGAGTTTTTTAGAAAACTGCCTGTCAGTGCATTATATAATTGCCTAAAAGTCATATTCTCTCCAATATATATTGCCCATACCAAGCCTGCCTTCTTCTTAAGCCACCTATCCGTAAGAAAGCCCATAGATTCTTCATTCCAAGTAGCTAAACCTTCTTCCACATCAAGATATGAGGGTAAATTAGCATTCCCCAAAGCTGGGAACCCTGTCTTAAAACCATTGTGAGATCTCAACACATGAGTACCAACCTCATGCACAAGAAGCTTCTTTAATTTATACTCCGATCTTGTAATCTTTGGGTCAACAAATATCTGCTTACGTTTAATCCCTACCTTAACAGCATTCCTTGAAATGTTTTTAGAAGGACATATAGACCAACCAGACAGTCCTAAACTCTCAAAAGTAATCCTAAAAACTTCATCTATTTGATTATAATCTAAAGTTTCTCCCTTATTAATACCCTTTGCTTGGATTACATCATACTTATCCAACTTACCCCTCAGTACTCTACTCGCATTCCTAAAAAGCTTAGAAGAAACATTCCCATATTTCTTTAAAGACAGCCCCGTTACTAACTCATTATCACCAACCCCGTGCATCAAATCACTAGACACCTTCTTTGACTCTATTAAATCAATATAGAAGTCCGAAACCCTTGGATCAATATCTGTGATAGTTTTCAAACTAGATAATTCCTTAAATATCTCTCTATTTTTATTCTTCACTACCCTATACTCAAAATTTGGTTCATATTTCTCTGAATTAAAGAACCTCTCCTTCTCTTCTTTAAGATTGGTTGGTGTAAATACCAACCCAATTGGGATACGGAGTTTCTGAAGAAGCTTTGTAACCTCTTCTAACTTTCTCTCACTCTTTCCCTTTTTACTAAACATACTAATCATATTGTTAATATACACTAACTAAGATTCTTTTCAAAGACGAAGATTCTCTGACCAGACACTATTAACTCCAAAGCTATACCAGTACCCTTGGCTACACAAAATATTGGTTCATTTGCTACATGAGCAGGAACACCAGTAGCTTTTGATATCAATCTATCTAAATTCCTCAACTTCGCAGTACCTCCACTCATTACCATACCCCTATCTATGATATCTGCAGAAAGTTCAGGAGGTGTTTGCTCAAGTACTCCCTTGATAGACTGTATTATTTTCCTTAATGGCATTTTAACAGCCTGAGCAATATCATTGGAATCAGCCATTACAGCCTTAGGTACACCAGCACCAATATCACGACCTCTTACCTCCATCTTTAAAGGTTTTTCCATTTCAAGGGCAGATCCTATTTCGAATTTAATCTTCTCTGCAGTCTGTTCCCCTATTAATACCCCTTTCCTTTTTCTCATATACGCTATTATCGCTTCATTGATAGCATCCCCAGCAACCCTTAAAGAATCATACTTAACGATTCCATCAAGTGAAATTACTGCAATCTCTGAAGTACCACCACCCATATTCACTATCATATTCCCAGAAGAAGTATTAATCGGAAGCTCTGCGCCAAGTGCAGCTAGCAGTGGTTCAGGTAACAAGGTAATATTCTTAGCTCCAGCGGCATTAGCAGCTTTCAGCACGGCCCTTTGCTCTACAGTAGTAATACCTGCAGGTACACTTATCACAACATCTGGTTTGATAAACCTAGTTTTACCCAAAGCCTTATCAAAGAAATATTTAAGCAAAGCTTCTGTCACTCGAGAATCCGCGATAACACCATTCCTAAGAGGCCTCTTAGCCACAATATTGTCAGGAGTCTTCCCAATCATCTCCTTTGCCTCTTTACCAACAGCAATAACCTTGTAACTATTAACATCAATAGCGACAACAGTTGGCTCTACGAATACAATACCCTCCCCCTGTACAAATACTACAGAGTTAGCCGTACCTAAATCTATTCCTATTTTCTTTCCTATCATGCTCTATTATACCAACTTATGCTATACTAACACACTATGAAATCAAAGAAACAGAAAAACCTCCTTCCAATACTCACATCTATCATACTCACCCTCTCTATATATACAGGAACATTAGCAATATACCTGTATGCAAGTGGTTGGAGAATTGATTTCTCAAACCAATCTGTCAAAAAAACAGGTGTACTCACAGTAGAAAGCTCTCCTACTCTAGCGACAATAGAGATAGACGGAGAAACTATAGGGCGTACTAGTAAAAGTACCGCATTAAATGTTGGAACATACTCTATCAAAGTAAGTAAAGATGACTACTACGACTGGACTAAGGAAGTTGATGTACTAGAAGAGAGATCCACCCCAGTATTTCCTTGGCTAATTTTATCAGAAATTAAATCAGAGATTGAATTCAATTCAGAAAGAATATTACAAAAATATTGGGTAGACGATACAAATAATCACTTAGTTCTCTTACTTAAAGACGAATTAAGTTACGAACTACTACACTACGATCTTAACACCGCATTTTGGGAAGTAGGTACAAACCCTACGGTAATCCTAAGCCTAGAGAATACGGAGGAGGAAACAATAGATGATATTAGCTTGCTCCTATCACACTCTGGAGAATCTGCTCTCCTAAATATTATCATTAACACAACCTCTAGTAATTACATAATTCCAACAAATAAACTCACTGAACCTCAAGATTTAACAACAAAGTTAATAAATCTCTCTGCATTCTCTGATTACGACACTACTTGGTCATTGGACAATCAATACCTCATACTAGAATCTGAAACTGAAGTCCTTTCATATGATTTTGATAAAGGTACTAAATCATTACTTCTAAAGAAAACCAATACTTTAGATAAGTGGATTACAGATAAAGATGGCTTCTTTTATATAATGAAACACCTAGAAACATCCGTTGATGATATCCTAAAATACTCCCTCTCCCAGTACAAACTCGATGGATCCTCTCAAACAGAGGTCATACCTACCGTATATTTCCAAAACAATACAGAGTATATTAAAAATTACAGAAGTACAGGTTTTGATTTCAGCTTCTTTACAAATTCCCCAGAATGCACACAAACTATAGGAGAAGTTACAGACTTCTATATAAACCAAAGCTCAGAGGGTATATATATCCAGACCTCTCAATCAACATACTGGTATGATATTGTAGCAGATAAATACATTACAATATCCCCCTACCCTGTACAATTAATAGCGTTTTCACCAGATAACGACAAATTACTACTTAAGAACTCATCAAAATATGAGATCTTTACATTCGACAAAGAAAACGGGGATCACACAGTCACTATAGGAACCAAAGATATTGAAAACCTACTCTTTGATCAAGTAGAAAGTATTGGCTGGATCTCTAATTCTAGTTACCTATCTTTCGAAGAAGACAACTTCATATATATAATTGATAAGGATGGAGACAATAAAACACCACTAATCAGTAATGAAAACATCCTCTACTGGACAATCACACAATCTAGAGATGAACTCATCACACTCACGGAATCCCTAGAAAAAGATATACAAATAGTTGTATATACAATACATTAATATCCGCACCTGACCGGAATCGAACCGATAACCTACGCGTTAGGAGTGCGTTGCTCTATCCAATTGAGCTACAGGTGCTTAAACCCACTCATTATACTACATCTTCATGATATAATATAAATCGAAATGCAAGACAACAAAATCGTAATTAAAGGAGCAAACCAGAACAATCTTAAAAATGTTTCCCTTGAATTACCGAAAAACAAATTAATAGTTTTCACTGGAGTATCAGGAAGTGGTAAATCCTCCCTGGCTTTTGATACCCTCTATGCAGAAGGACAAAGACGATATGTTGAGTCACTCTCCTCTTACGCTAGGCAATTCTTAGGAATAATGGAAAAACCAGATGTAGAATCCATAACAGGGCTTTCTCCTGCCATCTCCATTGACCAAAAAACCACAAGCAAGAACCCCAGATCAACCGTAGGAACAATTACAGAGATCTATGGATATCTTAGACTACTCTATGGACACATTGGCACACCACACTGTCCTAAATGTGGAGAGACCGTACAATCACAAACAATACAGCAAATTGCAGACCTCATAGAGTCAGAATTCAAACAAGAAAAGAAATTTCAAATACTCTCTCCATTAGTAAAGAATAGGAAGGGAGAATACTCTGGACTCTTTGATAAACTCCTCAATAAAGGATTCCTTCGAATAATCGTAGATGGAAACACCTACCATCTTGATGATATAGAGGATATTTCAATTGATAAGAACAAGAAGCATAATATCGAACTTATAGTTGACAGACTCAATACTTTACAATTTGAAGATGAAAAGTTTCGCAAAAGATTAATAGATTCCCTGGAAGTAGCGTCAAATATGTCAGATGGAGAAATAATTGTTAGAAGCAAGAACAAAGATCATTTCTTTTCCGAAAAATTCACCTGTTTTAACTGCAACCTCTCTTACCCCAAGATGACGCCTACAACCTTCTCTTTCAACTCACCAGAAGGGGCATGTCCGAATTGTACGGGATTGGGACATGTTCAACAAGTAAATGTACAAAAAATTTACAACCCCAGCCTAACAATACTAGAAGGAGGAATCTTCCCATGGGCAACTAGGATGACAAAAGACTCTTGGAACAAGAGAATCCTCGAGGCAGTTTCTGTGGAACACGGTTTTGACCTCAAAACACGCATCCAAAACTATCCCACAGAGATATTTGATCTAATATTCTTCGGAAAAGGTACTGTTCCCTACTACAAGATAGAATACATTAACAAATTCGGAAGAGAACGAACCTACGATGTTCAATATGAAGGAGTAGTAAACGAATTAATACGATTACACAAAGAGACAGCCTCTGAGTACAGAAGATTGGATATTGAGAAGTATATGGAAGATATCATATGCCACCTATGCAACGGTCAAAGACTCAAACCTTACTCTCTAGCTGTGCGTTTAAAGGATAAAAACATCATAGACCTTACACAACTACCAATATCAGAATTAAAAAGCTTCTTAAAAGGTCTTAAGCTAGAAGGAAACAAGAAAGAGATCTCCAAACCTATTCTTAAAGAAATCAATTCACGACTTGAATTCCTCACCAACGTAGGCCTTAACTACCTTACACTTTCTAGGAAAGCCAACACCCTTTCAGGTGGAGAATCTCAACGAATTAGACTAGCCTCTCAAATTGGCACAGGACTCTCCGGCGTGCTATATGTCCTCGATGAACCCTCCATTGGGCTACATCCGAGAGATGTAAACAAACTCCTCACCTCGCTTGAAAACTTAAGAGACTCTGGAAATACCGTTATTGTTGTAGAGCATGACGAGGAAACAATGCACCATGCTGACCATGTTGTAGATATTGGACCAAAAGCAGGTATTAAAGGAGGATCAATTGTAGCCCAAGGAGACATTAAGATTATAAAGCATTCCAATTCTTATACTGCCAAGTACCTCAATAAAGAACATACTGTAGGGTCCTCGGTCAATAACAGTATCCAAGAAAAAAACGTCGTGAGGAAGAAGACTCGCATTCATATCACTGGAGTTTCTACACACAACCTTAAACACATCGACCTTGAAATACCACTAAACACTCTTACCTGTATCACAGGAGTTTCTGGAAGTGGGAAATCTTCACTGATAAACGACACCCTCTACCCTGCTCTGATGAATAAGAAAATGAATGGAAAACAAGTCGAAGGAGAATATGAAGATATAGATGGCTTAGATGCAATGGACAAAGTTATCGGCATTGACCAGTCCCCTATTGGACGCACTCCAAGATCCAATCCAGCCACATATACCGGCGTTTTTACCCCTATTAGAGAGCTTTTCGCCCAAACACAAGAGGCAAGAGCTAGAGGGTATAAAGCTGGAAGATTTAGCTTCAATGTTAAAGGTGGAAGGTGCGAAAAGTGTAGAGGAGACGGGCAAATCAAGGTAGAGATGCAATTCCTCCCCAATATGTATATAACCTGCGACCAATGCAATGGTAAAAGATATAATGAAGAAGCTCTCGATATCGATTACAAAGGAAAGAATATTTCCGATGTACTTAATATGACTGTAGACGAAGCACTGATATTTTTCAAAAATATCCCAACCATTTTCAGAAAACTAAATGTATTACAAGAGGTAGGCCTTGGGTATATCAAACTCGGGCAATCGGCCCTTACTCTTTCTGGGGGTGAATCTCAAAGGATAAAACTTTCCAAAGAACTAGCCAAAATGACTCGAGGACATACTGTATATATTTTAGACGAGCCAACTACAGGTCTCCATTTCTATGACGTAGACAAATTACTTATTCTTCTTCGCGGTCTAGTCGAGAAAGGCGATACAGTGATTATTATCGAACACAACCTTGATGTAATTAAACAAGCTGATTGGATAATTGATCTAGGACCAGATGGAGGAGAAAATGGTGGAAACATCGTAGTACAGGGAAGTCTTGATGATATAAAGAATTGCAAACAAAGTTATACTGGACAATGGTTGAAAAAGAAACAGTAATTAAACCCTTAGGAAAGCGACAATTTCATCCAAAGAAACAATATTAGATTCTGTTTCATTTCTTTTCTTAACTTCTACAGATTCACTCGCTAAAGTTCTATCACTCACTACTATTCTAAATGGACAACCTATCAAATCCGCATCTGCGAATTTTTCTCCGACACTCACACCATCTCTATCATCCCACAAAACTTCAAATCCATTAGCCTCCAGTTCTCTCTCCAACTCCTTTGCTCGCTTATATCCATCCCCTCCTATGTGTAATAATTGGATGTGAAACGGTGCTACACTGTATGGCCAAACAATACCATCTTTATCATGGAACTTCTCGACCAACACCCCGAGTACACGTGTTGTACCAAGTCCATAACAACCCATAATAACGGGCTTTTCCACACCATCCTTGTCTACAAAGCCATACCCTATGGCTTTAGAGAACTTGTCGAATAGAGGGAATATATTACCCACTTCACTCGCCTTAAAGGTGTCGTACACTTCGCTTGTTTCACAAAAACGATCCCCTTGCTTAACGATTTTGATATCGTGGAACTTTTTAGGTTTCTCTACATCCCTACCCCAGTTCACATTTATTATATGATAATCGGTACGATTACCCCCACACTCGAAATTAACAAGTGGTTCAATTGAGTCATCTATATATAGAGGAATACCCTCTTGCAAGTTTAGAATACCTGCATACCCTATCTGAGCACCAGTAACTTCCAATACCGTTTCCTCTGAAGCCAATCTCATCTTAGTACATCCTACAATATTCATTAGCTTAATCTCGTTGATATCATAGTCCCCTCTTAGAGCAGCTACTACCACTGGACTTTCCTTACTATCGGTCTCAAATATCAAAGTCTTAACAGATTGATGAGCCTCAATATTAAACACTTCACACAAACCCTCTACACCAATTATCCCTGGTTCATTTCTATGTTCCATCTCCCTCATCTCACTCTCTTGGACTATTTCTGGGGCTTTGGATGGTGCAACTTCTCTATTAAACGCTTGTCCAGTACTAGGAACTTGAAATATCAAATCCTCTCCTGTCTCACACTTTGTTTGAAACTCATGAGAAAACTCTGTAGTAAATGTACCTCCAGAAGCAGCTGCCAATACAGTTTCATCCTTAATCCCGAGTCTCTCGAATATATTCCAATATGATTGCTTAGCCTTCTCATAATACTCTCTAAAATCCTCTATTGATGTATGGAAGCTGTAAAGATCCTTCATTATAAACTCTCTACCCCTAAGTAATCCCGACTTAGGCCTTCCCTCATTTCTGAACTTAGTTTGTATCTGGTATAGGGCAAATGGAAAATCTTTATAACTTCTCCTAAATTTCTTGGCAAGTGGTGTTACTATCTCTTCATGCGTGCCATTAAGAATATACTCTGCATCATTAACCCTCCTAGAAAGCTCATTAGCACCACATACCTTAAAGAGATTATCCATTTCGTCTAATCTCCCTGTATTAATCCAAGCTTCCTTTGGCGATAGAGCCGGCATCAGCACCTCTACCCCAATCTTATCCATCTCTTCTCTCACAATCCCTTCTATTTTACGCAACACCCTTGTACCTAAAGGTAAGAATGTATAGACTCCTGCCATTGTTTGATCGATAAAGCCAGCTTTAGTCAGCAATGTCGCATTAGCAGAATCATACTTCTTCGCATTCTTATCTGTTTTTGTAAATATTTGTGAGTATTTCATATGTCTTGATTATTCTAACAGAATATATGATAATTAAGCAATGATAGAAGATGGTAGATCTAAAATATTAGAATTACCACTGCCAGAAGAGATTAGTAATGATCTTAAAGATTTTCCGCCTGTAGTATCTTTAGCGTTATCCCAACAGTTCACTCCTGAATATAGAGACGAAACTGATAGCGATGGCTGGATTATCGGCCATTATATAGACAAAGAAGATGGATATATTTTAATAGAAAAAGATATAAGAGATATAGATGACCCCATATTTGAAATTGTAGTTATCCATACGACAGTTAATCAAGACATTAGAGAACTTACTACAATCATTTCTAGCGAAAGAACCCTCATTGGAAGATATCTCTTTGATTTAGAAAAGAAATCTATACAATTCTGGGATCAAACCCCCAATGCTGAGCAGCCTTAGCTAAAGCACTATCAGGATTCTGCACTATCCAACCCTTCATATCCACCCTATCCATAGAAAGGTCCCTAGCCTGCACTACAGCCTCTACACCAGCCTCTACTCCCCATGGGTGACCCAACACACCACCACCACACTGTATCATAATGTCCTCTCCTAACTGCTTAATCACTTCCTCTAGTGAACCCGGATGTAAACCACCAGAAGCAACATGCCATACCGGCTTCATACCAAACCAATTCTGACCAAGTGTCATACTAGAAGCAGGAGTAACATCTGCTTGCAAAGCATCTTTTATAAACTTAGGCTCTCCATAGTTCTCCATCTTAGTCTTGGGAGCACCACCATGTAATGCATCTACACCAAGCAGTCTCATTAACTTCGCAATTACAATCATAGACATCGAGAAATCCTTAATTTCCCCCATATCATACACTCCAGGGCCACTCTCTCTATCAAACAAGCTATGCATTGCCCTATGTGCATGTATAGCTAACCCAGGATTCTTTAGCCTCATTGTATGAACTGCACTAAATCCAGTAACAACAACATCCATCATCATCCATCTACCACTGGCACTCTTAATCATATTTGCCCTTTCTAACATCACATCCATATTACTATGCGTTATATTACAAAGATAGAATTTCTTCTTACCACTCTTCTCTTCAATGTCCCTCCTTACTTTATGTATCAATTCCACCCTATCCTCAAATTTACTAAAATGTAAACTAGTTAAGTTCTCATCATCCTTAATACCCTGATACTCACCATCCGCTGCTGTAAACAATATCTCCGCTAAATTAGCCTGCTCCTTAGCAGTCCTACCAACTTTAGGTTTAGGTACAGTACAAAGGATAGGGCCAGTAGGAATTTCTAACATATCCCTCATATCATCTATACCAAATGCAGGACCTGGCATAGACTCTACCCATTCTCTTGGAAACCTCACATCAAGACACCTAAAAGCCTTTAGCATCTTCATACCATCGATATTACCAACAACACCTGCAAGTAAACCAGAGAGATTTCCTGTCTCAAACAACTCCTTCTTGTAAGCAATCTTAAAAGTCTTTGTCTGAGGATCCAAATCAAACGCTACAGCCCTCATTTTCTCTGCCATCTTCACCCCACTACCCTTTCCATCATATACCTTCGTCCATGTACCAGTAGAACTCTCCGCTGCACAAGCAGCTGCAGCAGTTTCAAACTTATCCATACCAATACCATCAGAAAGTTCAATGTCCAAGAGAGAGATAACATAGTCCTCATCAGGATTCTTTGGCTTCCAGCCCTTAGGAGCAATATATCCAGAATGGTACGGATTACTTGTGTCTTGTTTTTTACCAAACATTATAAGCAGTTTATTAAAAAATAATGTTAATATATAATACATCTATGATAGAGACATTTGCAACCACCCATAACCTACCAGAATACAAGATAGAACAATTTAACAACCAATATTACAAACAAGCCATTTCCTCCTTTGACCAACTAAGTACCTGGTCAAAAGAATTAAGAGAATTACTCAAACAAGAAGTTGATTTCTCTACACTAGATCATATAAAAGACAACCACTCTTCGGATGGGAAGACCATAAAGACAGAATTTAAAACTAAGGATGGTTTCGATATTGAAACGGTTCTAATGCGATATAAAGATGGAAGAAACTCAGTATGCGTAAGCTGTATGAGTGGTTGCCCAGTAGATTGTTCTTTCTGTGCCACTGGTAAAATGGGCTTTAATCGTAATCTAACCTATAAAGAAATTGTAGACCAAGTACTCCATCACCAAAGAATGCTAGTACCTAAAGGCAAGAGAGTCACAAATGTAGTATATATGGGCATGGGAGAACCAATGCTTAATCTTACAAACATTGAGAAATCAATAGATATTGTCAATAATCCAAACAAACTGGGTATAGGAATTAGACATATTACAATCTCTACAGTCGGCTATGTTCCACAGCTCAAGGAATTCTTTAGCAAAGGATATAATCCACGACTTGCACTTAGCCTTCATGCACCTAATCAAAAGTTGCGTGCTTCAATTATGTCAACAATCTCCAATTTATATCCTCTAGAACAACTTATGGAGTTCTCTACATGGTATGAAAATGAATTTAACAAGCGTATTACATACGAATATACCTTGATCAAAGGTATAAACGATCAACCTGAACATGCAATTGAGCTTTCACAACTTCTCTACAAGAGATTAGCATTTGTAAACCTTATCAAATTTAATCCTTACAAAGATATTCCCTACGAAGCACCTTCAAACAATACGGTAGAGAGATTTAGGAAAATCCTTGATAATCGTGGGATTAACACAACCATTAGACACTCAATGGGTAGCGATATTGGAGGAGCTTGTGGTCAACTACATCCTACTAACAGTAGTAATACCAAGTAAGTTAAGACCAGCACTCATAATCTGGCTAGTAGCATCTACTAAAGCTAATAAAAACTTCTGATCTTCTTCCTCCGCCTTAAGTACATTCACATTCTGATAGAACCTATTAAAACTCTGACCTAATTCAAACAAATATGTACATATCGTACTAGGAGAGTAATTAGCAGAAGCGTTAAGCATCACCCCCCTGGCTTTGCCAATGCGCCGGACAAGCTCTTTTACATCGGCACTCTCCAAGGAATCACTCAGGCAGGAAGAGCTATCATACTTGATATCACAAGATTTAATAATAGATACTGCCCTCGTGTACACATACAAAAGATATGGACCCGTATCACCATCAAACGCAATATCTTTACTAAGATCAAACACAATATTCTTACCGACAGAGACTCGCAAGAAGGCATACTTAATAGCGGCCATGGATATCTTTTGAGCTATACCATCAATATCTTCACTACCCACCTTACCACTCTCATTCATAAGTGCCACTACAGACTCTTTTGCCATACCCAAAAGATCTTCTGCACCTACAACCTCCCCTTTCCTACTAGACATCTTTTTCATTCCAGGAAGCATTATCAAGCCATGAGGGATATGCCTTGATGCTTTGGCAATCTTGGGGAGCAGTTTGCTAAGAGAGTCAAATACTACCTTAAAGTAAGGAGCTTGCTCCATTCCAGTAATCACGACAGACTCATCCCACTCTCCTCTAGAATCTTTACTCTTTGCTAACCCCAACTCCTTAGCTTCGTAGGTTGGTATACCGAATTGATTAATAAAGACTCGGGTATGTAACCCTCTCTCAGGATCACCCTCATAGATAACTGCTCCATCATCTTTCTTAAATATTCCATTATCAATATTCTCTAAAACCATTTTATACCCACCTTCCCCTACTTCACTTTCGAAGAAATAGTGGTCGAACTTGGTACCAAGAAGCTCATATATCCCCTCAAAATACTCTAAGCACCACTCACGACCCTCTCTGTACCATTTGCCCACCTCCAATACCTCAAAATCTTTAAAATCCTTCTGAGGGAGTGAAGGGTAACAAATTTGATAGAGGAAGTAGTTCATATCTTGAATTCTCTTCATAGCATCACTATCCTCTAAATCATCGTAGTACTCAGACCCAAGCTGATATGCTTTACCTAGCCATTCAACCCTATCAAAAAGGGATAACTTTTCAATATCTTTAAACAACACACCCTCTTCTTTAAGCTTCTTTTCTACACCCCACATTGTTTTAGCAACATGAAGCCCAATATCACCTTGATAGTTAGCACGCTCAACATCAGCACCAGTAGCTTCTTGAAGCTTTGAGAAGGATTCTCCAACGATATTTGTGTATAGATGACCTACATGCATCATTTTGAATGGATTTGGATCTGTATATTCGATAAGAATTTTCTTACCATCCTTAACTCCAGATTTAAGGTACTCTACTCCACCCATATCCAATATTTCCTTAAGTTCATTTTGTAAGTAGGAGGAGGATAGGAAGAAGTTGATAAAGCCAGGACCCGCTACTTCCACTTTCTCAATATTAGGCGTTTTCTCTAGGCTCCCCATTATACTCTGAGCCATCTCCCTTGGATTTCCTTTAGCCTTAGAGGCCAACCTCATTGCTACATTAGTAGTGTAATCTCCATTTTCAAGATTGTTTGATTGTTCTACTACAATATCTTTAGTATCAACTTCAATATTAAGACCTAAGAGGGATTGAGATATTAGCTTTTGTATTTCTTGAGTAATCATTAATGCATTCTAACATATTTATACGCACCCGGAAGGAGTCGAACCCTCAACCCTCGGTTCCGAAGACCGATGCTCTATCCAGTTAAGCTACGGGTGCTTAGGATATTAGATATTTTATCACAATACGTACCTGGCCGGAATCGAACCGACAACCTTTGGTTCCGCAAACCAATGCTCTATCCAGTTGAGCTACAGGTACTTGATATATTGCTATTCTACAATATAATCACCATATTCCCAAGTAAGGATATATGGTATACCCAATTCTCTAAAGTTATCCAATGCCTCACTATGAGGATGTCCGAACCGATTCTCCTCACCACAACTACAAATTGCTAAGTATGGATTAGATGTAATAACAAACCCATAACTAGATGCAGTCTTCGAACAATGGTGCCCTGCCTTAAGAATATCAATATCAGCAATATATGACCTAGAGTTCTCAAGTAATAGTTCTTCCACTTCGACTTCAACATCACCCATCAACAGAACCCTCCTACCAAGCCACTCTACCAACATTACAACAGAATCATTATTCAAATTCTTATCCAACTCCCCCACTCTAGGCCACAAAATATCTATATGTATATCATCATACTCCAAAACATCCCCCATACTCACATCAATATGATTGTACTCCCTAAACTCGCTACAAAGATCTGTACAATTAACAGACAAAAGGAACAAACCTACTTCATAATGCTCTAACAAATACTTAATACCCATGTAATGATCACTATGCATATGAGTAATAACAACAACATCTATCACCCTATCATCCCACTCCATATACTCACCCATCCTATACACAACCGTATCATCCTCCCCACCATCTACCAATATTTCAAAATCCCCTTTCTGAATCAATATACTATCCCCCTGCCCTACATCAAAAATGATAATACGCTCATGAATATCCCTTACATTTAAAATATATATACCACAAGAGACCCATACTACACACTCCAATATTTTCAACAGTTTAGAAATTGTAATATTTTTTAACATAGTAATTTTCTTCATCAGTAGGATAGAAATACATACAGAAAAGGACCAAGAACAAACCAATCAATACACCAATATATGAATTCTCAACATCAATATATCCCCACTGTAATGCACCAAAGAAAGAAACTATCCTCTCGAAAAGCTTTAGCTGAAAATATGGGATAGAAAATAGATAATGACCGATAGTGCGGGATATGAATGAAAAGACTAATGCTACAACACCATACAACATCGTAGAACCCGTCAAAGGAAGTATTAACACATTAGCAAATACCGATACAAGAGACACCTTACCAAAAATTGATATAGAAACAGGCAATGTAGCCAAAGTACAACTTAAAGTACTAAGAAAGTAATCCTGGACCCAATCTAGTACCCCCTTAACCCCAAGAATCCTCTTTATACACTCCGCAATACTCGGCATTAGATATACCAATCCCAAAGTTGCCAATATTGATAACTGAAAACCAATATCAAACAAAACTTTAGGATTAATCAATATTAATATCAAGATACCAGTCGGTATCAATATATGGATATTTCTTACATTACCAGAAATTAACGCTAATATTGTAATAGAGCCCATAACAGTAGCACGAAGTATAGAAGCTCCTAAACCACTAAATATACAAAACAACCAGATTATAACCAAGGAGAATACTAAACTAGATTCCTTCTTTAAGAAACCGAATAACCTACTACACAACAATATTAATACTGTTACATTGTATCCAGACGCAGCAATAATATGGGTAGTACCGCTAATCCGCAAATAACTCTCAAAACCATCACTAAACGCCCTCTCTGATCCAAACAATATCCCTATCAATAGTGAAGACTGGGGTTCAGGCATATTCATATCAATATTCCTACTAAGTATATCCCTAAACTCCCTCAAACCTCTTTTAAGAGCAAGAGCATAACTAGACACACTGGAATAGTTCATCTCATATTTGCACTCTCCAAATCTCAACCTATTCCCATACAAAAAAATATCTTTATTTCTCAAATATCCTCTGTAATCAAAATCTTGAAAATTTTCTGGCACCGATAACTCACCATACACCTCACACACATCCCCAATCTTTATATTTTCAAACCAATTTACATACCCTACCCCCCTCATACCATTGTATTTAAAAACCACCTCCTGCTTATCCCCCTTACTCTTAGAAATATCTTCAGTTTCGATAAGGAAGGAGCCTTTTGCCTCTGTGAAACCCTCCCTACTTTTCATACTCTCGAAATCTTTACTTGCACACACTACTAGACGAAAGATTAGTAATATCAGTACAAATAAAATTTGAACAGGCACACTACTACCCGAACCCCTCTTTCTCTGCCTCCGTGAAAATTCCACACAATAGATCGTCACGCATATAAGAGTAACCAATACAGAAATAGATACAAAAACAACAAATTTTCTTAAATCATACTCATCTGCAAAAAGATTTATATAAATTTTCAGGAATATCAAATCTATGCAAATCGCAAAAAGTGAAATAAACAAAATTGGAATATCTATTATATACTCAAACAGAAGTATGGAACATTTGTACAAGTTTATAACTTTTTGTATTACACTCTTCATCTATTATATACAAATATCATCCTTGAACTTCTCGTAGGTTGCCTCCCCTATTCCACTCACATTTAAAATGTCGGATGTTTCACTATAAGGTCTCGCATCTATAATCTTTTGCGCAGTAGATTCCCCTACACCGTCTAATTGTGTTAATTCTTCTAGACTTGCAGTATTGATATTGACACAAGTAGTAGTATTTCCAGTGGTACTACCCCCACTATTTGTTGTATTACCAGCATTTACGACCTGATCGATATATTGCAAACTCTTTATCTCACAATATACATCTTCTTGGAAAGGTATGTATATTTTCTGATGATCACTCAGCAAGGACGACAGATTCATACTCATTGATACAAACTTTTGAGCAATACCATCAGTGAATCCTTTCGCTTGATAAACAGCATCGATGATAGTACTACCCTCATCAAGACAGTACACACCCGGAGACTTTACTGCACCAGCGATATCAACTATGACACTACATTGTGCAACAGGGAGTGAAACACTCTTACCTAGTGTATCTTTTTCTTCAACAGTCTGTGTTTCTTGCCCTACTACATCTACAGACAGTTCTTGCTCCTCACCATCTACAACCTGCAACTCTTCACACTCACATATTGGTTCAGGGAAGAATAGCAGAACCATACATGCACCAACCAAAAGACCAACCACAAATGATATGGATAGAAATATCAAGAAGTTTTTATCTTTGAATTGTTCCATAACTACATTTTAACAAGCAGTTATGAACTTTCGATGAACACGATTATTTTTCTACAATAAGTACAGAGCTTATAGTCACATCGTTGAGTGGTGTATATCCCTCTACAGCGACTTTCTCTATTGTGTCAACAACTGAAAACCCACTAATTACTCTCCCCATCACCACATACTCACTAAGCTGGGATAGATCACTTCCACTAGGAACAAGGAAGAACTGACTTCCATTCACCATAGACATTGAGTATTCCTCCATCGCTAAGTCGTTCTCATCTCTCTCTAAGACATACCCAGGATTACCATTACCATCTCCTTGGTGATCCCCTGCTTGTATCACAAAATCTTTAATTACCTTATGGAATGTAAGATCGTCATAGAAACCCTCTTTTGCTAGAAAGAGAAGACTATTTACAGCATTTGGAGATTCCTTTTCATAAAGGTCTATTTCAATATCACCATATATTGTTTTTATGACTACTTGATAATCAATTCCTTCTTCTATCACAATCTCGTATCGGCTATATAGACCTTCCCCTGTAGTAATAGGTTTTATATTTACATTGCCATTATTCATAAGAGCAACCGCCACTATAGACATAACTAACAAGCCTAGAGTAAGAAATAGTATCTCTTTATTCCCTTTTACTATGTCTTTTATAAATGACATATATCTATCACAAAATTAATATACCTTCATTAATCCTCCGCCCACCAGAAACCTTGTGGTTCCCCATTTTTAAACCACTTACCATGCCTCATTATTTGTTCTGTAGTAGGTCTAACTATAGAATAGTTAATATCTACTTGAGAGACATACAAAGTGGAATCATTATTCCATCTCGTAAGTATGGATTCATATTGTACATACCGAATATCTGATATAGGTGTAAATGAAGCCCCCGTAGAATCATCAAAATATGAAGCCCTCATAACATCATCTACCCAGAAGCTTGCCCCTTTATTCGTTAGCTTTCTAAAGGCAAGATTTGTAACAGCATTAATATCCTCATCTAAAGGATACCTTATATCTACATACTCTCTTTGCCATTTAAACACGGTAGCATTTACTGTAAACCCAGCAGTAGGAAATGTGCTATCACTATCCCAAGAATCCACTGTAGAAGCTCCTGTACTCGTGTTTATACTAGCTATCTGCCCCTGAGCAACATATGTGGTCCCTCCGTAATTCTCTTTTACAATGATCGTCTCCCCTACATCAAGATTCTCAATGTAATCAGTGGTACCATAAGATCTTTCATCTATACTGAAAGATGTATCACCACTCCCTGTAATTAGATTGCCACTTTGAAGATCCGCCTTAAAACTCACAGTTATTGGATATGCCCTACTCTCTACTTCATACATTTGACGGACCTCATCAGCACTACGAGCTACAGAGTCTACACGAATTTCGTCAAGCATGCCATCCCACCACTCAGCTGTACCACCAATAGTACTACCAATTACATTGTTACCAGAGGTTGAACCCAAGGTAGCTGGTGCTACCATAGTTCCTGTGAGTATCCCATCGATATATACTTTCATAGATACACCCTCTTTAACCCATACTACATTATGCCACATTCCTGTTGTAAGATTTCCCATTGAATTAGAAGTGTGAGTCCAAGTCAACCCATCACTACTCAAATATACTGATACTTGTGTACCATATTGTCCGACAAAAACAACAAAGTTTTCAGTAAAAACTCCATGATGTGTAGCATCCGTCGTATTTGTATTGACCCAAGCACTTACCGTAAGATTTGCCTCATTGTCCGCAATACTCTTATTACCAATATTAATAAAATCATCACCCCCATCAAAATCTCTAGCTTTGCCATATACTCCGTCCACTATTGTGGGAGAACTAGATATAGCTCCATCATTGCCATTACTACTACTATCACAAACATCGTTAGTCCCTCCACTACAAGCATTATTTATACTTTCGTCCATATGCCACAAACCCTCTGTACTACTATCTGGTTCATAATTAGCGTACTCACTCTCTCCATATGTTAGTTCCATATTCGTACCTAATCGGTCACTAGCTATCCAGAATGGTAGCATTGTATTACTGCCTACATCGGTACTTACAACAGAATATGTAGTCCTATCATCCTTACCCAAGGAATATAAGGCATATATTTCAGACTCGGACAAATCACTATCATAAATTCTAAAATCATCTAGATATCCCTCCCAGAAATCTGGAACTCTTCCTATCTCAGCTTTATTAGAAGCAGATAGAGTCCTTGTATGACCAGTACTTGAGTGCCATAGTGCTCCATCGAGATATATCTTCAATGTCCCAGCAGAAGCATCTTTTGTAAAAGCCCAATGAACCCATTTGTTTCTATACTCAGACTCACTAATAGCTTTACTTGTTCTATCATATGACGAAGTTCCACTATTCCCAGCATCCCAATATACATTTCCATCAGTCCATGGTAAATGTATATTCATAACCCTATTTGAACTCGAATCTTCCGCCGTGAAGAGATAGCTAGCCGTTGAATTAGAATCTAGACCCTTTGCCCAAAAAGCAACAGTTATTTCATTCCCCGTAGGTAAAGTCGCAGGAGAGGAAAGAACTATAGCATCATCGATACCATCGAGGTATCTAGAGTACCCAATTACTCCATCCTGAACAGTAGTACCATTAATCTCTCCATCATTATCATTCCCACTACTATCGAAGATATCATTTCCTGCTAAATCTCCATTCGTGTCATCAAGAGTATAGTGTAGTACAGGGGTAGTACTTACAGCATCGTCATCATACTCTATCTGTATACTAGAATCTTCTGGAAATGATAACTCTGATGAGCTAGAAACAGTATTCTCAGTACCAAAACTTATAAAGGTGGATGAAGGCTGCTGATTGTTGCATGAGGCATCTGCCCAAGCTGCCGATCTCCCCTTAGAAGAAACCCTAACTTCGTCAACCTGCCCATCGAAAGGGAAATAGATTATAGGTTGACTGTGATTGTAAGACATCTTCCCAACAACCAAAACTTCCGAATAGCTATAAAGGATATCCGCAGCAGTAATTGTACTCGTAGAAGCTAAAGATCCATTTATATAAAGATTTCCAACACTACCATCATATGTTCCAACTACATGATACCAAATCCCTTGGGTCAATATAGAACTAGAAAGTGATATTTCAGGACTAGCTGCAATATTAGTATTAACTGCAAAGTGTACTGATCCATCAGATAATAAACTCAAATGATACCCGGAACTTGGTCCATCCCTTCCCTGACTCACTATATGTCCATATATACTAGGTAGAGTATCATAATTAATCCAAGCAGACACAGTAACATTATCCGGATACCCTAAATTGGTAGTATAGAAATAATCATCCGTACCATCAAAATTCCTACCATCCGCAATATGTCCTGATGTTGTATTAGTCGAACCACTATTTGTCGCTGTGGTACTAGATGCAGAATCATCCAAGCTATCATTCACATGATAAACTCGCTCATAATCACTATCCCAAGTACCATTTACATCCCATTTATCTACAGAATAGTTGTCTCCATAGTACATCCTAAATGTAGTATCAGCGCTACTACTTACACTAGGAACTTCTACCCACGCTATTACCTGCCCTGTACTCGGTACATACTTCTCTATCTCATGATCATATTGTGTAGTACCTGCACTATTAGTAAAGTATATATCCCCACCATCCGGCTGTGCTACATGTCCACCATTAGCTGTACTCTTGTAATCATTATGCGTCACAGAAACCAACACAGGGAAATTGGTAAGGGTCGAATCTACCTGATCACTCTCTATAGTTACTGTCTTGTAGTATTCATTGGTAAGCGATGTCTCACTACCACTCCAATCCGTCCATGAAGTACCATCTGTACTAGTCCTAGACCTGAACTCAATATTCCCTGAGTTATAGTTAGATAGAATCTCAGAGGAGGTAAGAATCCTTGAATAGAGTGAAACTGTATCCATTATTCCTTCGTAATGTCTACTATAGCCGGGTGAATCACCAAGCAACAAATTCCCCGTCGCATCACTATTAGGACTACCCGAAGGAGGATTATACTCAGTCATAGGTATCGATATTCCATCAACATACCACAACGGATTATTACTTGTAGATGACCTATCGTAGGTAACGACAATATTATGCCACTCTTTTACAGATACAGCGGATAGAGGAACTGACCATCTTCCATTGGATGTAGAAAAAGCCTGCCCAAAGATATATCTACTATTGGGCTGATCAATAGCTACAAACCATACCTCACCTTTGTTTATAATGTGCATATCACCACTATATGAGTCCACTTTGAGCCAAAAAGATATTGTTTTAGCAGAAATATTATCAATACTTGCATCACTCCCCGCAGTGACATAATCATTGTCTCCATCAAACATCAAAGCTCCATCACCCCACCTTCTATTGTTACTGGTCCAACCACTACCTGCAACCACATCTTGCCCTGTAGTCGTCATACCCGAGAGCGTTCCATCACAAGTACCACTACCTTCATTATCAGCTGTAGTACCACTTGTCTCGTTAAAGTCCCACTTACCTACTAAACCAGTAGTACTATGCGGAGTCTCTCCCCCTCCTGAATCACTACCATATCCTGTCCACCCTATACTATCTAAGTCGTATGTATCTGTTAAGTCCACTTCAGGAGATCTATATACTCCAGAATAAAGTGGCGTAATATAGCTGATTATAACAACACCATCGCCTCCATCACCTCCTACATTAGGATGATCACCAGATCCACCACCACCTCCTCCAGTGCCATCTGTACCAGCCACTCCTGTAGTATTTACTCCTCCATCGCCTCCTCCTCCATCGCCTCCATCTCCAATCGTATAGGTATCACATGCACCACC